>CAIPNM010000345.1 GCA_903866395.1 uncultured bacterium
GCCCGGGCGTCTTTATTCATTCGTTGCGGAAAAGCCGGGTCATGGCTGACAAAGCCAAGGAGTTGATTCGCATTTACGAACCCGCGGGTGATGCGAAAGGTTTTTTCGGCTCTTTAAAAACCGCCTGGACCGAGATATTTTTTTCCCGGCATGTCATCTGGCATCTTTTCAAACGTGACTTCGTTGCGCAGTTTCGCCAAAAGCTTCTTGGCTATTTTTGGGTCGTCATCGCACCGTTACTTGCGATTTTCCCTTTCGTTTTTCTATACCGAACCGGCATTCTGAATCCCGGGGAAACCACCATGCCTTACCCGATCTATATCGTGATCGGCATGGGCATATGGGGGTTTCTGTCTAGTGTTTTCGTTGTGGTGAGTGGTGGCCTGCAGGGCAATCAGGACCTCATCATGAAGACCAACATTCCGAAGATCACCTTTGCGATCACCGGCATGGCCAACGTCTTCTACAGCATTCTGGTGCACTGGTTGGTTGTGTTTTTATTTTCGCTTTTACTTGGCATCAGCCCTTCAGGGTGGGCGCTCATCTATCCCATCGTCCTACTGCCGGTGGTTTTTATCGGACTCGGACTGGGCCTGATTTTTTCGGTGATCGGAACGGTGGCGCGCGACCTCACCGGCATTATGTCCACTTTTCTGAATCTGCTGATGTTTCTTTCGCCGGTGGTCTATAAGCCAGAATTCGGCGACGGTGTGCTTGCCACCATCGTCGCCTGGAACCCAATGACCTATCTTGTAGATGCGCCGCGAAGTCTGTTCGTGCTGGGCGAGTTTCCCGACCCGCAGGGCTTTGCAGTCGCAACCGTGTTTTCTTTGGTTGTACTCAGCCTCGGTTTGCATTCGTTCTACCTCATCAAGGATAAGGTCGCGGAGCGGCTATGACGGGAACAGACGCTGATTGGGCGATTCGCGTCGAAGGCGTGTCCAAAAAATTTGGTCTCACGCTGCGGCAATCCATGAAATATGGCTTACGCGACATGAGCCAGCGGCTTCTCGGGCGAGCGAGCACAACCGGAGACCTGCGAGAGGGCGAATTCTGGGCGGTTAACAACGTGAGCTTCGAGGTCAAGCGCGGCGAGGCGCTTGGCATTATGGGGGTCAACGGCTGCGGAAAATCAACGCTGCTGCGTATCCTTAATGGGGTTTACGCGCCTGACCGGGGACGGGCGAGCCTTCGGGGCAGAGTGGGAGCCATGATCGCCGCCGGCGCGGGCTTTGCTCCCATGCTTTCCGGCCGTGAAAATGTATATGTCAACGGCACGCTGCTGGGGCTCAGCACCCACGAGATCGACGATTTGATGGACGAAATTGTCGCCTTCTCAGAGCTGGGTCAATTTATTGATCTGCCCGTTAAAAACTACTCAAGCGGCATGTATGTTCGGCTGGGATTTGCGATTGCCGCGCTCAGCCGTCCTGATGTGTTGCTTATGGATGAAGTCCTCGCGGTCGGCGACCTGAACTTTCAGAAAAAATGCTTTGACTACATTCTGAAACTCAAACGCGACGGCACAGCGATCATCCTGGTATCGCACTCACCCGGCGCAATTTGGTCGGTATGTGACCGGGGCGTCTTCATGAATCGCGGAGGCATTGAAGTAGACGGCCCCGTTGAAAATGCCATTCGTGCTTACGATGACCAGAACTCAAGGAACGCGGCGCTCGCCAGCGAACAATTCGCACTGGCTTCAGCCACAAAAGACGGGGCAAGCGCTCTCGGCACCCCTGCAGAGTACGGACACTCTCAGGGCGGAACCGGCGACATTGTGTGTACCGCTGTTCGGTTGTTTAATTCGGCACTGGCCCCCACCGGAAATGAATTCGAGTTTAAGGAGGCAATGATCATCGAGGCTGAACTCACGGTGAAGAATCCAATCGAGGACCTCCTGCTAAGGTTCACCATCGATGCTGCGCATTACCGCTTTATCGCAACGCTGGATAGCTATGAGCAGGGTCTCGACCTTCCGCGGGTAGCTCCAGGAAATTATCGTCTCCGGGTGCATGTCAACGCTCCAAATTTTCGCCCAGGGTCGTATACGCTTAACGTTGGGGTTTCGCGCAAGGGCGTTGGTGTTCACCTCTTCTATTGGTTCGGTGCGTCACGCTTCCTGGTCAAGCATCCCTCAACGCAGTTTCTCTACGCTGATAGCAACGCTGTGATGCACCTTGACGGAAAATTTTCGCTTCAAACGGTGTCACCCGAGGTGGTTGCAGCATGACCACACCCAACGGCGTTTCCCTCGGGCAACCAACGGGATCGGCAGAAAAACCCCAGTTCAAGGTTGCAGCGGAGGAGCTGCGTAAGCTGGCAGCGCCAACCCTTCCACTTTCGTTTCTCTGGGAATTTCTTCTCGACGGTCGTACGCCGGCCCGGGCCGTGTCAGACGCAGCAATGCGCGCACTTGTTCCGGCGCTTCATGGAGCCAAGCCCATTATCGAACTGGGCGCAGGCGGAGATTATTACAAGCATTTTGTTCCGAGTGAGCAGCCCTATATTACAAGCAACCTGGCACCCGGTTCAGATCTTGAACTCGACATGACCAACCTTAAACTGGATAACTGCTCGGTTGACGCACTGGTCTCGGTGTTCGCGCTTGAGCATGTTTATGACTTCAACGCGGTATTCGCAGAACAGGAGCGTGTTCTGAAGCCAGGAGGGCGTTTGCTTCTCATCGTGCCGTTCTTGTATTACTACCACGCGGCGCCTGACGATTTCTTTCGATTCTCCGCTTCTGCACTAGACAAATTGCTTGCTCCCTTCGATATATTGGTTAAGCAGCCATTGGGAAATCGATGGCTTTTATTCTCAGAGTTTCTCCACGAGAAGGTGGTGATGGGATCGCGTATGGGTTTTTTTGCCAGACTGGCCCTGCGAGGTGTCGCCCTGCCCTTTCTCGCCGCAGGACTCAAGTCACACGATCCGCGCTATGCGTTTGGGTTCGCTTACCTATGCGAGAAGAAGGCACAACAATGAGCGTGAGGCCTGAATCTATTCCGAATTCGAAAGCGCAAGCGGTTGCGGCCCGAGTCGGTTCCATCAGCCGGATCAATAGGCGGTGACGGTGCAAGTCATCAACCTGGTCCGCCGTGCTATCGCACTGGTCCTGAGAAGGGCGGCCAACGCCGTCTGGCAGGACCGCTCCCTTTACGAAGCCAACGGGAACCGACCATTTAACCTTAACGGCTGGGATCATATCCCCCAGAATCAATACGACTACACGCCGAAGGGCACCCATGTTTCGGGCCTCGCGAGCCAGTTTCTGCTGGTGCCGAAAAACCGTTACCGCCTGGTATTGCTACCCGACCAGCAAATCACCTCTGAGCGTGGCATCGGTTGGATCACCGAAGACAATTCGCCCGACTCATACGACCGGTTGTGGGGTGATACCCATGCACTCGAAAAATTCCGCGCAGAAAGCGGCCATGTGCGTGAAAAGATGACCGCCGAGATCGTTGACCACATCGACGCCCATTTATCCACCGCGCTACGCGTGGTGGACATTGGGTGTGGTGCGGGAGACCTTCTCGCCGAGGTGCGCAGGCGTCGCCCCCAAGCGGTCCTGGCCGGGCTTGATTACTCCGGAAAGGCTGTTGAGAGTGCCAGGCTCGCAGTGCCCGGCAGTGATCTTCGCCAGTTCATCATCAACCGTGAGCTCCCTTTCGACAGTCACCAATTCGATCTCGTGATGTGTTGCGACGTGCTGGAGCATCTCGAGCACCCGCGTGATGTGGTCGCGGAACTGGTTCGGATCTGCCGGCCCGGCGGCTTGGTGGCTATCGTGGTGCCCGATGGCGATGTCGATCAGTTTTTCGGCCACTACTGGTTTTGGAATGCACAAAGCCTTGAGAGCATGCTCGCTCCGTGGAGCGGCGTCGTGTCTCGTCTTCCCGAATCACGCGAGTTCATCGCGTCAATCCATCGGCCATCCTCAGAGACCAGGGCATGATCGGGCATCTGAGTCGCATGTTTAACTCAGCATTGGTGCTGGCCACCCGCGCTCTGTTACGAGTCGTCTTACGATCACCGCAGCGGGCAACAGCTCTGAAAACTGCGGCAATTCTGCATGAGATCGCCCCTTCTCTCCCCCGTTTCTCAGAAGCCGATCATGTTCAGGCAGACGCGCTGCGTGACCTGCTCCGTTCAATGCTAATTACCACGCTCCCGGCAGACGCGAGGTCATCGGTTCCCTCGCTCGCTCGTCGGCATGCGCCCGTCAAGAACACCTGGGTTTACCAAAACGAAGTGATGGAATGGAATATTCCGGCTGATTCCAAGGTGTTAGACGTTGGATCAGGCGGGTGGCCGTTCAAGCGCGCAACTGCGCTTGCTGATAAATACGTGGGCTCCACCACGCATCGTGTTGAATCTATCGTCCAGGACACCCGACCCTTTTTTGAAGTCGATCTGGAGCGCTTGCCATTTACTGATGAGTCTTACGACTTCGTCTTCTGCTCACATGTGCTCGAGCACACAGACAACCCAGGCGCTGCCATGCGGGAACTCATGCGCGTGGGAAAGCAGGGCTATATCGAGGTTCCGACCCGTCTTTCGGATGTGATGTTCAATTTCACGCGAATTCCTAACCACCATCGCTGGCATGGGCTTGTGCTCGGCACAACGCTTGTGCTCATTGAATGGACCGAACAGGAAAGACGCGAACTCGGGAATGATTATTTCGAGGCATTGCAAAGTAGTCGCGCCAACGCGTTTCAGGATTTTTTCGAGCGGAACAGAGATCTTTTCTTCGCCTCCTACCACTGGAGTGCAAAAATTGACTTCATGGTCATTGATAAGCATGGAACAGTGATTGACTCGTCACTCAATCCATCAAGCGAAAAATGATTCTGACAGGCGATCTACGTTGCGTCGCGTGTGATGGCGACATTATTAATGGACACGCCAAAACCGCGTTCGAATGCAGCGCTTGTCGCGCAGAATATCCATTCGTATGGGGTGTACCGTTCATTGGCAGTTACGAAGCCGAGGATATTCTCGGCCTTATTGAGATCGCAGCAAACACAAGCAATCGCGGAAATTTTGGTATCACCCCAGACGTGGTGGAAAACTGGGAGCGTCTTCTCGCCGCCTATCATGAGGCGCCAGATAAAGACTCGTTCAAAAAAACCACCCCCGAAGCCCAATCACCGTTTCTTCCGAATCGTTATGGCGAGTGGGTGGAGGTCAATCACCTCGCACAGGGTATCCACCTAGAAGGAAAAGATGTTCTTGACGTTGGAGCGGGACTAGGCTTTGACAGTCACCGGTTGGCGATGCGTGGGGCCAAGGTTACAGCGCTTGAATTCTCGCCGCTACTCGCCGAGGCGGGGCACAAGAACTTCCCGCACATCCGCTGGATAGGCGGTTTTTCGCATGCGCTTCCCTTCAAGAGCAATAGCTTTGACGCAGTGTTTTGTAACGCCGCACTGCATCACATGCGCGATCTGCCTGCCGCAATTTCTGAGGCACTCCGCGTTTTGCGCCCAGGCGGCTATTTAATTACAACCTGCGATTCGTTTCGACCGACCAAGTCAGCAGACGACACAGAGCTCGACATTTTCGATACCCAACCGGCCGTGCTTCTTGGCGTGAATGAGGGCGTGCCACGTTTTTCTGATTTTGTGGGCGCGCTCCGCCTACATTCAACGCTCGTTAACGTTGATCTATTTACCCACACCCTCTACAACGCACCGCGAACGGGCGGAACGCTCTCCAAGCTTACGAGGTGGAACCTCAAGCAAGATGGCGAAATGCTTGCCGCCCGTTCTGGGTCGCTTGCCATGCGAATTCAGCTCAAGGCGCCCTGGCCTGAGGAAGCCCGACTTCAAACTCAGACGGTTCTTCAACCAGCGCAGTTAGCCGACTGGCTAACCTCAGAGTCATCGGCAGTTGCTCGCCTGGCCTCGCTGATTCCGGAGCACCATCTTGATCTCCCCTTTCCGGGGAAACTTAAATCGAAATTTGAACTGCTAAATGGCTGGCGACTGCAGCGTCCCTTCGCATTCGAGCGAACTGCATACCGTCGCGGACGTTGGTTCCTCAGGCGACCAGCGAACGCCGATGCGCTTACGCTAGAACTCGGTCTACTCGAGCCTCCTGGAGAGGTCGAGATTCTGATCGACGGCATGCAGGTCGCAAAATACAGTTTTGCAACCAGCGACTTCTCCCACATCGTCGTTGATCTTGCGAATATCGAAGTTGGACAGGTTTTTACAGTTGAGATCCGAAAGCTTGGCGGAAACGACACCCTGAACGGCGCGGCCTTGGCCGTTAAAAGTCGTCAGTTTGTCATCGCAACGGCAACTGACACTTCCACTTTCGCAAAGCAGTTCCCTCAGGAGCGAATTCCAACCGTATTCGCAGTTATTCCGGTATTCAATCGACTTCATTTTACGCTGGCGTGTATCAGGCACCTCAAAACCCAGACTTATCCAAGCTTACGTATCGTCGTATCCGATGGCGGTTCAAGTGATGGCACAGTCAAGGCGGTTCGCGCTGCGTTCCCAGACGTAGACGTGCTCACAACCACCACCGAGTTATGGTGGGCGGGAGCGATGGCAGCCGGAATCAATTTCGTGATTCAGGAAAGCCAAGATAACGCCGACTGCGTCTTGATGCTAAATAACGATACCGAAATTCCGGCCGATTACGTGCTCAAGCTCGTCGCGGCGTCCAAGCGTTTTGACGCAGCAGTTGGCGCGTTAATCGTCGACAGCCGCGACCCGACGCGCGTACTCGACGCTGGTGAATATGTTGTCTGGTCGCCTTACGCATTCCCGGTCAAGACAGCAGTGGATCCCTCTGAGCGATTTCGCGACGATGTTGATGTGTTGCCAGGGCGAGGCAGCCTGATTCCGCTGCGGATGATTCAACGCGCCGGAAACGTTGATGCCCATCGCTTTCCGCACTACCTTGCCGACTATGAGTTCTTTTACCGGATTAAGGCGGCGGGCTTCCGGCTTGGCGTCTGCTACGAGACAAGGATTTTGGCGCACATCGAAGAAACCGGCATTATTCCTGGGGTGGGGGTCGCGAGCTTCGCTCGGGTCTGGCAGGAATTGTTTTCGCGTCGATCCATGAGTAACGTCATCGATCATTGGCGCTTTGTGCACCTCCATGCGCCAAAATCACACCGCACTTTAATCAAGCTACGGTTGGTTGGCCGAGCCATTTTCAATCTTGGCCTTCGCACCCCGCTGCGGCCCGTCACGCTTCCAATCTTATGGTGCATGCTTCTCCCACGCAAGCTTTTACATCTTGCGCTAGGGCAAGCGCGAACTTTCCGAAGTTTCGCGATAAGTGTGCGCATGAAGGGCATGGACGCGTTCTGTTATCCACGGAGAATGCCTGGAAGTGTCCGACCTTTTCTTTATTTGCTCATTTCTCCAGGCCCAGTCCATGTCAACGACTGCGGGCGTGCCGGCGTCAACGCTGAAGAGCTCGTTGCAGCAGGTGTGATGAGAAAGCTTTGGGTGGCTGACTGGTTTGCGTTTTCAACGTTTAACCTGCAGGAGGGCCCCGCACGTCGCCTTCTCGCCAAGGCGCGTAACCCTTTGCACAAGTTGGCTCGAACGATCGAGATTTTGTGGAAATCTCGCTCAGGCTGAAATCCAATATGAACGACGATTATAAAAATCAAAATATAACAATCGGGATAGAGCTCATCGATAATCCTGAGTGGATGGGAGGTATGCTTTACCTTCGAAACCTGTCCTTGAGCCTGGCAAGCCTTCCGATAGAAAACCGCCCCATCATTCGGCTACTCGGGCCCCAGCCCATCATCACCAGGTTCTTAGACGAATGCAACGCTCACGAAATTTTCCGTGAACAAACCGGCGAAACACTTCTCGACCGAGTCTTGCGAAAATTGGGCTGGAACAAAGCATCGCACAACCCTATTGATGTAGTGTACCCAGGCTTTGGTACCACAATACCCGGTGCGGTGACAATGCGTTGGATACCAGACTTCCAGCATCGCCATTTACCCGAATTGTTTTCAACGCAGGAAATCGCAGCCCGCGACGCGTCGATCAACGCCCTTGCAAACTCGTTTGGCACCGTGGTGTTCAGTAGCAAGGTAGCTGCAAATGACTTTCAGCGGTTTTTTCCAGGTCATCGAGCAATTCCGCGGGTCTGGCATTTCTTCTCGCCAATTCAACTGGCGCCAGCCGCGCCGCCCAGTCGTTTACACCAAGAGCATAGAATTCCTGAAAAATATCTGTACCTTCCCAACCAGTTTTGGGCACACAAAAACCATATCACCGTACTGAAGGCGCTCGTTACTCTCCGCGATCAATATCGAATTACCGCCCCCCTCGTTTGTAGTGGAGCGCAGTCAGACCGCCGCAATTCATCGCACTTCTCCAAGCTGCTTGAATTTATTCGAGAATACAATCTCACCGATCAAGTCTGGTTCCTTGGGCTGGTTCCCCGTGCCGAACAGCTTGACGTGTTTCGCAGGGCGGCGGCCGTGGTTCAACCCTCTTTATTCGAAGGATGGAGCACGGTGGTCGAAGACACCCGAGCAATCGGCCGCCCAATCTTCCTTTCCGATATCCCAGTGCATAGAGAACAGGCGCCGCCAACCGGTTCTTTCTTTCCGCCAGAGTCTCACGAAAGGTTGGCCGCATTGCTCGCAGAGACTTGGGCCCATCTAAGCCCTGGCCCCGACCTTGATGCGGAGGCTGCCGCTCTCAAACAAACACGTATGCAAGTTCGTGAGTCGGCGCTTGAATTTTGTCGAATTGCTAGAGAAGCACTGGAGGCGAAGGAGCTCCCCAAATAACCTCCGTTATTATCGAGAGGGGTCGCGGCGCAGCAAGATGATTACCGCGAACAGCCCCCCCACAGCCTTAGGACTTAATGCGTTGCAGTTTTTGAAACAACATTCCATATAACAATCATTTCCATAGCTCTTTATGTGCGGCATCAGCGGATTAATCTCTTCAACACCCTTATCCGAGAAAGATAAGTCGGCCGTTGCCCGAATGAACGGTCATCTGTTCCATCGCGGACCCGACTCAGAGGGCACTTTCGCATCCGGCCATGCGGTTCTGGCCATGCGCCGCCTTTCGATCATTGACCTCGCTGGCGGCCAGCAGCCCCTCTACAACGAAACGCGGGACATCGCTGTTGTCTGCAATGGCGAGATCTACAACTTCGCCGCGCTTCGGCGCGAGCTTGAGGCACTGGGTCATCGATTTGCAACCAATAGCGATGTCGAAACCATCGTCCACGCCTATGAATCGTGGGGCGACAAGTTTCTCGAGCGGCTTCGCGGCATGTTCGCGCTCGCCCTTTGGGATTCAACCCGCGGGCGCCTGATCCTTGCTCGCGACAGGCTCGGCGAAAAGCCGCTCTATTACCATCGAGATTCAAGCGGCAGGTTGTGGTTTTCGAGTGAGTTGCGCAGCCTGATGTCCGTCATGGAGGGGCGGCAGGCCCTCACCCCCGAAGCGTTCAATCTGTTTCTAACCTTTCAATATCTGCCCGAACCTGCCACGCCGTTAGCAGGCGTTCATCAACTCCCTGCCGGACACCTGCTAGACCTTTCGCCCCACAACTTAGATGCGGAGCCGCGGCGCTACTGGGACCCCGCCACGCTTCGAGAAGATCCGCTCCGCCCGGTTGCAAGCGTCAAGCAGGCGCTGGGTGAAGCCTGCCAACTGATGGGAACCGCTGATGTTCCTGTTGCCGTGGCCCTCTCGGGTGGCATCGATTCCAGCCTCGTGGCTGCGCTAACGGCCCGTCATTTTTCGCGCGACCTTCACGCCTTCACCATTGGCTACACCGGTCGCCCCGCAACCGACGAACGCAGTCAGGCACAGGAGCTCGCACAGCGCCTGGGAATTGGCTTCACCGAAGTTGAAATTTCCGACGATGAAGTCATTGCCGAATTCCCTCGCATGATGGCCGCAATGGACACCCCCATCGCGGACATTGCCGCTTATGGCTACTACGCGGTCAGCCGTGCGGCACGCAGTGCAGGCTATCCGGTTCTTCTCTCAGGCACGGGCGGCGACGAATTCTTCTGGGGCTATCAGTGGGTTCGCGATGCAGTAAACCGCAACGAGGCATACCTTGCATCAAAGGGCTGGCGCTACTGGCTCGCCAGGCTGTCCGGGCGACCCACTGGTAAGTTGGATTTCTTCGGGGTGCATGCTGCCTTGCGTGGTGGAGACACCTGGTCTCGGCAACTGTTAACGCCATCCGCGCGCGCCACGCTGCCTCCGGATCTGTGGCTGACCAAGAACAGTCTTGACCCGGCGCTTCCGATCCATCTTGCTGTCACGATGCTCCTCAATCGAACCTGGCTTCAGTCCAACTGCCTCGCTCTCGTCGACCGAATGAGCATGGCTCACTCCGTTGAAGTGCGCCTGCCGCTCCTCGACGTCGACCTTGTCAACACAGTCACGGGCATGAGAAACGCAGGGCTTACCGACTGGACTCAACCACACAAAGCGCTGCTGGTCGAGGCACTCCAAGACACACTGCCGGCCGACGTTCTCGAGCGAAAGAAGCAGGGCTTCACGCCACCGGTGTGGCGATGGATGGAAGGCATCATCGGTCGATTCGGTCATCTTGTTGCGGACGGCTCGCTAGTCCGGCAGGGGCTGCTCGACCCTCAGCAGGCCACCACGTGCCTTGGCCGGTTCGACAAACCGTTCCTCTACAAGTTGGTCTTTCTGGAATGCTGGTGCCGTTTGCATCTCGATGGCGAGACCGTCGAGCGCCTCGCGGGAAGCGCCTGACATGGCGCGCATTCTCATCACCGGTGCGCACGGTTTCATTGGCAAGCACCTTGCGCGTTACCTTGCCGCGCAAGGCCACACGGTCAGCGGCCTGGGCCATGGAATCTGGCCTCCGATCGAGGCGTTGTCCTGGGGCATACATGATTGGCTCAACGGCGATGTTCACAGCGCCAATCTGCGCACCCTGCAAGCGCGCAGTGAGCCCGAGCTGATCTTCCATCTCGCTGGCGGCTCTAATGTGGGCGCTGCCATTGCTAACCCGCGTGAAGATTTTTTTCGCACGGTTGCCAGCACAGTCGAGCTGCTGGAATGGATGCGGGTCGATTTACCGCGAGCCCGTTTGATCGCGGTCTCGAGTGCGGCAGTCTATGGCTCGGGGTTCAGTGGCCCCATCTCGGAAGATGCCAACGGCACGCCCTACTCGCCCTACGGTCACCACAAAAAAATGATGGAGCAGTTGTGTCGCTCATACGGCGACACCTACGGAATTGATTACCGGGTGGCACGACTGTTCTCGGTCTACGGGCCGGAGCTCAAGAAGCAGCTTCTCTGGGACATCTGCACGCGGCTGACAAGTCACGATCATCCTCTGACGTTAGGCGGAAGCGGCAAAGAGCTTCGCGACTGGACCTTTGTGAGCGATGTTGCAGCGGCGTTAGCGCTGATCGCATTTCAGCCAGACGCCGCGCCGCAGCACCAAACCGTCAACCTTGGCACCGGTATCGGCACACCCGTGCACGACATTGCGAGCGCGATGATCAACGCCTGGCATGAGCGAGCGTCCAACACCCCTCGTCCGCGATTCCATTTCTCCGGAAAATCCCGCCCCGGCGACCCGCTCAGTCTGGTTGCTGATCCATCGCGCCTCGTCAGCATGGGCTTTCAATGGAACACCCCGTTGGCAACCGGAATCGACAGCTTCGTTGAGTGGTTCATCCAGCTCACCAGGCGCTAGCGTGATTCGAATCGGCTTTACGCTCATCGGTGGCACCGCATGGACAGGCGGCTACAACTACCTCACCAACCTGCTGCGTGTCATCACAACACATCATGCCGCATCGTTGGCGCCGGTGCTCTTTCTTGGCACCGACATCGAGCCCAGCATCGAGCAACCGCTCAGGGCCATTGCCGGTGTGGTGATCGTGAAATCACAAACGATGAATGCTTCCAGACGCTCGCGCGCTCTTCTGCTAAGCGTCGTGCTCGGCGCTGACCCTGCGGTACGCCAACTCTTCCGCAAGCACGGCATTCAAGCGATCTTCGAGACCGCTCAGTTTCATGGGGCGCACTTAGGAATCCCTGCCATCGCCTGGATGACTGACTTCCAGCACCGCGAATTGCCCCAGCGATTTTCTCGTTTCGCGTGGTGGAAGCGAGAGCTTGGTTTTCGGGCCCAAATCGCAGCGAAGCGCGTGGTCATGCTAAGCAGCGAAGATTCCCGTTCGGTCTGCGAAAAGCACTATCCCGCCACCATCGGTCGCACCCGTGTCGTGAGATTTGCGGTGATTCCGGGCCGGCAGCCTGACGCCGATGCTGTTCGTGCGGTGCGAGAAATTTATGGCCTGCCGGAGCGCTACATCTACCTTCCAAACCAGTTCTGGCTGCATAAGAATCATTTGCTGGTTGTTGAGGCGCTTGCCCTTCTGAAGCAAGCCGGCCACTCGGTATTAGTGGCTGCATCAGGTAAGCAAATCGACCCCCACGAGCCTAAGCACTTCCTGCACATCACCAAGCAACTGCACGCGAAGGGTTTGGTTGACCACTTCCGCCTGCTCGGGCTGATTCCCTATGAGCATGTTGGCCCGCTCATGGTTGGCAGCGTAGCCGTGCTGAATCCTTCTCTGTTTGAGGGCTGGAGCACAACCGTGGAAGAAGCGCGGGCGCTCAGCGTCCCGATGGTGCTTTCGGACATTCCTGTGCACAAGGAACAGGCAAGCGAATTTGCCAGATTTTTCGATCGCTCCAGTGCTGCATCGCTCGCTGAATCGCTGCTGTCAGTGTGGCAGAGTCCAGTCGTGACCACAGCCACCCAGCCTGCCCTGGCCAACGGATCGTCTGCAGCCGTGCAGCGCTTTGCCGAAGACTTTCTTGCGGTCGTCCGTCATGCGGCGGCAGTGTCATGAAAATTAGCGTGATCACCGCCTGTTACAACAGCGCTGTAACCCTGGAGCGCGCGCTGGTCTCAGTCGCCGAACAGAACCACGCGAGCATCGAACATATTGTGATTGACGGAGGCTCCACCGACGGCACCGGAGAGATCCTCGCGCGCCACAGACCGAACCTCGCTCAGGTGGTGAGTGAACCTGATCGTGGAATCTATGATGCGATGAACAAGGGTCTGGACCGCGCGAGCGGCGATGTCATCTGCTTCTTGAACGCAGACGACTACTACGCAGCGCGCAACGTGCTGTCCGGGGTTGCGCAATTCATGCAAGCCCACAGTCTCGATGCACTCATGGGAGACGTTGAGTTTTTCGATGAAGCCAACCCCCACCGAGTGGTGAGGCGCTATCGTTCGGACCGGTTCAGTCCGGCGAAGCTGGCCTGGGGTTGGATGCCTGCGCATCCGGCACTGTTCTTTCATCGCGCAGTGATTGAACGCGTTGGGCGTTTCAAGACGCACTACAAAATTGCCGGTGATTATGAATACGTGGTGCGAGCATTTCATGGCCACAGCCTCCGATATCAGCACATTCCGGAAGCGCTGGTGCGCATGCAAACTGGGGGCGCAAGCGCCAGCGGCTGGCGATCCACCATCCTGCTCAACCAGGAGGTGCTTCGTGCCTGTCGTGAAAACGGTTTGCGCACCAATGCGTTGAAAATCCTTTCGAAATACCCAGCGAAAGTTTTTGAACTGCTTCAGCGATGAAAATCTTGGTGACCGGGGCCAACGGTTTCATTGGACGCGCTTTGTGCGCGCATCTGCGCGCGAACGGATTCAAGGTTGTGGCTGTGGTGCGGCAGCCGGGCGAATCGCCAGATGAAGTGGTGTGCAACACCGACCATGCATGGTCTACGGCGCTCGCGGGTTGCGACACGGTCATTCACCTGGCTGGGCGCGCCCACGTCATGCAGGACCAGGAACCCAACCCGCTACATACCTTCCGAGCAAACAACGTCGCCCCCACCCTGCAACTCGCACAGCGTGCTGTTGCCGCCGGCGTGCGTCGATTCGTTTTCATGAGCACAGTCAAGGTTAACGGCGAAAGCACAGCGCCCGGCCATCGGTTCAAACCAGACGATTTGCCCTCCCCCCAAGATCCTTATGCGGTGTCTAAGCGGGAGGCCGAACAACAGCTCGCTGCATTCGCCGCCAACACCGGGCTTGAATGGGTTGTTATCCGCCCGCCACTTGTTTATGGCCCGGGGGTGAGGGGAAATTTCGCATCGCTCGTTCGGTGGGTCACCAAGGGCACCCCGCTTCCACTTGGGGCTGTGCGCAACAGCCGCTCCCTGATCGGGCTCAGCAACCTGGTGGCATTCACTACCCTTTGTGCCGACATCAACGCGTCTCCCCTGGCCGCAGGCGAAGTTTTCCTGGTGTCAGATGGCGAAGATGTTTCAACAACGGAGTTACTGCGCAGGGTTGCAAGCGCGTATGGATGCGAAAGCCGGTTGCTGCCCGTTCCGGCCTGGCTAATGCGTGGTGCGGCCCGAGCTCTAGGTCAATCCGCGCAGATTGATCGCCTGCTTGGGTCCCTACTGATCGACGACTCAAAGGCCCGGGAAAGGTTAGCCTGGACCCCGCCGCTTAAAATCAACGACCAGTTACGCCTGATGGCTGCGCACCCCACCGCCGCGAACACCCGCTGAACCCGTCACGCCTTACGCCACCTCAAACCACGCCAGATCGCCCGTAACTTGCTGGCCGTCTCTGGATCCTGCGACGCATTCTTCAGCGCCTTGGCAACGAACAAATACAGCACCAACGCAAACCCTGCTGCCAGGGTTGCAATCACGGCAATCATTGCCCGCTTAGGCTTACTTTTCCACTCTGGCTCGATCGCGGGATCAACGATCTGAATCACTGCCCCCTCCCGGCTTTCGTCGACCCGCGCGATCTCGTATTGCTTCGCAAACAACTCGAACAGGGTCTCAAAATATTTGTAGTCACGATAGCGGTTGATGTAGTCACTGCTCGCACTACCGGGCTGGGTCTTTTCAGTGGCCTCGAGTTTGGCCAGTTGCGCGCGTAGCGCCTGCATTTCCACCAGCCCCTGGCGAAACTCGGGCGCAGACTCGGTCATGTACCCGCGCATGGCGCCCAGTTTTACCTCCTGAGCAGCGATCTGTGCCTGCACCTGCGCCACTGCTGTGACGGCCGCCTGCGGACTGCTTTTGTAAATGTCTGCTTCGATGCCACCCGATTTGAGTGCAACCTCAGCCCGCGTCATATTGTCTTTGGCTTCTTTCAGTTGACGCTCAAAGAACACCCGCCGCTGTTGCGCTTCTGTAATCGCCAGGCTGCCCATCAACCGGGACAACTCCTGCACATAAGCATTTGCCATCTCGGCGGCGCGCTTGGGGTCTTTGTCATCGACCTCGATCGAGACCAGGCCATCTTTAGCCCCTGCAGAAATTCGAACCTTACCCTCCAGCGACTTGCGTGCGTCCTGTCGCAGCTTGGCCTTATAAACTTTCATCAACTCAAACCGGTCGATCATGCGGTCACTGAGCGTGCGGCTCTTCAGCAAAGCCAGAATCTGATCATTCGGGTTCTTAATGCCTGCGGC
>CAIPNM010000346.1 GCA_903866395.1 uncultured bacterium
GACGCTGCCGGCACCACCGCCATCAACGGCGGCAGCGTCCGTACCAGCGGTACCCAGACCTTCGGCGATGCGGTGACGCTCGGCGCACCCACCACCCTCACCGGCTCCACGGTGAGCACCCAGGGAACGGTCACCACGCTCGCAGGCACCACGGTGAGCAGCCCGGGTACGTTCACCACGCTCACGCGCACAGCGGTGAGTGCCCAGGGTACGGTCCCCGGCAATGCGAACCCGCTCACCATCACTGGTAATGCGGTGCTGGGCGATGGCACGGCCGATTCCGTGACCGGGATCAGTGCACTGTCCGTGAGCGGTACCACGCTCATCCGTACTGCAACGATCACCAGCTCAGGCTCACAAACCTATTCTGGCGCCGTGACGCTGGGGGCCGACACCACGCTCACCGGCGCTGGCATCACCCTGGGCAGCACCTTGAAGTCGGATGGCACAGCGCGTTCGCTCTCGATCAATGACAGCGGCATCACCACCCTAGGCGGTGCGGTGGGCGGCTCCACTGCGGGCGAGGCGCTAAGCAGCCTCATGACCGATGCCGCGGGCACCACCGCCATCAACGGCGGCAGTGTCCGTACCAGCGGTGCGCAAACCTACAACGATGCAGTCAGGCTGGGAGCAAACACCGCGCTCGCCGGCGTCGATATCACCCTGGGCAGCACGCTGAAGTCTGACGGCACCGCGCGCACGCTTGCGATCAATGACAGCGGCACCACGGCGCTGAATGGCACGGTCGGTGGCTCGGCTGCGGGCGAGGCGCTAAGCAGCCTTACGACCGACGCCGCCGGTACCACCGCCATTAGCGGGGGCAGTGTCCGTACCAGCGGTGCGCAGACCTATGGCGATGCGGTCACGCTCGGCGCGGCGACCACGCTCACTGGCACCGCGGTGACTACTCAGGGCACGGTCACCGGTAATGCGAACCCGCTCACCATCACCGGCAACGCAGTACTGGGCGATGGCAAGGCCGATACCGTGACCGGGATCAGCGCGCTGTCTGTGAGTGGCGCCACGCTCATCCGTACTGCCACGATCACCAGTTCCGGCTCACAGACTTACTCCGGTGCCGTGACACTGGAGGCCGACACTACGCTAACCGGCGTCGGCATCACCCTAGGTAGTACGCTCAAGTCTGATGGCACCGCACGCTCGCTTGCGATCAATGACAGCGGTACCACCACGCTTGGCGGTGCGGTCGGTGGCTCCACAGCAGGCGAGGAACTGAGCAGCTTCACGACCGATGCCACGGGCACCACCGCCATCAACGGCGGAAGCATCCGGACCAGCGGTCAACAGACCTACGGTGATGCAATCACGTTAGGGGCTGACACCCAACTTACAGGCGCAAAAATCGTTGCCTCTGGTGCTATGAGCACCACAGGGGCGCCAAGCGGGTGGGCTCTCAAGATTGACGCTGGAACCGGTGAGGTTGCCCTAGCCGCGGAAGTGAGCGGCGATCCGGGATTGAGATCTCTCGACATCGTTGCAGGGAGTCTAAGCACCCAGTCACTCGCCGTGGCTGGACCGATTTCCCTCGCAATCGGATCAACGGCGAATATCGACGGAGCCATTACCGGCTCAAGCGCTTCGCTGCGTAAGACCGGCCAGGGAACGCTCAGCCTGAACGCAGCGAGCACTTATCCGGGTCCCACGACGATCGAAGCCGGTACTCTGATCCTCACGAAGGACGGCGCACTGGGCGGGGGCGGGTCAGTCTCGATCGCAGCCGGCGCAACGCTTGATCTGCAGAACACGCCACTTGTCGGCAATGCCGTAACACTGGACGGCGGGACGCTCGCGGTATCCCGCGGATCGAGTAGCGTCTCGGGTCCGGTTCAGTTGACTGCAAACAGCTTGTTTGAGGCGCGGGGCGAGCGCCTAACGGTGTCGGGGCCAATCGACGCGGGAGATCGAGGCCTCGCCCTTCAGGGCGCAGGGTCCTTCGAATTGACGAGTGACCGTAACCGTCTATCGTCACTTGCAACCCAGAGCCCAGTTGGACCGATCAAGGTGGATAACCAGACGCCGCTCACGATCGGCCCTGTTGTAGTTGGAGCGAACCGCTACGAGGGGCTCTCGAGCATTGGCTCGATCACTCTGCGGAACCAGGGCGCCCTGACGTTGGCAGCTGGCACTGTGATGAGCACCACCGATGGCCCGATCGTGATCGAGGCCGGCCGCCTCAACAACCTCTCGGGGCCCGCGGCTCTTCAGCCGGGGGGCTCCCACAAATGGCAGCTTTGGAGTCTTAACCCTAGCCCCTACGACATCGAGACCGGCGACAAGGTAGGCGGCCTGCCTAAAGACTATGTGCAATACGACGCACGATATGCAGTCACCCCAACGGTGGGTACTGGAAACGCGCTGCTTTATCAATTCGCGCCCGCACTGACCGTTGGCCTGGTTGGCACGGTCAACAAGCGCTACGACGCGAATACCGATGCCGCGCTGGTCGGGCCAAACTATGCGATCAGCGGCGAGGTCAACGGCGACTCTCTAACGCTCGGGCGGTTCGAGCGAGGTACGTTCACTGGAAACGGCACTGGCGCCAAGCCCCAGGACGCAGGAGTTGAAAAGGTCATCACCGTTACCGGGCTCACCATCACCGCTACAACGTCGGGCGACAGCCGGCCTGTATACGGTTATCGGATCATTTCACCCGCTGGCGCGACAGCTGGCGACATGCTCGGATTCACTGCCAGCGCAGCGATCGGAAGTATCGATCCCGTTCCGCTTGATCTCAAGCTGAGCAAGGTTTACGACGGCAATAGCCAAATCAATAAATCGAACCCCTACGAATTGACCGGGATGGTTGCCGGCGAGCCCGCGCCGAAAATCGACGGCGGCTTCGCCAACGTTGCCGCCCCCAAAGCAGCCACCTATAAGAGTGCCTACAAGGACCTGACCGCACCAACGCTCACTTTGGACGACCCCAATTACACGCTGAAGGGCGGAGCGGTCGACATCACAATCCATAAAGCACCGCTGGGTGTTTTAGCCGAAGGCAATTACAGCGGCTCGACGGAAATCAAGCCTAGTGTGTTCAGTGTCGTGGGTCTGGTAGCGGGTGAGAGTCTGACGGCGCTGGAGAAGTTTCGCGTCAACGTCCGCGAGGTATCCGCCAACGACGTGAATTTTGTGACTGAACTCATCAAGGCACCAGGCGGGGGTACGGCAGATCTTTCAAACTATCGGCTGACACTGGTCCCGAACAAGGTGGCGGGCACCACTCAGAACGCAGTCAAAATCAAGTCACTTGCTACGCTGATCGTTGACGTACCGGTCAAGCCGTTCCTATCAGCGCCGGCGCGTAGCGTAATGCCAACGTCTACCCAATCGACGTCCACAGCGACCGCAGCCTCTGGCGCCACAGCGCCAGCGACTCCGCCAGCGGCTGAGGCTCCGGCTCCAACCTCAGCTCCTGCTGCGGCTCCGGCCCTAGCCTCAGCTCCGGCTCCTGCATCAGCTCCGGCTCCTGCACCAGCTCCGGCTACGGTAGAGGCTGCAGCCCCGGCTACAGCGTCAGCTCCCGCTCCCGCTCCCGCTCCCGCTCCGGCGGAGGCTGCAGCCCCGGCCCCGGCTACTGCCGCCTCACCGGCCGCGGCGGTCGCCACAGGCACAACGGAAGTCGCGGCCGCCCCTGAAGCGGCGACCGCCTCGTCGTCTGCACCGGTCGCGCGGACTGCAGCCGGCGGCCCCACCACTACGTCCACCGAAGCCGACGCAAGTGTCGATCCAACTGCCGGCAGCAGGACCCAGACCGAGACAGGATCCCGGGCGACCGCTGCGACCGCTGCGACCACTGCGACCACTGCGACCACTGCGACCACTGCGACCACTGCGACCACTGCGACCACTGCGACCACTGCGACCACTGCGTCAACGGGCAGCGCAAACACGCCTGCCGCTGCGCCGCGCGCCCCCGTACCTACCGCCGGCGTGCGGGTGTCGGTCGTTGCCCAACCCACTCGGGCAACCGCTGGCCTCGTCTCCGTGGTCGTGCCACAAGGAGCTGCCAAGGCCGGAAGCCCCGTGGTCCTCAACCTACCCGATGCAGTC
>CAIPNM010000347.1 GCA_903866395.1 uncultured bacterium
AAACACCGGGATCTGAACCACGATTGGCAGACAGCCACCCAGCGGATTGATTTTTTCGGTTTTGTAGAGCTCCATCATCGCCTGGTTCAGCCGCACGCGATCTTCGCCATAGCGCTCGCGAAGCGCCATCAACCGAGGCGTAACCGCCTTCATACGCGCCATCGAACGGTAGCTCGCTGCCTGGAGCGGATAGAAAATGGTCTTGATCACGATAGTGAGGAGCACAATCGCCCAGCCCCAGTTGCCGATCAACCCGTGGAGCTTTTCCAGGAGCCAGAAAATGGGCTTGGCGATGACCGTGAGAAAGCCATAGTCAACAGCCAGTTCCAGGCCGGGCGCGATGTCTTCCAGCATCCGCTGGTCCTGAGGGCCAGCAAGAAGCCGGGATGACACGGTGGTGGAAGCACCGGGCGCAATCTCGCCCAGACCCATCTTTGCGCCCACCGAGTAAAGCTTGGTGTCGACCTTGCGGGTGTAGTACTCACGAGCGAGCTTGTCTGCCGGGATCCAGGCCGACACAAAGTAGTGCTGGATGATGCCAAGCCAACCGTCGCTCGCACTGGTCGGATGCTTTGCCTTGCCCTTTTCGATATCAGCGAAATCTACCTTCTGGAACTTTTCCTTATCGGTGTAGATCACGGGCCCGACATAGGTGCTGTAGAAATCCGATCCGCCGGGGGGTGGATTGGAGTCGCGTGTGAGCTGAAGATAAAGGATAGGCGACACCGTTTGTCCGCCCAGGTTGGTGATGCGATCGCTCACCTCGAGCACATACGATCCCCGGCCGAGCCGCAATGTGCGCTCAAACCGAACACCACCGCTCTCGGAGACCAGTTTCACGCCCGCCGCCTCGCCACTTGCACCCAGCTCGCGCGGCAACCCCGCCTCAGCCACCTGCATTGGACTGCGATGGTTTGGAAAGGTCTGACCGTCGGGCGCACCAATCAGGCCGCTTTGTGCAAGGTAGGTGCTATTCGGGCGCAGATCGAACAGCAACACATTGCCGTTGCGGGTGATGGTGTCGCGATGCCTCAACAACTCACCGCGGCGGATTTGACCGCCCATCGGATCGATATCAAGCGCAAGCACATCGTTACTGAGCCGAATCGACTCGGTGCGCGGTGCGGCAGCCTCGGCCGCGCCTGGAATTTGGGCGGCGGCCGCCGCAGCCGGCGCGGGTCCGGTTGGAATGCTGGGGTCGGTTCCTGGTGCTGATGAACGAGCGGGCGCAGCCCCGCTTGGGGTTGATGTGGCACCACCCGCCGGTGCTGCCGCAGGTTCGGCCTTCTGCGGTTGCGGACCGAACAGGGTGGGCTGACCCTGATGACGCTGCCACGCGTCCCAGAGAAACAGGAGCGACATGGAGAAGATAATCCAGAGAATCAGACGCTGGGTGGGCATGATCGGGAGTCGGTGGAATCTTTAGGAAACAGCGCGGCAGATTGAGCGTGCGTTGCACACCGGCAGCTAAGCACCGGAGGCACCTCGTCAATCCCGCTCGCACCAAAGGGGTGGCATCGGGCCAAGCGCCGAGTGATGAGGATCAGCGCATGCACCGGCCGGTGGGTTGATAGCGCCTGAAGCGCATAGTCGGAACAAGAAGGAAGGAAACGGCAGCGCGGCCCGATGAGCGGGCTGATCGCCGCCCGGTAAACCTGCACCAGACCGCTCAGGAAGCCTGCAACCAGCGATCGGCCGGGATGACGTGCAGCAACCGTCACGTGCGGCCTACGCCTAGACTGAACACACGCTCAAGCTCCGCACGCCAGGCAGCCTTCCGTGCGCGTTGGGAGAGCGCTTCAAACCCGGTGGGTGTTCGCTTGAGACGAAGCATGAGGGCGCACCCTGATGCCTGCTCGCGGGTCGCCCGAAGCGACTCGCGGGCAAGTCGCCTCACGGTATTGCGATCCACCGCTCGTTTTAGCACGCGCCGCGGAACCGACATGAGGAGAATGGGCTCGTCTGGTGTGCCTGTGGGGCGCCGATGCAATCCGAAACACGTGGTGGAGGCCACCGGACGCGTTTTAAGGAGAACACCCGCGTTGACGCGGCGCGCTGGCACCGAGGGCTTGGCAACGGGTGAAGTCTCAGCCTCGGCCGGCGCTACGCCGCTTGGTTCCATCCCACCTGGTCCCACCCCGTCCGGCGCCAGCCCACCAGACACCCTTACAGGCTGTTGTTTAGACACCGAGACGCTTGCGGCCTTTGGCACGCCGGGCCCGGATCACCCCCCGACCACCGCGAGTTTTCATGCGCACGAGAAATCCGTGCGTGCGCTTGCGGCGGGTCACTGAGGGCTGGTAGGTGCGCTTCATCATCTATCCTTGCGCGCCCACACCGGGTGGGCGTCATAAAAAACTTCCAGAGAAACTTCGAGGGAAAAGCCTTTCATTACAACGCATTACCCGGTTCCCTGTCAATTCGCCCTATCGTTCGCCCTGAGCGTGTCGGGTTAGAATTTAAGGTTCGCCAATTTGGGCAATTCAAAATAGGCGCCGGTCCGGAGCCGGCACATACAATGCAGGATCGCTGGCTCGACTGCGTGGCACGGCTTGAATCCGAGCTACCCGCGCAGCAATTCAAACCCTGGATCAAGCCCCTGGTTTTTCTGGGCTTCGAACCCGATTCGCAGCGCCTGCGTCTCGGCGCGCCAGGTCAATTCAAACTCAATCTGATACGCAGTCAGTTCGAGTCCCGTATTGGCACCGTTGCGACGGCTGTTTTCGGTTGTCCGGTTAACGTGAGTTTCGAGCTCATTTCGGCCTCGGGCGCCACACCCGCTGGCGACGATCCAGGCGGCCCCGCGTCCGCTTCAATCGAAGCTGCAGGACGCATCGCAACAAGCCCTCCAAACTCGCACCGACCTGACACCGAATCCGTTAACGATGTGAGCGCGTCTCGACTACGCGCCGACCTGAGTTTTGATAATTTTGTTCACGGCAAAGCCAATCAGATGGCCTGGTCTGCCGCACTCCAGGTGGTCGAGCGCCCCGGCTCCCAGTACAACCCGCTATTTCTTTACGGTGGTGTGGGTCTGGGAAAAACCCACCTGCTGCACGCGGCCGGTAACGCGCTCCGGTTGCGCGACCCCCGGGTGCGGGTTCGCTACATCCATGCCCAGGACTATTTCGATGAAATGGTCCGCGGCATCCAGCGTAAGTCGCTTGCCGAGTTCAAGGCCAAATATCAGTCACTCGATCTGCTGTTGGTCGATGACATTCAATTCCTGGGTGGCAAAGACCGCACGCAGGAAGAATTCTTCTACACCTTCGAGGCACTGCTCTCGGCGAGGAAACAACTCATCCTCACCTGCGACAGCTATCCAAAAGAGCTCTCCGGCATTGAGGAGCGCCTCGTTTCCCGCTTTGGTTCGGGACTGATCGTTGAAATCGAGCCGCCCGAACTTGAAATGCGGGTCGCGATTCTTTTGAAGAAGGCTGAGCTCTCGGGCGAACGGCTTCCCGAAGAAGTCGCCTTCTTCATTGCTCGGCACGTTCGATCCAACGTTCGCGAGCTCGAAGGGGCACTGCTTCGGGTCATCGCCTTTGCGCGCTTTCGCAACAAGCCAATCGGCGCTGAGCTGGCCCGCGAGGCCCTCAAAGACATCCTCGCGCTTAACCGAGCGCCGGTTTCAATCGAGTCGATCCAGAAAACCGTGTCTGACTTCTTCAAGATCAAGGTCGCCGACATGTATAGCAAGCGTCGCCCCGCACATATCGCCCGGGCGCGGCAGGTTGCCATGTACTTCGCGAAGGAACTCACCCAGAAAAGCTTTCCTGAGATTGGAGAAGCCTTCGGGGGTCGGGACCACACCACGGTCATGCACGCAGTCAAGCGAATTGCCGAGATCCGTCAACACGATCAGGAGATGAACCGCCACCTCCATGTGCTCGAACAGACGCTGCGAGGATGAGCCGTATGCACCCTCCTTTCTGTGGACAACGGGTCGATAACCCGACCAATAACCTGCGAAGAGCCGGCCCGCAACCCATGGAACCGAATGTGATCAACCCGGGGCTTTTCCTGAGATCGAAAAGTTATCCCACCCAGTCCCCAGCACCTGGTACAGCTTGAGCGCAACCCGATTTACGCCTTAAGACCTTGACACAACACAAGAAAGATTAGGTTTTCAACAGAGTTGTTCGCCAGTCATTCATTAACAACAACATTGATATCAAACTAAACAGGAGCCTGAACCATGTCATTCATCCAGGCGAGCCGCGATGCGATTCTGAAACCTCTCATGACGGTGGCGGGAATCGTCGAGAAGCGACACACCCTACCCATTCTTGCCAATGTGATGATGCGCAAGGACGCCGAGCGGGTGACTTTTCTCGCCTCCGATATCGAGATCCAGATCAGCACCACCGCTGAATTGAGTCGCTCTGCCGAAACGGTCGCAACCACCGTGTCGGCGCGCAAACTGATCGACATCCTGAAGGCACTCCCCGACAACATCGACGTCACAATTCGCGTTGATGACAAGCGGGCCACGCTGTCGGCCGGCAGAAGTCGTTTCACCCTTCAGACCATGCCGGTCGAAGACTTTCCCACGGTCAAAACCGATCATGACTGGCCGGCGGGGTTTCGCCTGCCTCAGAATCAGCTTCGCCATCTGTTTCAGATGGTTCACTTTTCGATGGCGGTCCAGGATGTTCGCTACTACCTGAACGGGCTCCTGCTCGTGACCTCGCGTGATCGCCTTCGGGTGGTTGCAACCGATGGTCATCGGCTTGCCTACTGCGAGGCAGCGATTGATGCTCCCGATCTCGCCACCCGGGAGGTGATCATTCCTAGGAAATCCATTCTTGAACTGCAACGATTGCTCGCTGATACCGATGATCCGGTGGATGTCGATCTCGCTGACAACCAGTTGCGGCTGCGGTTCGGCGAGGTCGAGTTTGTGACCAAGCTTGTCGAAGGCAAGTTCCCCGACTACCAGCGAGTCATTCCTTCGGCTCACTCCAAGCGCCTTCTCATCCCGCGCGAATCACTTGCCGCATCGCTTTCTCGTGCTTCGATTCTCACCAGCGACAAGTTCCGCGGCGTGCGACTCACGCTTGAGCCGGGTGCGCTCAAGATTCAAGCGAACAACGCAGAGCAGGAAGAAGCGCAAGAAGAAGTTGAAACCGACTATCAGGGTGAGCGCCTGGAGATCGGCTTTAACGTGGGTTACCTGCAAGATGTGCTCGCCAACCTTAAGACCGAGCAGATTCAAGCCGAGTTTGGCGATTCCAATACCAGCGCACTGATCACTGTTCCCGGTGACAGCCAGTTCAAGTACGTCGTCATGCCCATGCGCATCTGAGAACCGATATGTCAGATAACCAGTACGACTCGTCATCCATTCAGATTCTCGAAGGTCTGGAGGCGGTTCGAAAACGCCCGGGGATGTATATCGGAGACACTTCCGACGGTACCGGTCTGCACCATCTGGTCTTTGAGGTGGTCGACAACTCCATCGATGAGGCGCTTGCCGGCCACTGCGATGAAATCGTGGTCACCATCCATACCGATAACTCAATCTCGGTGACTGATAACGGGCGCGGCATTCCGACCGGCATCAAGTGGGATGACAAGCACGAGCCCAAGCGGAGCGCGGCCGAAATCGTCATGACCGAGCTTCATGCCGGCGGCAAGTTCGACCAGAACAGCTACAAGGTCTCCGGCGGGTTACACGGCGTGGGCGTGTCTTGTGTGAACGGACTCTCGAAGTGGCTGCGCCTCACCATCCGTCGCGATGGCAAGGTGCACTTCATGGAGTTTCATCGCGGCATTGCCCAAAACCGGCTCCTTGAAACTGAACGAGACACCACGGTATCACCGCTCAAAGTCCAGGGTGACACGCATTTGCGCGGCACCGAGGTTCACTTTCTAGCCGACGACACCATCTTCGGGCATGTTGAATACCACTACGAGATTCTCGCCAAGCGCCTACGCGAGTTGTCCTTTCTCAACAACGGCGTAAAGATCAAACTGATCGATCAGCGCCAAGGCAAGGAAGAGGACTTCGCATTTGCTGGCGGCGTGCGGGGTTTCGTCGAATACATCAATCGAACCAAAACCGTCATTCATCCCAACGTGTTTCATGTCGTGGCTTCACGCGACACCGACGCGGGAGCCTCGATCGGAGTTGAGGTCGCCATCCAGTGGAACGATGGCTATAACGAGCAGGTGCTCTGCTTTACCAACAACATTCCACAGCGTGATGGCGGCACCCACCTCACGGGTCTTCGTGCCGCGATGACACGGGTCATCAACAAGTACATCGAAGAAAGCGAGCTCGCAAAAAGGGCCAAGGTCGAGACCGCGGGCGACGACATGCGCGAGGGCCTCACCTGCGTGCTCTCTGTCAAGGTGCCGGAGCCTAAATTCAGCTCGCAAACCAAAGACAAGCTCGTGTCATCAGAGGTTCGTGCACCGGTGGAAGAAGCGGTCGCGAAAGCGCTCGAAGAGTTTCTTCAGGAGCGTCCGCAAGATGCCAAGATCATCTGCGGCAAGATCGTGGAGGCTGCCCGAGCCCGAGAGGCCGCGCGGAAAGCCCGCGAGATGACCCGACGAAAAGGCGTGCTCGACGGTGTGGGACTTCCGGGAAAGCTCGCAGACTGCCAGGAAAAGGATCCAGCGAAGTGCGAGCTCTTCATCGTTGAGGGCGACTCCGCCGGCGGATCGGCCAAGCAGGGTCGGGATCGAAAATATCAGGCGATTCTTCCGCTTCGCGGCAAGGTACTCAATGTTGAGAAAGCGCGCTTTGACAAGCTGGTGTCATCAGAGCAGATCATTACGCTCATTACCGCACTTGGCACCTCGATCGGTCCCGACTTTGATGTTGCAAAGCTTCGCTATCACCGCATCATCGTCATGACCGATGCCGATGTGGATGGCGCGCACATCCGCACACTGCTCCTCACGCTTCTTTACCGGCAGATGCCCGAGCTCGTTGAGCGCGGCCATGTCTATATCGCGCAACCACCGCTTTATCGGATCAAGCACGGTCGCGAAGAACGCTATGTAAAGGACGACCACGAACTGGAGCAAATACTCCTCAAAGTGGCGTTGGAAAACGCGGTTCTCATGCCTGTTAACGGTGAACCCATTGCTTCGGACGCGCTGGGTGAACTCGCCCGCCGTTACCTGGTGGCTGAGGCGGTCATCAACCGCGTGTCGCGGGTGGTTGATTCGTATGCACTACGCGCTGTGCTCGACGGTTGCGTGGTCGACTTGAGCTCTGATGAGGCGGCTGAGCAATCGGCGGCCACCATCACCGCTTGGCTGGAGCGCACGCGTGGTGCATCCACCGCCGAGCTGCCCGTGGTGAGTTCGCGTTTTGATCCGCGCACCGAACGCCGCTCACTGGTGTTCGAGCGACGGGTGCACGGCAATGTCAAGGTGTCTCATCTCGACACCGACTTCATTCAAAGTATCGATTACCAGACGCTGGTCGAATGTTCGCGCACGCTCGCGGGGCTGGTCAGCCCGGGTTCGCAGATTCGTCGCGGCGAGGGTGATCGGCAACGCACGCAATTGGTGGATTCATTTGGCGGCGCCATGCGTTGGTTACTGGCCGAGGCCGACCGGTCCGTCACACGCCAGCGCTACAAGGGGCTGGGCGAAATGAACGCCGAACAGCTTTGGGAAACCACCATGGACTCTCAGGTGCGCCGTCTTCTCAAGGTGCAAATCGAAGACGCCATCGCAGCCGATCAGATCTTCAGCACGTTGATGGGTGACGATGTTGAGCCCAGGCGTGCGTTCATCGAAAAGAATGCGCTGGGCGCACGAAATATCGATGCCTGAGCGCCGTCCCTGATGAGCAGTCTTTCGATCGCCGATGAGGTGCGCAGGCGCCGCACCTTCGCCATCATCTCTCACCCCGATGCGGGTAAAACCACGCTCACCGAGAAGCTTCTGCTTTTCGGGGGCGCCATTCAACAGGCTGGCACGGTCAAAGCGAGAAAGAGCGCTCGCCATGCCACCTCCGACTGGATGGAAGTGGAAAAGCAGCGCGGCATTTCGGTGAGCAGTTCAGTGATGCAGTTTGAGTATGCGCACCACACCATCAATCTGCTCGATACCCCTGGCCACGAGGACTTCTCCGAGGACACTTATCGGGTGCTCACCGCGGTGGATGCCGCAGTGATGGTGATTGACGCTGCGAAGGGCGTCGAAGAGCGAACCATTAAGCTCCTCGAGATTTGCCGTCTACGCAATACGCCGATCATCACCTTCATCAACAAGCTCGATCGTGAGGTGCGGGAGCCGCTTTCGCTGATCGAGGAGGTCGAGTCGGTTTTGAAAATCGACTGTGCACCCCTTGCCTGGCCGCTTGGCATGGGTAAGCGCTTCCGGGGTGTGTTTGATCTACGTCGCGATCAGCTGATCCGGTTCGCGGCCGGCGAAGACCGGGTCAGTGACAACGAGGAAGTGATCGCCGGCCTCGACAATCCCCGGCTCGATGCGCTCTTTCCAGAAGAGATCAAGGCGCTTCGCGATGATGTCGATCTGGTGCGGGCCGCAAGTGCGCCATTTGAGGTCGAGCGGTTTCTCGCTGCCAGCCAAACGCCGGTGCTGTTCGGATCGGCGATCAACAATTTTGGTGTTCGGGAAATTCTCCAGGCGCTGATTGATTGGGCGCCCGCACCGCTTTCCCGTACCACCACCACGCGTAGCGTTGCCCCCGACGAGCCCGCGCTCACCGGTTTCGTCTTCAAGATCCAGGCCAACATGGATCCCCGGCATCGTGACCGCATTGCTTTCGTGCGGATCTGCTCGGGTCGCTATCGGCCGGGCTCGCGGGTGGTGCATCAGCGCACTGGCCGCGAACTCAAAATTGCTCACGCGCTCTCTTTCATGGCGAATGAGCGGGTGGCCAGCGAAGAAGCGGTGGCAGGCGACATCATCGGACTCCACAACCACGGTCAGCTTCAGATCGGCGATACCCTGACCGAGGGAGAAAAGCTCGCGTTTTTGGGCATCCCGTATTTCGCACCCGAGTTGTTCCGGATGGCGCGTGCGCGCGACCCGTTCAAATCCAAGCAGCTGAGCAAAGGCCTCAAAGAATTGGGCGAAGAGGGCGCTATCCAGGTCTTTGAGAACGCGCTCGGTCACACGCTACTCGGCGCGGTGGGTCCACTCCAGTTTGAGATCGTGGCGCATCGACTGCAAACTGAGTATCAGGTTGATGCGGTCTACGACCCCAGCGACATTCAGCTCGCCCGCTGGCTGGTGTTTCCTGACGATGCTGCACGCAAAAAATTTGAGCGCGAACAAGCCATACGACTTGCACATGATGTCGATGCCAACCCGGTTTATCTTGCGCCCAACCGGTACAACCTGCAGGTGACGATGGAGGCGTGGCCGTCGGTGCGCTTTCTCGCCACCCGCGAGCATGGGGAGATTCTCGGATGATCCGATCGCCCGACGACTTCGAGCCCTCGCTCGAACTCTCGCTTCATGATGACGCGCTCGCCTATGTGTTTACCGGTGATGCGCTGGTGCTGACCGAGCGCGAGCCGCGCGCGTTGCCCTGGCGACACTATCGGACGCTGGGCATCGAAGCCGCGCGCGTGCATTCAATCGGACGACACCAGGGGCGGGATCATATTGCCGTCGCGCTCGATGCTTCGGTTGCAGGCGGAGTGACGCTCCCGCCTGGTCTGCGGGCGGCGGGTCTGCGGCAGTGGTTTGGTGAGCTCAATGACACCGACCTGGCGATTGCCATGCGCGCGATCCAGCTCCTCGAGTGGGATCGCACGCATCGCTTCTGTGGCGCCTGTGGCACGCGAACCGAACACCTGCCTGGTGAGCGCGCAAGGCGCTGCCCATCTTGCGGGCTTTCCACCTACCCGCGGATCGCACCCGCGATGATGGTGATGGTCACACGTGGCCGGCAAATGCTGATGGGTCGGGGGCTGCACTTTCCACCGGGTCGCTATAGCGCGCTTGCAGGGTTCGTTGAGGCCGGTGAAACCATCGAGCAGGCGGTGGTGCGTGAAGTGAGGGAGGAAGCGGGCATCGAAATTCGCGATCTTCGCTATTTCGGAAGCCAGAGTTGGCCGTTTCCGCATTCCCTCATGATTGCGTTTCGTGCCGAATGGGCGGGGGGCGAGATTCGGATTGACCCCAACGAACTCGCCGATGCGCAGTGGTTCGACCCCGAGGCCTTGCCGGGCATACCGCCAAGGCTTAGCATCGCTCGCGCGCTTATTGACGCAACGCTCGCCGAACTTTCCGGCTCTTCACCGCGCTAGGCGGCTCGACAGCAATCGCCGGGAGCGAGCTGCCCGCGTGGTCGAAGATGGCACGCACACAGGGGTGGGTGGTGCGCCTCTGAACCGAAATCGCAAAGAACTCCTGTCTGACTTCATCGGTTGACCCGATGTGACGCACGCCGTACTGCTCGGCGATTTCATCGGCGAGCGCGGCCGGCGACGAAAACACGCCGAGCCCCGCGCGACCAAACGCTTTCATGAGCGCCGCGTCATCAAACTCAGCGACCAGTTCGGGGGCAAGGTGGTGTCGCTCAAACCATCGCACCAGCCGCCCGTATAGCGCGGTGTCCTGCCCGGGCATCAGCATGGGCATCCGGTGCAGGCAGGCGGGAAAATCACCGGTCAGGCGCTCGGCAAGTGAGGGTGCGGCAAGAAAGCAGAGCCCGGTTTCACCCAGTCGGTGGTTGAACGCGCGTACGCCGGTGCCGGGCGGCGTCGGGGTGTCGGCAATCACCATATCGAGGCGGTGAACCGAGAGTTCGGCGAGCAATCCGTCTAGCTTCCATTCGCGTGCGGTCAGGTGCACCGGTTTACCGATCCGCATGGCGGGCTCGATCAGCCGGTACGCAACTGCCTTGGGCACCACATCGGCCACCCCGATTCGAAAATGGACTGATTGCGACCCGGCGCTGCCGCGCAGCACCGCCTCGGCTTCGGCGCCCAGCGAAAAAATCCGCTCGGCATAGTCGAAAGCGACCTGCCCGGACTCGGTCAGCTCGAGGCGGCGACCGCGCCGTTCGAACAGCTGCGCACCGAGCGACGCTTCGAGTTCATGGAGCTGCTCGCTGATGGTCTGCGGCGTGACATGGGCTTCGTCGCTTGCGCGCGCTAGGCCGCCCGCGCGCGCAACCCGCCAGAAATATTGCAGGTGCTTGTAGTTAATCATTCGGATAAACCGATAAATAGACACGGAACAAACGAATATACCGAAATTATGCGCGTCGGTAAGCTCTGTCTCGTCATCACTTTTCCGTCAAGAGGTTCCCATGAAGGTTTCGACGAAGGCCCGGATCGCCACTGCTGCGCTGGTCGAGCTTGGTGCGCACCGGGCAACCCATCCGGCGAGGCTGGCCGACATCGCTACGCGGCTCGATGTTTCGCTCTCACATCTCGAGCATCTGTTTGCACTGCTGCGCCGACACGAACTGGTGGAAGGCTTTCGCGGACCCGGCGGCGGTTATGTGTTGGCGCGCGCTGCGCGCGACATCAGCGTGGGCGACATCGTCTATTGCGTGGACCAGCTCGATTCACAGAGCGCCTCCGAGCGCGAAGCGGCGCTTGCCGCGCCCGGCGGCCAGGTCTGGGAGCAACTTCGCACCCAGGCGATGGACTATCTGGACACGGTTTCGCTCCAGCAGCTGATCGACAGCTCGCGTCTGCGCGGGGCATCAGCCGATCCGGCGCCGCAACTCGTCTGACCACTGGGCGAGAACCCGGACCGACTGCGCGCGTAGGCGGTCCGCCGAGGGCCAGCGGGACGCCATCGGGTGGCCCAGCGGGGTATGCTCGGAGGTCGCGACCGATCATCGGGCGCCCTAATTCCGGAGGCCCCACACGATGCTGACCCTCATTGCCGGCCTGGTGCTTTTTATCGGCGCGCATGCCGTGCGCCTGGTTTCCGAGGCTACCCGTGACCGGCTGGTGTCTCGCCTGGGGCCGCTTGCCTACAAGGGGCTGGTCGCACTGGTATCGCTCGTGGGCCTGGTGCTCATGGTGAAAGGCTACGGGATAGCCCGTGCCGACCCGGTGGTGCTTTGGTCCCCTTGGAGCGGCGGGCGACATATCGCGGCCCTTCTGTCGCTGGTTGCGTTTGTGCTCATCGTCGCGGCTTATGTTCCGCGCAATACCCTTCGAGACCGGGTGGGGCATCCGATGGTGCTGGGCGTCAAGCTCTGGGCCTTTGGGCACCTGATCGCCAATCACACGCTTGCGGATCTGGTGCTGTTTGGCAGCCTCTTGGTGTGGGCGGTGCTGTCTTTCCGAGCGGCGCGGCGCCGGGATGCGCTTGCGCGCGAGCAGGCCATCAACACCGAATCCGAAGGCGGGGGGCGTGAGCGGTCGGTGACAGCCCCGTCCTGGTTGGCCGATCTTGCGGTGATCGTGATCGGCATCGCGCTTTACGGGGCGTTTGCCTTTTATCTGCACGCGAGCCTGATCGGGGTGCGCCCCTTCGGCTGAGGTTCCTCTCAGCTTTGCGTGCCCACCAGCGCGGCAAACCGGGCCAGATCGACGTTGCCGCCGCTTAACACGACGCCAATGCGTTTGCCGGCGAGTTCCGGCCGGGGCGTGAGCGCAGCCGCCGCGGCCAGACAGCCGGTGGGTTCGACGACAAGTTTCAGCTGTTCGGCCATCCAGCGCATGGTGTGGACCAGCGCTGCATCATCAACCGTGGCCACCTCGGCCACCAGCGCGCGCATGACCGCAAAGGTGAGTTCACCCGGTGACTGTGTCTGTGCGCCATCGGCAAGCGTCTGCGGCACGGCGATTCGCACTCGTTCACCCCGGGCAAGCGACTGGCGCACATCATCTCCCGCCTGCGGCTCCACGCCGATGACCCGACAGCCGGGTGACCGCGCTGCCGCGGCGATCGCGCAACCGGAGATAAGACCGCCGCCGCCCACGCATACAAAAAGCGCATCGAGGGGTCCGACATCCTCGATCAGTTCGAGCGCTGCCGTGCCCTGCCCAGCCATGACGTCGGCATGGTCGTACGGCGGGATTAGCGTCATCTGACGCTCGGCTGCAAGCCGGCTGCCGAGTGCCTCACGGTCTTCGGTATAGCGGTCGTAGAACACGACTTCTGCGCCATGCGATCGTGTGGCCGCCACCTTGATGGCCGGCGCATCGGCTGGCATCACGATGAGGGCCGGCATGTGAAGAAGCTTGGCGGCAAGCGCGATGGCCTGCGCATGGTTGCCCGAGGAATAGGTGATGACACCGTGACGGCGGGCCGTTTCGTCAAACCGGCTGAGCGCATTGAAGGCACCGCGGAACTTGAAAGCACCGATCCGCTGCAGGTTCTCGCACTTGAAGAACACGCGGGCACCCGCCATGGCGTCGGCCGCGTCACTGGTGAGCACGGGCGTACGCACCGCAACCCCCGCCAGACGCGCTGCTGCCGCCTCAACATCATGAATTGAGATGGGAAGATTCATGGCGCGAGTGTAGAGTGTTTCGGTAGAGCCCGCGCCACGAGGTTGACGGGATCCGAGGCTAATCGTTGGGGGTCCGATGCAGATGCGTTCCGGTCCAATGCAAAACACCGATCCGCCCGCAATACTCGCGCTCGATGCCGGGGGCTATCCCAGGCGCTGGATAGGCCTGGAGGAGGCCGCAACCTGCTACGTGCGCGGGGTGGTGGCGTGGGACCTCGGAGACCATGCGTTTATTCTGCGAGGCGGAATCAATCGGGCAAGCGGGTATCGCTCGGAATTGACGCTGCGGTCGATCGTTGCGCTCCGTGGCGAGACGGTGGTGCGAGCCTCGCGTGATCGGGCGCCGGGCGTTATGCGTGAAATGTTGTTTGCTCGTGACCGCCATGTTTGCGCCTACTGCGGGGGGCGGTTCCGGCTGGCTGATCTCACTGCCGAGCATGTGTTGCCGCAAAGCAAGGGCGGCCGCGATACCTGGACCAACCTGGTGAGTTCGTGCAAGCCCTGCAACCTTCGAAAGGGCAACCGCACGCCCGAGCAGGCGCGGATGCCGCTGCTCTACGTGCCTTACGTTCCGAGCCTGCACGAGGCCTTCATCTTGCGAAATCGCCGCATCCTGGCTGATCAGATGGAGTTCCTGATGGCCGGGGTGCCGGCCGGGTCGCGGTTGCGCGCGGAGGCTGCCACCCCATGAGCGCATCACGCACGTCTGGGTCACGCCGTCGCGCGTTTGCCCAGGTTGATGTTTTCACCGCGCGCGCCTATGCCGGTAATCCCCTTGCGGTGGTGCTCGATGGCGAGGGCTTGAGCGCCGCGCAAATGCAGTCTTTTGCCGACTGGACCAATCTTTCCGAGACCACATTCCTGCTGCCGCCCGAATCACCCGACGCTGATTACCGCGTCCGGATCTTCTGTCCTGGCCGAGAGCTGGCCTTTGCGGGTCATCCGACGCTGGGCTCGTGCCACGCCTGGCTGGTCGCGGGTGGTCAACCTCGGGGTGAGGTGATCGTGCAGCAGTGCGAGGCCGGCCTGATCCCGATTCGTCGCGCAGCCGGCCGGCTCTGGTTTGCCGCCCCGCCGCGCTTACGCAGCGGCCCGTTGGAGCCCGACGAGGTGGATCGAATTGCGAGGGGACTTCGCCTCTCGGTTGAAGATATTGTGGCGCACGCCTGGTGCGATAACGGGCCGCGTTGGCGCGGGGTGATGTTGCGTTCGGCCGATCAGGTGCTTGCGCTCTCCCCCGACCCAGCGTGCCTTGCCGGGCTTGACCTCGGGGTGATTGGGGCGCGCGGCAAGGTGGGGGTGGTCGCCCCCGCGGGTGCCGGGACCGACTATGACTTCGAGGTGCGGGCTTTTTTTACCGCTGGCGGCACGCTGCGCGAAGACCCGGTGACAGGAAGTCTGAACGCGGCGCTTGCACAATGGCTGATCGGCGAGGCCAGGGCCCCCGCGCGCTATGTCGCCCGGCAAGGGACGGCCCTTGGGCGCGACGGCCGCGTGCACATCGAGCAGGGCGATGCCGAAACAGTCTGGGTGGGTGGCGACTGCACCGACTGCATCGGCGGCGAAGTGATGCTCTAAAGCGGTGGCGTCACAGACTGGGGCGACCCGCCCCTGGCAAGCGCTTTAGCCTGCGCTCGCGATCGGCGCTGAAGCGTCGGGAGTCTCACCCGCTAGCCTCGCCAACCGCTCAAGCTTCGGATCGCGCACCCCCCGATCACTGAGCGCCTGCCAGGTGTTGATCGCGTAGTCACGATTGGGGCCGCGCTGGCCCTGGGCTTCACGCAGTGTCTTCAGGATCTCTGCGTCCGGCAGGCGTCGATACCACCGGCTTTGTCGCTCGGCAATAAAGGCGAGCGCGGCGACCGTCTGTCCGTCGGTCAAGCGAATCTGAACCACTGAGGGTCGGTAAACGCGCTCTGCCCAGTTGGGAATTTCTCGCTTGAAAAGCGCCTCGATCGCTGCCTCGCGCGAGCCCGTCGAAAACTGATAGGCGAGGCCGATGCAGGTGCCGCCGCGGTCGAGCCCCAGAACCACACCGGGGCGCTCGGGCGTGCCGCGGTAGCGGGTGGAGCCAATGCAAAAAGCGCGGTGATAGCCGTGGAGCCGTGCGAGCTCGGCACGGCAATAGTCGAACCCCGGGTTCCAGATGAGGGACCCGTAGGCGAACACCCAGTTGGTGCGGATGTCTTCAGGGCGCAGAGGCGACACGCCGACCAGCATAGCGCGACGCGCAGCGGCAGGTGAAAAAACCGCCGTCTTCGCAGGGCATGCGTCGGATTGGACGGGGCTCCCGCCTGGTTCGCTCGCTGCTAGTCGGTGGCGCGAGAGCGCGGCTTGGCACTGGCGGCGCGAGCGGTGGATGACTTGGGCTTGCTCGCGCGACGCTTGGCGCCGCCGGGGGATGCTGCCGTCTTGGACGCGCTTCCGGAAGCAGGCTTGGCAGAGGCCTTTGATCCGGCTTTGGACGCGGTCTTCGAGGTGGGTTTGGCAGCGGCTTGGGCGTCGACTGGTGCGGCTGCGTCCCCGGCGTCGTCTGCGGCGCGACCGCCCGCCCGCCCGCGGCCTGCGCGAGCGGGAGCTGCCTTGGCCGACGCGTCGCTACCGGGTTTGGCCGGACGTGGGGCGAATTCGAAACCGATGCGCCCGCCCGGTTCCCTGACCAGGAACGCCTTGAACTTGCGGCGGGTTCGCGCCGAGATGAAGCCATCGAGCAGATCGGTGCGCCCCTCGGCAAGGAGCTTACGCATCTGGGTCTCACCGATTTCCTGCTGGAGAATGATCTTGCCGGAGCGGAAGTCGCAGCTGCGAGCGGGACCTACCGTGCGCTCACAGATATAGCTCATGCCATGCTCGTAGACCGAGCCGCCGCACTTCGGGCAGGCCCCAAGCGCCGAGCGATCACTGAAGTCGATGGCCTCGGCGAGCGCGTCGTCATCGCGATCGGACTGGCCAAAATCGAACTCGAGGCGATGTTCGGGGGTGAGCTTGAGGATGGCGGCAAAAGGCCGCCCCATTTTGCTGCGAAACCCTTGTAACGGGCCGATGGTGCCGTCGTTGATGAGGGCCTCGGCCTCGACCACCTCGAGCTGACGAGCGCCAGGGATCTTGCTGATCGAAAAATCGCAGGCCGTGCACGCGTAGCGACGGTAGTTTTCCTGAACGACTGCGCCGCACCGGGGGCAGGGGGCGCTCAGCGTGGCGTAGTTTCCGGGCACGGTGTCGGCCTGGTAGTTTTTCGCCCGCTCGACGATTTGCCGCGTCATATCGGCGATTTCGCGCATGAAGGCCTCGCGGCCGAGCCGGCCGCGTTCCATCTCGGCGAGCTTGTGCTCCCACTCTCCGGTGAGCTCGGGCGCTGTGAGCTCGGCCACGCCCAGTCCGCGAAGCAAAGTGAGCAGCTGGAACGCCTTGGTGGTGGGGATGAGCTCCTTGCCGTCGCGGATGAGGTAGTTTTCGGCGATCAGCCCCTCAATGATGGAGGCGCGCGTGGCGGGCGTGCCCAAGCCTTTGTCGGCCATCGCTGCGCGCAGATCGTCGTCATCAATCAGCTTGCCCGCCCCTTCCATGGCCGATAACAGCGTGGCCTCGTTATAGCGCGGGGGCGGCCGTGTGCTGAGTGCGAGGAGCGCGATGTCATCGACCGCGACCGCCTCGCCTGTTGCCACCGGCGGCAGGGTGTCATCGCCGCCTTCACGGCCGTAAATGGCCTGCCAGCCGGGATTGACCAGCACCCGGCCCTCGGTTTTGAAGGCGTGCTCGCCGACCCGGCTGATCCGGGTGGTGACGAGCGACTCGGCCGCCGGGAAAAACACCGCCATGAAACGGCGGGCGACCAGATCGTAGATACGCTGCTCGGCGTCTGAGAGCGCGCGCGGAGCCTGTAGGGTCGGAATGATGGCGAAGTGGTCACTTACCTTGCTGTTATCGAATACCCGGCGGTTGGGTCGCACCCAGCCCGCCTCGAGAATCTGGCGGGCGAAGGGCCGATAAGTGGCCTGCTCGGTAAGTACATCGACCGTCTGGCGGGCCGTCTCAAGGTAGTCCTCGGGCAGGGCCCTGGAGTCGGTACGAGGGTAGGTCAGCACCTTGTGGCGTTCGTAGAGCGCCTGGGCAATCGCGAGCGTGGTGCGCGCCGAGAACCCGAACCGCGAGTTGGCTTCGCGCTGAAGCGAGGTGAGGTCAAAGAGCGCGGGAGACAACTGGGTGGCAGGGCGGGATTCGTCGGTCACCGAAGCGGTTTTGCCCTCGCAGGCGGCGACGATGGTTTGGGCTGCGCTCTGGTCCCAGAGGCGCTCAGCGCGGGCTTCGGTGTCGGTTTCGTCTTTGCGGAAGGCCGGATTGAACCACTTGCCTTCATAGGCGCCCGCCTGGGCACCGAACGTGGCCTTGACCTCGAAGTAATCGCGCGAGACAAAACTTCGGATGCGCTCTTCGCGCTCGACCACAATGGTGAGCGTGGGGGTTTGAACGCGTCCCACGGTGGTGAGATAGAAGCCGCCGTCTCGCGAATTGAACGCGGTCATGGCGCGGGTGCCGTTGATGCCGACCAGCCAGTCGGCCTCTGAGCGGCAGCGCGCGGCATCGGCGAGCGGCAGCATATCGGGGTCTTCGCGAAGGTGTGCAAAAGCGTCGCGGATGGAGGCCGGCGTCATGGACTGTAGCCAAAGCCTGCGAATGGGCTGCTTCGCCTTGGCGTGCTGAACAATCAGGCGGAAGATCAGCTCGCCCTCGCGTCCGGCGTCGCAGGCGTTGATGAGCCCGGAGACGTCCTTACGGCGAATGAGCCGCGAGAGCAGCTTCAGGCGATCCTCGGTTTTGTCGATGGGCTTGAGATCGAAATGGGGCGGGATGACCGGCAGGTTGGCAAAGGACCACTTGCCGCGCTTTACCTCGAATTGCTCGGGCGCGCCGATTTCCACCAGATGGCCGATCGCGGAGGAAAGGACGTATTCGTCGCTTTCGAAATAGTCGCCCTGGCGCGTAAAGCCGCCAAGTGCCCGCGCAATATCGGCGGCGACCGACGGCTTTTCCGCGATGATCAGCGCCTTGCTCATGAGGACTGGGACACCTTGATATGTCGTGGCACGAGGATTGCCTTTTTTGCTCTTTTGGGATGGCTCTTCTGGCGCAGGGCATGCGCTGGGGCGGCCATCATACGGGCCGATCCGCGGACGAAGCAAGCAAGGAGACCGGACCGGGCTGAGGAAATGGGCCCTCGGGTTGACCGACGGCGGCTGGTTTGGCGAGCCGCTGGAAGCGACCATCGATCAGCCGTTCGATATGCCCGGCAAGCTCGAGATCAAGCAGCGCCGCCGCCGCATCCGATGCGGATAAGCCGGCTGCTCGCGCCAGTGCTTCGGGTGCTACCGGGCCCCAGCCCAGCCATTTCAGTAGCCGCCGCATCGATGGGTGGGCGAGCGGGACGGCGCCCGGTTGTGTTGGGTTGCCCGAAAAAGGGGCGTTAGGCACAAGCCAACCCGCCCGCTCAAGCGCCCCGCGCACGAGGGCAGCAATGTCGGCAGCATCTTCGACCAGCGCGGCGCCCTCGCGAATCAGCTGGTGGCAGCCGTGGCTGAGGGGCGAGTGAACCGACCCTGGAAAGGCGGCCACCTCGCGGCCCAGTTCGGCGGCGAATCGGGCCGTGATGAGCGAGCCCGAGTGCCTGGCCGCCTGCACCACCACCACCGCGACGGCTTGTGCGGCGATCAGCCGGTTACGTCGCGGGAAGTGATGCGCAGCCGCGGGGCTCCCTAAGGGCAGCTCCGAGATCAGTGCGCCCTGCCCTACCACCGACTGAGCGAGTGCGCGGTGCGTTCGTGGGTAGATGAGGTCGGCGCCGGTGCCGACAAACCCCACGGTGAGGCCCCCGGCATCGAGCGCTCCGCGATGGGCGGCGCTGTCAATACCGGCGGCAAGCCCGCTCACCACCACGAGGCCTGCTCGCGCAAAAACGCCCGCCACGGCGTGTGCGATCTCGAGGCCGTCGCGACTGGCGTTGCGGCTGCCGACCAACGCTACCGCGGGCTGGGCGAGCGCGGACGGAGTGCCACGAACATAAAGCACCATGGGCGGATCGGGTAAGGAGGCGAGCGCAGCCGGATACCGTGGATCGGCTCGCACCAGAAGATGCTGTCCGGGCGCCTGTGCCCACGCGACGGCGCGCTCGACCGCCCGATTGCGTGCGTTGTCGCAGGCGCGCAGGGCGAGCGCGACCGGTGTTGATAGATGTGCCTGCAGCGCAGGATCGGGCGCAGCCAGCACCGCGCACGCGCAGCCCAGCGCCTCGCACAGGCGACGCGCGGAACCCGCGCCCAGCCCTGGGGTGAGCGCAAGGTGAAGGTGGCTTCGCAGGCAGAGCGGCGGGCAGGGCGAGACCAAGGCGCTACAAGAAGGCGGGGTGTTGCCCAAGGCCGCGGGGCTTACAAATAGGGAGGGTTGTTCGGTTAACGGGGGGGTGTTTGGCGGCGGGCAGGGATTCATGGAGGGAGCCTCTCGGGACCAGATGGGCGATGCGCCGAGCATGCGCGAGTTCACCGGTCTTACCCAGCGTGCGTTCGACACGCCCGCCTAGGCCGAACGGTGGCCGCGCGAGGCCCGCCTTGCTCACCAAGACACGCTCGGCGACCCGAGCGCTGGCCATCCGGCCGCGCCGCCTTGCGATGGGCCGAGGCCGGCGGTAGCATTCGCAGATGGCAATCCGGACCATTCTTCGTTATCCCGACCCGCGCCTGCAGCAGGTCGCCGCACCCGTCGAGCGGGTTGATGATTCCATTCGCGAGCTGGTGGGCGACATGGCGCAGACCATGTACGAGGCGCCCGGAATCGGGTTGGCCGCCACCCAGGTCGACGTGCACCTTCGCATCATCGTGATCGACCTGTCCGAGAAGCGCGATGCGTTGCAGGTCTTTATCAACCCGGAAATCGTGAACGCAGGTGGCGACTTCACCGTGCACGAAGAAGGGTGTTTGTCGGTTCCGGGCATTTTCGAGAACGTCGAGCGGCCAGGCACGATCACCGTTCGCGCGCTCAACGAGCGCGGCGAAGCGTTCTCGATCGAGGCCGAGGGGCTGCTTGCCGTCTGCTTGCAACACGAAATCGACCACCTGAATGGAAGGGTCTTCGTGCAGCACCTGTCGCGCCTCAAGCAAACCCGCATCCGCGCCAAACTCGCCAAGCAAGAGCGCGACGCAGCCTAGCGTGCACACGCCTGAATCACGGAGGCTGTGCTGAGGCTTATCTTTGCCGGAACGCCGGCGTTCGCTGCAACGGTTCTTGATGCGGTGGTCCAGGCAGGCCACGAGGTGGCCCTCGTGCTGTGTCAGCCTGATCGACCCGCGGGACGAGGCCAGCGGCTGGTGGCGCCGCCCGTCAAACGCCGCGCGCTCGAGCTGGGACTCGCCGTGGGTCAACCCGCACGTTTGCGCGAAGAGGTCGACCGGGCGCCCTTGCGGGCGGCCTCCGCCGACCTGATGCTGGTGGTCGCCTACGGCCTGATCCTGCCCCAGGCGGTCCTCGACCTGCCGCGGCTCGGCTGCATCAACGTTCACGCGTCGCTGCTTCCTCGCTGGCGGGGCGCTGCGCCCATCCAGCGCGCGATCGAGGCGGGCGATCACGAGACCGGCATCACCATCATGCAGATGGAAGCGGGCCTCGATACCGGTCCGATGTTACTGCGCGAGGCCGTGCCCATCACCGATCTCGATACCGGCGGCAGTCTTCACGATCGGCTGGCGACGGTCGGTGCGCGGCTGGCGGTCCAGGCGCTCGAGCAGCTGGCCGTAGGCCCTTTGGCTGCGACCGCCCAATCCGAAACCGGCGTCTGCTACGCGCACAAGATCGACCGCGACGATGCAGTGCTCGACTGGCATCAGGATGCGCAGACGCTTGCCCGGCGGATCCGCGCGTTCGACCCGGTGCCAGGCTGTAGTGCCGTGCTCGCCGCCGAGAATGGGCTCACGCTCAAGGTCTGGCGGGCCCAGGCGGTGACCGAGGCCAACCCCGAGGGTGCGCTCCCCGGCACGGTGCTGCGTTCGCCCGAGGGCGTTCTGCGCGTGGCCTGCGGGCAGGGGGCGCTCGAGCTCACCGAGCTGCAACGCCCCGGCGGTACCCGTCAACCGGTAGCGACCTTCCTTCGCGGGCGGCCGATCGCAGCCGGCGAGCAGTTTCAAGTGCTCCCGCGCTGAAGGCGACGATGTCCACCACGCTGCGATCGGCGCTTGCCGATGAAATGCGCTCGGCTGCCCAGGCGCTCGGCGCGCTTGCGGCGGGAGAGCGGCTCGACTACGCGCTCGACCAGGCCGAGCGTGACCATGATCTGGCGCCAGCCTCCCGACCGGTGGTCCGTGATCTCGCCTATTCAGCAACCCGGGTGCTCGGCCTTTGCCAGGCGCTTGCTCGAGGCCTGAACGCGCGCGAGCCGGCCGCGCCGGTCGCAGCGCTGCAGTGGCTTGCGCTCTCTCAGCTGATCGCGCCGCAGCGTCACCCCGCCACCATCGTTGACCAGGCGGTGCGGGCGGCGCGCGCCGATCCGCAAACCGAGGGCGCTGCGGGCTTCATCAACGCGACGCTGCGCGCGTTTCTGCGCTCGCCTGAGACGTTGCTGGATGCGGCACGGCGCCATCCCGAGGCGCGCTGGAATCACCCGGAATGGTGGCTCGATGTGTTGCGGACCGATCACCCGAACGCCTGGCAGGCGATCGCTGAATCGGCGGACCGCCATCCGCCGCTCACGCTGCGAGTGAACCGTCGCCGCATCGCGCTTGCTGACTATGTGGCACGCCTTGAGGCGCATGGTTACACCTGTCGCGTGGTAGGTCCGGCAGCGGTCATCGTGGAGCCGGCCGGGTCGGTGCAGGCGCTTCCGGGTTGGGCCGAGGGACTGGTGTCGGTGCAGGATGAGGGGGCCCAGCGCGCGGCGTTATGGCTCGATTTGCAGGACGGTCAGCGGGTGCTGGATGCCTGCGCGGCACCTGGTGGCAAGAGTGCGCACATTCTGGAAGAGGCGGCGGTACAACTCACCGCGCTTGACCTCAAGCCCAGGCGCCTCGTGCGGGTGCGCGAGGGGCTTGAGCGGCTGGGCCTCGCCGGCACGCTGCTCTGCGGCGATGCGGCGACACCTCGCCGCTGGTGGGATCGGGTGCCGTTTGACCGGATCCTGGTCGATGCGCCCTGCACGGCATCGGGCATCGTCCGGCGCGCGCCCGACTCGCGGTGGTTGCGCCGCCGTGGCGATCTCACGACACTGGCGGCAGCCCAGACGCGCATCATCGACGCGCTTTGGCCCTTGCTGAAACCCGGTGGTAAATTGCTCTATGCCACCTGCTCGGTGTTCAGGGCAGAGGGGCAGGACATCATCGAGCCCTTTTTGAAGCGCCACAACGATGCCCGCGAACTGGCCCTGCCCGATAGCCCGCAGCCTGCTGCCCGCGGTGACACCCGCGGGCCGGGTCTCCAGCTTTTGCCCGTCAGCATGCCATCCGAAGACCACGACGGATTTTTCTACTGCCTGATCGAGAAACGTCGCCCGTGACCCTGCCCGCCCGACTGCTTGCGGCGCTGATCGCGCTATTCCTGAGCCTGCCTGTCGCGGGCGCGCAGGACGGCTCGGTGCGGCTCGAGCCCGCAACCGACGGGCGCGCCTGGGTGCTGTCCGCCGACCTGGAGCCGCCGCGCACGCCGCGGCTTGAGGACGCAGTCATGAAAGGCGTGCCACTCCATTTCGTGGTGGAGATCGAATTGCTGCGGCCGCGCTGGTACTGGTGGGACCTGCGCGTAGCCCAGGCAAGCAGCCGCGCGCGACTCACCTACCACGCGCTCGCACGCGAGTTCCGCGTCACCCGCGACGAAGGCCTGTCCACCCTTCATGAATCATTCGAGGCGGCACTGGCCGGGGTGGCGCAGGTGCGCAACTGGCGCATCGATCCGGGCGAGGCGCTCACACCGGGCGACTACCTTGTTCAGGCCCGCATCCGGCTCGACGCCACACAGCTACCCCGGGCGCTCCAGGTCGATGCCCTCACCAACCGAGACTGGAATCCACAGGTCGAATGGACGCGCGCGAATTTCACGCAGCCCCCGACACCGACAAGCGCGCGATAGGCCGGCTGCTGCGCTTTGCGCTGATCGCATCGGTTGCCTTCGCCGTGGTGCTCCTGGTGCTGCTCGCAGGGGCGAGCGCGAACACCTCGATTTTCGAGCGGCACTATCCCGCGCTTCTGGTCACCACCGCGGTCATGGCGCTTGCGCTGCTGGTGCTGGTGGCCGAGCTCATCCGGCGGTTGATCCAGCGCTATCGGCGGGGGCTATTCGGCACCCGGCTGATGGCGCGGCTCGCGCTGTCCTTCACCGTCATGACGGTGATTCCGGTCTCGCTCATCTACCTGGTGTCGGTTCATTTCATCGGCCGCTCGGTGGAGTCATGGTTTGCGGTGCCGGTCGAGCGAGCACTCGACTCCGGCATGAGCCTGGGCCGCGCCACACTGGATGCGCAGCTCTCTGACCTCCTCTACAAGGCTCGCGCCGTGTCCGGGTCGCTTGGCGATACGCCCCCGGCGGGCTGGTCGGCGCAGTTAAACCGACTTCGCGAACAACTCGATCTTCAGGATGCGCTGGTGGTAAGCGGCGGGCGTAACCTGATCGTGGCGGTGGGCGGACGGCTGTCGGCGCTCGTGCCCGACCTGCCAACGCCCGCGGCGCTTCGCCAGGCGCGTCTTACGCGCCTCTATTCGACTTTTGAAACCCGAGAGGTGGCCGGGCAGTCGTTCCGGGGTCTGCTGATGCGGGTGATCGTGCCCATCAACGCCGAGGGCTTGCGCTTTGAAGAAGGGGCGTATCTGCAGCTGATCCAGGAAGTGCCAGCGCTACTTGCCGAGCATACCGATGCCCTGGAGCAGGGGCGCCGGGACTTCCAGCAGCTCGCGCTCTCGCGCGAGAGCCTGTCGCGCATCTTCAACGTCACGCTCACGTTGATCTTCATATTGACAGTGTTTTCAGCCGTGGCGGCTGCGTTCCTGTTGTCGGGTTGGCTCACCGGGCCCCTGTCGATGCTGGCGGCCGGCACGCGCGCGGTGGCCGAGGGCGACTACCGGCCGGTGAAGGCCTACTCGGGACGCGATGAGCTGGGGGTGCTCACCCAGTCATTCAACATGATGACCCGCCAGCTCGAGGACGCGCGTACGCTGGTTGAGCGCAACCAGCGTGAAATCGAGCAGGCGCATGCGCGGCTGGTGAGTGTGCTGGCCAATCTCACCGCGGGCGTGATGGTGCTCGATGCACACTGGCGGATCACCCTCGCCAACCCCGGCGCCGAGCAGATTCTTGGGCAGCCGCTTGACCAGAGCCTGGGCATGCCGATTTCGGTGATTGCGCCGCTTGCGCCTTTTTCCGACGAAATCCGCCAGGCCTTTCTCGAACTTCAGGCAAGCGGACCCGGCAGCTGGCAGCGGCAATTTGTACTGCCATCGCGCGATACCCCGCCCTCGGCCGAGCCGGCGTCGGCGGCAAGCGCGGGAAAAACGCTCCTTGCGCGCGGCTCGATGCTGCCGGGCGAGGGGTTTGTGATTGTCTTTGACGATCTCACCGAGGTGATCTCGGCGCAGCGCACCATGGCCTGGGCGGAGGTCGCCCGGCGGCTTGCCCATGAGATCAAGAATCCGCTCACCCCTATTCAGCTCTCAGCCGAACGCCTGAAGCTGCGGCTCCACGACAAGCTTTCCGGGTCCGACGCCGATCTCCTCAATCGGAGCTCGCAGACCATCGTCGATCAGGTGGCTGCACTCAAGCATCTGGTCGATGAGTTCCGAGAGTACGCCCGGCTCCCGGCCGCGCGGCTTGCGCCGCTCGATCTCAACCAGTTGATCGACGAGATTGCACCGCTGTTTTCGGCAGGTGGGCGCCTGCACGCGCAGCTTGCTCCCAACTGTCCGCTGGTCATGGCGGATGCCGCGCAGCTTCGCCAGGTGGTCCTCAACCTGATCGGTAACGCGATCGAGGCCACCGAACGGGTGCCTGCGCCGCGGGTGGAACTCTTCACCGGTGTGGTGCGGCTTGCCGATGGGGAGTTGGCGGTGCGCCTGCTGGTTCGCGATAACGGTCCAGGCTTTACCCCCTCGATGCTCGCGCGCGCCTTCGAGCCCTATGTCACCAGCAAGCCGCGCGGCACGGGGCTGGGGCTTGCTATTGTTCGCAAGATTGTCGATGAGCACGGCGCGCGCATCGATTTGGGCAACCGGACCGATGAAAGCGGCACGATTGTCGGTGCCCAGATCGCATTACTCTTTACGAAAATCGCAAAAACCGGGGAGAATCCCCGTCTGTCTGCTGCCACCACCGCCTAGAGAGCTTCACGAATGGCCGAGATCCTCGTGGTCGATGATGAAATCGGCATCCGCGAATTGTTGTCCGAAATCCTGGGTGATGAAGGACACACCGTTCTGCTTGCCGACAGTGCGCGCGAGGCCCGTGCCGTTCGCGAGCGCCAGCGCGTCGATCTGGTGCTGCTCGACATCTGGATGCCCGATACCGACGGCATCACGCTGTTACGTGAGTGGGCCTCGGGCGGGCGACTCACCATGCCGGTCATCATGATGTCGGGGCACGCAACCATCGACACCGCTGCCGAGGCCTCGCGGATCGGTGCGAGCGATTTCCTGGAAAAGCCGATCACGCTGCAAAAGCTGCTCCGTGCGGTGCAAAACGGTCTCATGCGGCCGGCGCAAAAGCCCGCTGGCGCGCCTGTGCCGGTGGCGGGCAATCCGGCCGCGGTCGCGCCCGTTCTTCGCGATGCCGGGGCGGCAGGCGTGATCCCCGCGGCTGCGCCTGGCGCAGTTGAGCCACCCGCCGCATTCGGCGAACCGATGGCTGTGCCGGTTGCGGTGACACCGGTGGTTCCCGATTCGCCTGCGGCGCGGCTGCTGCTGCGCGAATTACCGCTCGATGCGCCGCTCCGTGATGCGCGCGATGCGTTTGAGCGGGCCTATTTCGAGCACCACCTCATGCGCGAGCAGGGCAGCATGACCCGGGTCGCTGAGCGCACCGGACTCGAGCGCACCCATCTCTATCGCAAACTCAAGCAGCTTGGCATCGACCTCTCGCGCGGCGTCTGGCGCAAACCCCCGACCAATTGAAGATCATCATTCTTGGTGCCGGACGGGTTGGCGCCTCGGTGGCCGAAAACCTGGTCTCTGAGCGAAACGACATCACGGTGGTCGACACCGACGTCACGCAGCTGGCGGCGCTTCAGGACCGGCTTGATCTGCGCACGCTGGCGGGTAACGGCACCCATCCGCCGGTGCTTGCCCAGGCAGGCGCCGAAGATGCCGACATGCTGATCGCAACGGCTGCGCGCGATGAGACCAACCTGGTTGCCTGCCAGCTCGCGGCGCGGCTCTTCAATATTCCCACCCGCATCGCAAGGATCCGCGCGCCCGAGTTTCTCGAGCATCCCGAGCTCACCGGTGTTGATGGGTTTCAGGTCGACCACCTGATCTGCCCCGAGCAGACCGTGACCGACTATGTGATGAAGCTGATCGAGTTTCCCGAGGCATTGCAGGTGCTGGAGTTCGCTGGCGGCCGCGCAAGCCTGATCGCCGTGCGCGCCTACGAGGGGGGCCCGCTGGTCTCGCATCCGATTCGCGACCTGCGCGCCGCGCACCCTAATATCGATATGCGGATCGTGGCGATCTTTCGCAATGACCGCGCGGTGCCGCCCGAGGGCGATACCTTGATCCAGCCAGGCGACGAGGTGTTCATTCTTGCCGCAGCCGAGCACATCCGCACCGCCTTGTCCGATCTGCGGCGAATGGACCAGCCGGTTCGTCGCGTCATGATCGCGGGGGGCGGCAATATCGGGCTCCGCCTTGCGCGCGGCTTACGCGATCATTACCAGATCAAGCTGATCGAAGCCGATGCGCGCCGCTGCAGCTATCTTGCCTCGCAGCTTGATTCCGATCACGCGCTGGTCCTGAACGGCGACTGTACGGACGAGGATCTGCTTGGCGAGGAGGGCGTCGATGAGATGGACCTGTTCGTTGCGCTCACCTCCGACGATGAAAACAACATCATGTCGTGCATGCTCGCCAAGCGGATGGGTGCACGACGCACCATCGCGCTCATCAATCGTCAGGCGTATGCAGACCTGGTACAGGGCAATCGGATTGATGTTGCGATCGTGCCCTCTCAGGCCACGATAGGCAGTCTCCTCAAGCATGTGCGCCGCGGCGATGTGGTGGCGGTGCACTCGCTTCGCCGGGGCGCAGCCGAGGCGCTCGAGGCGATCGCTCATGGTGATCACAAGTCGTCGCGGGTGGTGGGCCGGCGAATCGAACAAATCGATCTACCGCAGGGCGCGACCATTGGCGCGATCGTGCGCGCGGTGGCGCCCGCGGATCCCCTCGCTCCGGATGATGCCGGAGGTTATGAGGTGATCATGGGGCATCACGACACGGTGATACAGCCCGAAGACCATCTGATCGTCTTCGTGAGCAACAAGCGCCTGTTGCCCCGCGTCGAGAAGCTGTTCCAGGTCGGCGTCGGGTTCTTCTGACGTGTTGCGACTGCTTGTTGTTGCGCCTGTGCTGGGCAGCCTCCTGATGCTGTTCTCGATTGCGTTTCTGCCGGCCTTTGCCTGGTCGCTTGCCGCCGATGACGGCATGCATCGGGCGTTTGCCGGGTCAGCAGTCGGATGCTTTGTCCTGGGCTTACTCATGTGGTGGGCGAGCCGTCGTAGCCGCCGCGAGGTGCAGCCGCGCGATGGCGCGCTCCTGGTGGTGTTTGGCTGGCTGCTCGTTACCTTCGTATCGATGCCGCCGCTCCTGGTGGCCTGCCCGCAGCTCTCGTTTGCCAAGGTGTTCATGGAGACGCTCTCCGGGCTGACCACCACGGGTGCCACCGTACTCTCGGGGCTTGACGCCTTGCCGCAGTCAGTCAACCTCTGGCGTCACACGCTGCAGTGGTTTGGCGGCATGGGCATCATCGTGATGGTGGTGGCGGTGTTGCCGCTTCTTGGCGTGGGCGGGATGCAGCTCTTTCGTGCCGAAACCCCCGGGCCGATGAAGGAGGGCAAGCTCACGCCGCGCATCACACAGACCGCGAAATTCATGTGGGCGGGGTATGTGCTGCTCACGCTGCTGTGCGGTCTGGCGCTGTGGGCGGCGGGCATGACCCCGTTTGATGCGGTGTGTCATGCGCTCTCCACGGTCTCGCTAGGCGGTTTTTCCACGCGCGATGCCAGTATCGGTGCGTTCGATTCGCTGCGCATCGAACTGGTGCTCGCGGTTTTCATGGTGCTGTCCACGATCAACTTCGGCACCCATTTTCTTGCGCTGCGAAGCCGGTCGCCCGCGGTCTATCTTCGTGATCTCGAAGCCTCTTCTTCCGTACTCCTCATCCTGGTGAGCGCGGCCGGCATCACCGCGCTTCTTGTCTGGGAGCAGGTCTTCGATAGCGCGATCGAGGCGCTCAGGCATGGTGTCTTCAACACGATTTCGGTGGCAACCTCCACCGGCTTCATGACACGCGATTACTCACAGTGGCCAGTGTTTGCGCCGCTCTGGATGATTTTTCTTGCCTGCATCGCCTCCTCTGCCGGATCGACCGGCGGCGGCATCAAGATGGTTCGCGCCCTCATCCTCCTCAAACAGGCGGGGCGTGAACTCAAGCGGCTGGTCCATCCGCGCGCGGTGTTTCCTCTTTCCATCAACGGCAACCCGGTTGATGAGCGCGTGATCTATTCGGTCTTCGGCTTCATGCTCCTATGGGGGGCCACGCAGTTGATTCTCACGTTTGTGATGGTGCTGACCGGGGTTGATTTTGATTCGGCACTGTCGGCGGTGGTGGCGTCGGTGAACAATCTCGGGCCGGCGCTCGGGCGATTCGGGCCAGCTGAGAATTTCGGCTCGCTCACCGATTTTCAGGCGGTATTGCTCGCGATCGCGATGCTGGCGGGCCGGCTGGAACTACTCACCTTCTTCGCGGTGCTCACCCCGGCCTTCTGGAGGCGCTAAGCGCGTGCGGCTGCCGGTGACTGTGGTGGCGGGGCTTGCTGGGCGTGCCAAGGCGGGCCTGATCGAGCGCTGGCGCGCGGTCGTACCCCAACCTGCTGCGCTGGTGATCGACCGGGGTGATGATTTCAAGTTTCCGCGCGCCGATGACCGCGCTGACGAGGCTGCGGCCAGCGACCCGGGACTCGAGCGGGTCGGTGGCTGCGTCTGCTGCACAGGCAGCGCGGCGTTGGGGGCTTCACTGAGAAGGCTGTCGCGTCGAGGCGCCTGGGCGCATCTTCTGATTGACCTGAACGGCGGTGCGCATCCGGCGGCGTTTGTCGATACGTTGCGCGCGCCCGCGCTCGTGGGAGGGGTGCGCCTGGTGGAGCTGGTGAGCGTGATCGATGCCGAGCGGCTCCCTGCGCGGCTCGCGGGACCCCAGCGGCGCTGGCTCGTTGAGCAGGTGCAAAGCGCTGATCGGGTGGTGCTGTGGATACCGGCAGCGATGCCGCCTGCGGTGATCGAAGAGCGTGTTGGGCAGTTACTCACGCTGACAGCGGACACCGGATTTGCGCCTGAGATCCAGGTCTGGCGTGATGGCACGCCGCCGCCCCCACCCGAGGCTGGGGAACAAAGGCTAGCGGTACCCGCGTTATCAGACGGGCACACGTCGGCGCAGTCCGCGGCATTTCCAGGCGGACAGGCGGCGGTGCTGCTTACCGCGGTACCCGGCGAGGTGCCCCGCTGGCACTGGCGCTGGCGCGCCCTACCTGACAAGGTGTTTGACCGCCCCCGCCTGATCGAGGCGGTGGCCGCGATGGCTCAAGAGTCGGTCGACATGGCGGCGGTGCTGCGCACCGAGCGCGATTGGTACCGGTATCAGGCCGGGCGCTGGGAACCCGACCTGTGGCGGCGAGACAGTCGGGTCGTGCTCCGCATTGAGCCCGACCGGCTGGCGAGCCTGCAAGTGCCCCTTACCACGTTCGCCGATCGTCTGAGCGCCTGCGAGCGGGGGGCTTGAAAGCGGGGGCCGGGTCCCCAGATGATGTGCACCGGATCGTTTGAGGTCACATCATGCAGATGGTCTACAACAGCCCTGTTTATTGCGTCATGGAAATCGCCGGCTTCGACGGCGTGCCGCGCGGCGTGGAAATTCTCGACAAGCTCGCGCGCCGCGAAATCTATCTGGAGGGCTCGCTTGCCGAGGCGTTCCGAAGCGGCGTTGCGCAGATCGTGTCGGGCTCGCCCACCGTCGAGGCGCTCGACAGCTTCATCAGTCAGTATGAGGGGCTGATGCAACAACCGCTGGCGCTCCACTGAGCCACGGCGGCGCGCTGCGCTTCGCCAGTCGCGGCAGCGGTCTACCCCGGCGTGACCGCGATTCGCCCCGCCGCTGTAGCGGTTCATCCCGCCGCGATGGGGTGTCAACCGGTTGCCGCGGCTCGCAGAGCGAGCACCCCTCGCCCTTCAGAACTGCTCCCAGGGCAGCCCGTCAAACCGCCAGCCATTAACCTTACCGCGCTGGCGTTCGGCGTTCAGGTCACCCTCAAAGCCATGCGTCACGTTGTAGACCCGAGAAAAGCCCGCCGCTTCGAGCGCCTGCCCGGCCTCAGCTGAGCGGCGGCCGCTACGGCAAATCAGTACGACCGGTCGGTCGGCGACATGGGCGGCGAGCTTTCGCACTTCGGCTGCGAAATGAGGGTTTAACTCCCAGTCGGGCGCCTCGCACCAGGCAACATGAATGGACCCGAGCGCGTGACCGACAAAGAAATATTCCGCGTCACTGCGGCAGTCGATGAAAAGGGCGTCCGGGTTCTGATGAATGAACGCGTGCGCCTCGAGCGGAAGCAGGTGATGCACGGGGGGCCCTATTTGGCGAACAGCGACGCGAGGTCGCGAAACGCCTTGAATTCGAGCGCGTTGCCCGAGGGGTCAAGGAAGAACATGGTCGCTTGCTCGCCCACCTCGCCCTTGAAGCGGATATGGGGCTCGATGATGAAGCGCTGACCGACCGCCTGCAGTTTTGCGGCAAGCGACTCCCATTCGTCCATGGGCAACACGACCCCGAAGTGGCGCACGGGAACGTTGTCGCCATCGACCGCGTTGGTGGCCGCGTGCCGAGCCTCCTGCGGGGCGAGGTGAGCCACCACCTGGTGGCCATAGAGATCGAAGTCGATCCATTCGGGGCTGCTGCGGCCCTCGGGGCAGCCCAGGAGCTCGCCATAAAAGGCGCGTGCCGCCGCCAGGTCGTGCACCGGAAAAGCCAGGTGAAAGGGATGCATAGCCATCGGAAACGTCCGCAAAAGGCGGCCGCCCGTCGGGCGACCGTTCAGGTTGACCAGACGCGAATGATGCCCGAAGCTGCGCCCGGAACCCGGAAGCGGTGCGGTGCGCCCCGGGTGTTTATCTTTCGCTTGTCGGCAGGCCTTTCCAGTGCTGCCCCCCAGCCGCACCGCGCCATCGGCTTGATTGCGCCCGCCTACGGGGCGGGCGTCTCCGCGGCGGGTGGGCCACAGCGCGCGGCGACGAGTGCTGCCACCCGATCGCCGGCCTGGATGCCCATTGCCCGCGCGGGGGCGTTGACATGGCTCACCACGCCATTTGCGAGCCCGTCGGCCGCTTCGCCGATGCGGGCTGAGACATGCGAGTAGGCGCAGCCCGCCACGCCGATGGCCTCGAGCATGGCGAGCCCGGCGATGCCTGCGCTGTCTTTGCCGATGCCGGCATCGTTGAAAAACACGATCATCGGGCGGTACGGATGATCCACCACGAAGCTTGCCGCCGAAACACCACCGTGTGAACCCGAGACGATCACCGTATTGGCCGAGTGCTCGCCCAGCGTTGACACCAGTGCGATCGAGTCGAGGAGAACCGGAGCGTGGTGTGCCGACATGGCTCGGGCTTACTCGAAGGGCTTGCGCATCCAGTCGGGTACGGGCACCGCGCGCAGTTTCACGTTTTCATCGCCCGGCTGACGCTCGCCCACAAAGCGGAGCACCGTGCCATCGCAGATCAGTGTCTCGCCCCGAATGATCCGGTGCGCCATGACAAAGGTGCGGCTGCGCCATTCGGTGATTGAACTGCGCACCTCGACCGATTCTCCGTAGCGGGCGGGCGCGTGGAAGGTGGCTTTGGCATCAATCGATGGCCAGACCACCAGGCCGGTCTCGCGGCTGATTCTCTCGGCCGATAAGCCCACCGAGGCGAACATCTCATGCATCCCGGCATCAAACCAGCGGAAAAAATTGGGGAAATAAACGATGCCGGCCGGGTCGCAGTCGCCAAATGCGATTCGCACCGGCAGGATGAATTCGCGCGGGGTTGTCATGGCGACGCCGTTAGCAGCCGCGCTCGAGCGCGGAGACCGGCCCCGGCGACTGGCCGAAGCGGGCGGCGATGGCGGCTGAGGCCTGATCGAGCTGGGTAAGGGTGCCAGAATCGATCGGGATCATCTGTGCGCGCGCGCTTCGGGCGGCGCGCTCGGGGTCACCCGGCACCAGCACCGGCCCGTCTGCGTTATCTGACGAGGGCGGGGCCGATCGCACCCAGTCGATGAACTCGCGTGCCTGGGCCTCGAACCACTGCCCGGTGCCCAGCCGGTTGGGGTCGAAGACGATCGCAAGCATGTTGTTCCACACGCCGTGCACCGGCAGCCGGGTGGTGGGCTGCACGGTTTCACCGCCCGAGAGCGCGGCGCCCAGCAGCTCGCACACCATGGCAAGCGCATGGCCTTTGTGGCCGCCCGCGGTACGAAGCGCGCCATAGGGCCCGCCTTCGGGTTCAAACATCACCGCCGGATCGTCGGTGGGTCGCCCTTCTGCGTCGAGCAGGCTCCCCGCAGGAACGTGGACGCGCTTGTTGTAGGCCACGCGTGCCTTGCCGTGCGCGATGGCGCTGGTGGCGAAGTCGAGCACGATCGGCTCACCGCCCGGAATCGGGATGCCAACGGTAAAAGGATTGGTGAGATAACGTGCCCGGCCGCCGCCGTGCGGGGCCACCATTGGCATGTGGCTTACCGCATTGGTGAAGTGAATCGAGACCATCCCGGCGGCAATCGCCTGCTCGGCCCAGTGACCCACGCGGCCTAGATGATGCGAATTCTTGAGCGCCATCACGCAAGTGCCGTGTTCGCGCGCCCGCCCGATCGCGATATCCATGGCCTGATGCGTGACCGACTGGCCCATGCCCCGCCGTCCGTCCACCACGATGAGACTGGCGGCGTCGGTCGCGAGCGTCACCCGCTGATTCAGCTGCAGCTCACTGTTGAGGAGCGAGGCCACGTACTTGGGCGCCATGCCCACGCCGTGCGAGTCATGGCCGGCAAGGTTGGCGCCCACCAGATGATCGGCGGTGAGCCTTGCCTCGACCTCGTGGGAGCCCGCGGCACGAAACAGGTCGACCACCCAGGTGTGGAGGGCGACCGTGGGGATCAGGTGCTCGGCCATGTTGCTACCCTCAGACCACGCGCACGCGAAGTTCGCCCAGCCCCGCGACGCGGCCCACCATCAGGTCCCCGCGGACCACCGCAGCCACGCCCTCGGGCGTGCCGCTGTAGATCAGGTCGCCGGGGGCAAGCTCCCAGAGCGCGGACAGGTGCTCGATGATCTCGCCGATATTCCAGATGAGCTTGGACACATCGCTTGATTGGCGGACGGCGCCGTTCACCTCAAGCGAAATTGCGCCTGCGGCCATCGGGGAGGCGCTGGCTGCGCGGTGGATCGGGCCGATCGGTGCGCTGGCATCGAAGGCCTTTCCAACCTCCCACGGCCGCCCCGCCTTTCGCGCCACCATCTGCAGGTCACGCCGGGTCATGTCAAGGCCAATCGCATAGCCGTAGACATGCCGCCCGGCGTCGGCAGCCGCAATCGCGCGCCCGCCCACGCCAATTGCCACCACCAGCTCGATCTCATGGTGCAGGTCTTCGGTACCTGGGGGATAGGGCATGTCGCCGGTGGCACCATCGGCGATCACCACGAGCGCATCGGCGGGCTTGGCAAAAAAGAACGGTGGCTCGCGGCCGGTAAAGCCCATTTCCTTGGCATGTTCGACGTAGTTGCGGCCGACGCACCAGACGCGGCGCACCGGAAAGCGGTCTGCACTGCCAACCACCGGTACCGAGACGACGGGGGGCGGATCAATCACGAATCCCATGGGAAAGCTCCTGGAGGGCGAGGTTCAACCCGTAATGATGACAGAGCCATCGCGGGATCTGGGGCGCTCGGTTGTTACCATTACCGGTTTGGTCCTCGACCTGCAATGCGAACAACCGATGCCTACCCCCACCGATACTGAAGCCATTCTGCGCTCGCTTCTTGCCCGCCGCATCCTCATTCTGGATGGCGCGATGGGCACCATGATCCAGCAGCACCGGCTCTCCGAAGAGCAATACCGGGGCACACAGTTTGCACGGCACACGCGTGATGTGAAAGGCAACAACGAACTGCTCTCTCTCACCCGGCCCGAACTGATCGCGCAGATTCACGACGCCTATTTCGCGGCGGGCGCCGATATCATCGAAACCAATACCTTTGGCGCCACCACCGTCGCGCAGGCCGACTATGGCCTGGAGGCGCATGCCCGCGAGATGAATCTCGCGTCGGCGCGTCTTGCCTGCGCCGCGCGTGACCGCTACAGCCGCCCCGATCGGCCGCGCTTCGTGGCGGGGGCGCTGGGGCCTCAGCCCAAGACCGCGTCGATCTCGCCCGATGTCAATGACCCGGGCGCGCGCAATGTCACTTTCGAAGAGCTTCGCGCCACCTATTTCGAGCAGACCTGCGCGCTGATCGAGGGCGGGGTCGATCTGCTGTTGGTGGAAACCATTTTTGATACCTTGAACGCCAAGGCCGCGCTCTTTGCAATTGACGAAGCGTTCGAGGCGCATGGCGTGCGGCTACCCATCATGATCTCGGGCACCGTCACCGATGCTTCGGGCAGGCTCTTGTCCGGGCAGACGGTTGAAGCGTTCTGGAATTCGGTGCGGCACGCCAAGCCAATATCGATCGGACTTAACTGCGCACTGGGGGCAGCGCTCATGCGCCCCTACATCGCCGAACTTGCCGCCAAGGCTGATACGTTTCTGTGCGTGTATCCGAACGCGGGCCTCCCCAACCCAATGTCGGACACCGGGTTTGACGAGACCCCCGAGATCACGTCTTCGCTCCTGGCCGAGTTCGCCCGCGCGGGGCTGGTCAACATCGCGGGTGGCTGCTGCGGCACCACCCCCGAGCACATCGAAGCGATTGCCCGTGAGGTGGCCGAGATTGCCCCGCGCACGTTCTCGCCCGCGCCGCCTGCGCTCAGGCTCTCGGGGCTGGAAGCCTTCAATGTGGATGCCACCTCGCTTTTTGTGAACATCGGCGAGCGTACCAACGTAACCGGTTCCAAGGCCTTCGCCCGGCTGATCCTCGCCGGTCAATACGACGAAGCGTTGGCGGTGGCCCGTCAGCAGGTCGAAAACGGCGCGCAGGTGATCGACATCAACATGGACGAGGCGATGCTCGACTCCGTGGCGGCGATGACGCGCTTTCTGAACCTGATTGCCTCCGAGCCCGATATCGCGCGGGTGCCCATCATGATCGACAGCTCCAAGTGGAGCGTGATCGAGGCGGGCTTGCGTTGTGTACAGGGCAAGGCGATCGTCAACTCCATTTCGCTCAAGGAGGGCGAAGCGGAGTTCATTCGGCAGGCGCGGCTTTGCCGCCGGTATGGCGCCGCCGCGGTGGTGATGGCCTTTGATGAGCGGGGTCAGGCCGATTCGCTCGAGCGCCGGATCGAAATCTGTCGGCGCGCCTGGACGATTCTCACCGAGGTGGTGGGCTTGCCTGGTGAAGACGTCATCTTTGATCCCAACGTGTTTGCGATTGCCACCGGCATCGAAGAGCACGACCGCTACGCGCTCGATTTCATCGAGGCTGCCGGCTGGATTCGCAAGCATCTCGCGCCTGCGCACATCTCGGGCGGAGTCTCGAATGTGTCGTTTTCGTTTCGCGGCAACGATCCCGCTCGCGAAGCGATTCACACGGTATTTCTCTATCACGCGATCCGGGCGGGTCTCTCAATGGGGATCGTGAACGCCGGCATGGTCGGGGTCTATGACGAGATCGACCCCGAGTTGCGCGAGCGGGTCGAAGACATCGTGCTTGCGCGCACACCACAACTGTCCGCGGAAGAGCGGCGGGTTGCCAACGCCCCCGATGAGGCGGCCCGCGCGGCCGCCACCGCGCAGCTCCTCCTCGAACGCAGCAAAAGCGCAACCGAGCGCATGATCGAATTTGCCGGCACGCTGAAAGCGGGCGCCGCGAAAAAAGAGGAAAACCTGGTCTGGCGCGAGGAGCCGCCCGCGCGAAGGCTCGCGCATGCGCTCATTCATGGCATCACCCAGTGGATCGTCGAGGACACCGAAGCCATGCGAGCTGAGGTCGCTGCGCGCGGCGGCCGCCCGATCGAGGTGATCGAAGGCCCGCTGATGGACGGCATGAATGTGGTGGGCGATCTGTTTGGCGCGGGAAAAATGTTTTTGCCGCAGGTGGTGAAGTCGGCGCGCGTGATGAAACAGGCGGTTGCGCACTTGGTGCCCTTTATCGAAGAGGAAAAGCGCGCGCAGCAGGCGGCAGGCGCCGATGTGAGCTCGCGTGGCCGGATCGTGATCGCCACGGTGAAGGGCGACGTGCACGACATCGGCAAAAACATCGTGACCGTGGTGCTTCAGTGCAACAACTTTGAAGTAATCAACATGGGCGTGATGGTGCCCTGTTCGGAAATCCTCGCGCGCGCCCGTGTGGAGGGGGCCGACATCATCGGGCTCTCAGGCCTGATCACGCCATCGCTTGAGGAGATGTCGATCGTTGCCTCCGAGATGGAGCGCGATGACTATTTCCGCATGAGAAAGATTCCCCTTCTTATCGGCGGGGCGACCACCTCGCGGGTTCATACCGCGGTCCGGATCGCGCCGCGCTATAGCGGCCCGGTGGTGTATGTGCCCGATGCATCGCGTTCGGTACCGGTTGCGCAGAGCCTGGTCTCACCCGATTCGCGAGAGAAATTCATCGCTGATCTGTTGGCCGACTACGAACGTGTGCGCGCCCAGCATGCGGGACGAAAGGGCCCCGAATGGATTACGCTCGCCGAGGCGCGCGCACGCCGCACCCCGGTTCAGTGGGCGATGCAGGCGGACGACCATCCCGGCGAGGGTCCGCATCCGATTGCGCACTACCACCCGCCCCGGCCGAAATTTATTGGCCGTCGGCTGTTTCGCAACTACGACCTCGCCGAGATCGCGCAATACATTGATTGGCAGCCGTTCTTTCAGACCTGGGATCTGGCGGGCGCCTTTCCGGCCATCCTGAACGATGAGATCGTGGGCGAGTCGGCGCGCCGGGTGTTCTCCGATGGTAAGGCGATGCTGCGCCGGGTGATCGATGGCCGCTGGCTCACGGCCAATGCGGTGGTGGCGTTTCTGCCAGCCAACAGCGTGAACGACGACGACATCGAGGTCTATACCGACGACTCACGCACCGAGGTTGCGTTCGTGTGGCGCAACCTCCGCCAGCAGACGGCCAAGCGCGAGGGCGTGGCCAACAAGTGCCTCGCCGACTTCATCGCGCCGCGCACGCTCGATGGCCGGCCTTCGGGCATCGCCGACTATATCGGCATGTTTGCTGTTACCGCTGGCCTGGGGGTCGAGAAGAAGGAGGCCGAATTTGCAGCGCTCCTCGACGACTACTCATCGATCATGCTGAAGGCGATTGCCGACCGGATGGCCGAGGCGTTTGCCGAATGCCTGCACCGGCGGGTGCGCACCGACCTCTGGGGCTATGCGCCCGATGAGGCGCTCGATTCGCAGGCGTTGATCGACGAGCGGTATGTGGGCATCCGGCCCGCACCGGGCTACCCGGCCTGCCCCGAGCACACCGTTAAGGGCGAACTGTTCGAGGTGTTGGGCTGCGACGATATCGGCATGACGCTTACCGAGAGCTTTGCGATGGCGCCGGCCGCCAGCGTCTGCGGCTTTTATCTCTCGCACCCGAAGGCGGAATACTTCAACGTAGGTCCGATTGATGATGATCAGGTTGCCGATCTCGCGCGGCGAAGCGGCCGCGAGCGGTCGGATCTGGAGCGGGCGCTTGCGCCGGTGCTGGGGCGCTGAGCCTCCGGCCTACCGGCCGGCCCCGCCTGCCCGCGCTTTGAAGTCGCCGCGCTCAAGAAGCCACGCCCCGGCAAAGCCAAATACCAGGCCCCAGAATGGCGCGCCGATGCCCGCGATCGGCTGATTGGCCACGGTGACCAGAAAAGCGATCAGCGCACCGAGCGAGAATCGCTCGCGAAAGGAAATCTGAAACGCGGTCTGTAACACCCGCAGCATGGCAAGACCCGCGAGTGCTGCGATGAACGCAGGCGGTGTGGCGAGCAGGAGCCGGGTGAACCCCGGCGCGAGCGCCCCGAAGGCAAGCGACAAGAGCCCCACGAAGATGCCTGCGGTGTAGTGCCGGTGA
>CAIPNM010000348.1 GCA_903866395.1 uncultured bacterium
CGACCGCCCGCTGCCGAGCGCATCTCGGGCAGCCGCCAGGCAAGCTCCGCTCCCCCCTGTGCGGCAATCAGTCCGTCGCGCTGCAGACCCGCTGCGCCGCCGCCTGACGCACCGGCCGAGCCGCGGGGCCGCCAGGCCTGGAAAGCGGAGAGCGTCCAGGTGCGCTCAGCCTCGCGCACCTCACGCCGCAGCCGCTCGCGAAGCGAGCCCTCAGGCGAAGCATCAGGTGTACCGCCCGACAGACCGCCTGGTTCGCGTCCCGAAGCGCTGGTTGTTGGGCCGCCGGACGCGTCCCTGGAGGCGGTCGCGGGCACGGCCCCCGATGCCACAGCACGCACCTCATCCAGCGACGAGGTGGGCAGTTGGTCGATGGCCTGCCTGAAGCGCGCTGCGGCGCCTACCCGGTCCCCGGCCGCAAGTCGCGCATAGCCTGCTTCCGCGAGCAACCGCACGCGCGACGGATCGAGCTCGAGCGACCGCTCGAAAGCCCGGGCAGCCGCAGCCGGCGCGTCCTCGCGGCGCAGCCGATAGCCGTTTGACTCGTGAAGCGTTGCAAGCTCGGTGACCGCTGCGCTGCGGTCCGGCCCGGCAAGCGCCGAGGCCCCTTTCATCAGCCGCTCGCCCTCGTCGATGGATTCCGCGAGCCGCCCCACCTGCGCGAGCGCGCGCATGGCAGCCAACCGGTCCGCCGGCGCTCCGGTTTCGCGCGCGAGGTCGGTAAAGGTCTGTGCCGCTCTGACCCAGTCCGACTGTTGCGCCTGAGTGTGCCCGCGCGCGCGCATCTGTTCCCAGCGCTCGATCCGGGGGTCGAGCGTTTCGGCCGCCAGCGTAGGCACGGCAGCGGCGGCAAGCTTGGCCGACTTCCCCGGCTTACCCGACTTGGCGGACTTGGCTTGGGCGCCCGGGGGGGAAGCTGGGACCGGTTCGCCCGGCGCGACCGGTGCCGCGATTGCGGCCGGCGCGACCACCATCGACAACATCACCGCCGTACACCAGTGCCCCGCCCGCGGCCCCCATCCTGCCCCCGGCCCTCCCGCCATCACGCGCGCCCTCATAGCGTCGTCGGGTCGACGAAGCGAAAGCCGAGCGCGTTGATCGCACTGAGCAGCCGCCGTAAATCACCGAGCGCATCGATCGGGTAGACGCTGCCATCAGGTCGCACAAACGTTCCCAGCCAGAACGGATGGAAGAAGAATGAGGCGGTGCCGTCTCGCACCACCGCCTGCAAGACCTCGGCGTTTCGCGCGAGCTCCTCCCAGCCGTAGCTCAGATTCGAACTGGGATCGATAGCCGAGATGTCGTACTCGATGTTGCCGAGGTTCTCGGGCAGCACCTTGCGCCCGTACCAGTCGCGCTTGATCGGATAGGGAAAGAACTGTCCGACCGAGAAATCGCGCCCGCTTGCGTTCGGATCCAGAACCGGCGACTCGGAGGTGTAGTAGTAGGCACGCTCATAGCCCACCCGGAAACGTTCAGCCACCGCACGATAGGCCCGGGGCGAAGCCCGGTAATGCGGCGCCTCAAACGCAAACGCGCTGTAGCCCGAGCCGGCTAGCTCCTTGATGCCCGCATCGATGTAGCTGCGCCAATCGCGCAGCGAATCCTTGGGTAGCGGCCGGTTATTTACAGTGTCCCAGAACTCGAAGTCATCCCCACTCACCGCCGACCAGGGATTGCGCACGTTCGAATACTGGTGCGTCCAGCCATGCATCACCAAGCGCCCCCCGCGAGCGAGCGCATCGTTAAGAGCCGCCTTCAGCGCCTTCGCATTCCGAAGCCGGATCTCCTGCGCCACGCCGCCGTTATAGACGCCGAGCGGATCGCGATAGCGCGCAATCAGCGCGATCGAAAACGGGATCTGCGCCGCGGCGCCGGTCGCCGGATCCTGCCATTGCTGCATCAGCGCGGCGAGCGTCGCAAGGTGGGCGGGCTCAGTGATGGCACTCACGTCCTCCAGCCTCAATAGCGCCTGTCGCGGCCCGCTCAGTTCCGCCGGGTTGGTGGCCATCACCTCATGCAACAGGTCGGCAACGGCCAGATATCGGTCGCGCGGACCGATGTACGAAAACGGCATGTCGGCGACATACCAGAAGTTGCCCGCCTGAAGCGCATAGGGCGCACGCTGCCCGTTAGCGCGGTTCTCGATCTCGGCGTGCACGCGAACCCGGCCCGGATCAACCACTTCGGTGAGGCCGATATCGGGATCGGCAAACACCTGGTTAGCAGCAGGATCAAACGCGTAATACTTGGCGAGCGCCTGTCCGCGGTAGTGCACCGTATCGAAGAAATCGGGCGTCGCGGCGGCAGGGTCGCCCTCCAACCCACGGTTCGAAACAAACCGGAAGCCATATCGCGAGGCCAGATCAAGGCCCGTGGTCTGGGTGAGTTGCCACAGGTTATGACGGAACCACACCACCGGGTTGGAGGTGGTCGAAAGATCGGCAAGCAGTGCCGCCGGCAATGGGTTGTCGTAATGCGAGCCGAGATAGAACGTCGCGCGATAGCCAGTGATCGTGCCTGCGCGATAGGTCTCGACCGGCTGGGTGACGACCGGCGAATCCCAGCGCCCCAGAAGGTTCGCCAGCATGATTGCGTAGGCTCGCCCGAGCTTGGAGTAGGGCGATGCCGCAGGTGCGTCGTAGAGCACCAGCACGGGCGGTGCCTGCTGGGCCCGCACGGGTAGCGAAGCGAGGGCCAGCGCGAGCGCGGTGACCACCGCCAGAAGCGCGAGCAGGCGCCGGCGCATGCGCATTGGAAGCGTAGACATGTTCATGACTCCTTGAGGTCGATCGGACGGGGCGGGCTAGCGAGCCAGGCGCTGGGCAGCGCTTCGCTCGAGACCAAGCGAGGCAGCCTCCTTCGGGAGCGCGCCGGGCACCACCACGACCACCGGCTGACCGGGCGTGCCCTGTGGCAGATCGGCATCGAGCCAGCGTGCCGGGGTGTCGGGGCGCTGCGTACCCCGTCGGGCGGTCTGAGGCTCGGGCTTTGCCCTCGGAAGCACACTCGCAACAAACACATGGGTCTGCGGTCCGCCGGGCCCTGGCGCGCTGGTGGGTGGCGACGCTCGTCGGTCGATCGCCTGTGTCGAGGGGGTGGATGATTCAGTGGGCGTGGCCACCGGTGCTGGCGCCGTGACGCGGCTCGCGTCGGCCGCGCCCGTCGTGGCCGAGGGTGACTCAGCCCCCCCGCAGCCGACGATTCCGATCGCGACGACGAAGGGGGTGGTCCAGCGCACGGCGCGCGGGATCCTGCAGCGGGCTTTCGAGTCATTCATGGTCGGGCTCCATCGTTGGTCGAAAAGGGAACAGAGGGACGGCTACCGGCGGATCCGCCAGCGCTCCACGGGGGGTGCTCGACGCCGACGTCAAGCGAAGGCCCACTTGCCCCCCCTGCGGCGCCCTGGGGCGGGTCGGCCACCGACTTCACAACGGCCAGCGGCGCTGCGTCCGGAAACTGATGTACGGTCTTGTCCCAACCGATCGGCTGGCCGGTAGCCAGATGCCCCAGCCACAGCCGCAGGGCGCGAAGCGTCGCGAGGATGTTGATCACGCTCGCCCAGACCATGCGCGGAAGCGACAGGAGGGCCTCGAAGGGGCCATAAAGGAGCCCGGTGCAGAGCGCCCGCTGTAGCGCCCGTAGCCCGAGGAGGAGCAGGTTGGCGATGAGTAGCGCGGGAAGCCAGATCCCCGGGTCGCGCAGCGCTGGCGCGTCCAGGCGCCCGGTCTCCAGCCAGTTCCAGGCCCAGTGCATCGCCATCAGGAAAAACACCCCATAAGCCGCGATCGCGACCAGACTCATGAGGAGTACCTTCCGGTCGCGCATCAGCAGATAGCGGACCGTCCAGTCCCCGCGCCAGCCCCAGGTGCGCCAGCCCTGTAACGCAATGCCCACCACCCAGCGCGCCTTTTGCCGCACGGCCGCGCGCAAGGTTGACGGAAAGTATTCGCGGACGCAGACCAGTTCGCGGCGGCGCTCCGGACGAACAGCGCCGGTCCGCGGATCGAGCGCAACATGGGTCCGCGTCACCCAGAAACGCGCAAAAATCTGCCGATAGCCGAGCGCCCGAAGCCGCAAGCCCAGGTCATAGTCCTCGGTGAGCGAGTCGGTTCGAAACGGCCCGCCATCAGGGTCGGTCTGCGCAAGCGCCTGGAGCGCGCGCCGGCTAAACGCCACCCCCACACCGGCTGCGGGCAGCCCTCGCCCCAGCACCTCGCGTACCACCAGATCTTTCAGGTGTTGCTGCGCGAATTCATCCAGATAGTGCGCGCCGGTGAATTGCCACCAGCGACGCGGCAATGACAGCACCGGCAGCTGCACCATGTCCTTACGCGGAATCAGCCAGTTGAAGAGCCGGCAGGCGAGGGGGTCGATCACATCCTCGCAGTCCTGCATCACGTAGATGGCAAACGGCTCACCTTGAGCCGCTTCATCACGCGCGATTGCGCGCCAGATACCGTTCAGGCAGTCGGCCTTGACCGTCGGTCCGTCATGGTCGAGCACCACCGTGCGGATGCGTGAGTCCGCGGCTGCAGCGCGGCCCACCGCGAGTCGGGTCGCGGCATCGTTGGGATAGACGCCGACATAGACCCGATATCGTTGGTAATCGATCGTCTGAATCAGGCGGGCGAGCATCGGTTCGAGCACCGCCGACTCATCCCAGGCGGGGATCATGATGGCGATCGGCTGTTCGGGCCGCGCAGCGAGCGCGTCCGGCGCAAGTTGCCCAATCCGGTGACGCCGCCAGGTGGCACGCCGCAGCGCACGCAGCCAGTACACCGCGTCGATAAACAGATCATCCACCCCTGAGAGCAGATAGATCAGGGCGAGCGCGGTGAGGGCGCCCTGCAGCAGGGCGTGGTAAGTGGCGAGCGAGCCGGCCGCATCCAAGAGGAGATCGGGGGCCGCCATCACGCCGACGCCCCCGGGCGCTGCACCGGCGCGCCCGCACCGGCGGGCGGCTGTGCGGCCGCTTCCCGGGGGATTGGCGCGGCACTGCGTCGCCCAGCGAAGTACCACTGCGACATCACGGCTGCGATCCGCTGGCTTGCCATCCCGTCGCCAAAGGGGTTTTGAACCGCCCGCATCGCGCGGTGCAGCGCAGGCTCGCGCCATAAGCGTTCAACCTCGGCAGCCACCCTGAGCGGATCGGTGCCGATCAGCCGTCCCGCGCCCGCTTCAATCAGTTCCGGGCGCTCAGTAGTGTGGCGGAGCACCAGCACCGGTACCCGCAATGCACACGCCTCCTCCTGAATCCCCCCAGAATCGGTGAGCACGAGCCAGGCCGCCTGCAGGAGCGAGATCATCCGCAGGTAATCGAGTGGCGGCACCAGATGCAGGCGCGAGGCGGGCTCGGGTGGCAGACTCGCGTGGACGGCTCGCACGTCGCTCGCGAGCGCTGGGTTGGCGTGTAGGGTCCACACCACTTCGAGGTCAGCGTGGGCCGAAAGCACAGCGCCGAGCGCCCTGATAAAGCCCTGTATCGGCGCCCCCCAGTTCTCGCGGCGGTGTGCAGTCACCACAATGAGCCTCGAGCCGGGCCGCGCTGCGGCGAGCGGGTTTACCGCGCCGATTCGCTCGAGTGCCTGGTGCGTGGCATCCACGATCGTGTTGCCGACCTGAAAAACGCCCCGCCCCGCGATGCCCTCTGCGCGCAGGTTGGCCACCGCGGCCGGGGTCGGCGCGAAGTGCCAGTTCGCAACCCTCGCGATGAGCGCACGGTTCATCTCCTCCGGGAACGGGTCTCGAGCCTGATGCGAGCGCAGGCCCGCTTCGACATGCGCGACCGGTATGCCCCGCCAGAAGCCGGCAAGGGCCGCCATGGCGGCGCTGCTGGTGTCGCCATGGACCAGCAGTGCGGCGGGTCGCCAGTGCGTGAGCACTGGGTCGATGGCGTGGATCAGCCCGGCGGCGAGCGCGGCAATGCTGTCGTTTTCGCGGACCAACGGCAGCGCGTGATCGGGGATGAGATCGAGCGCCGTGTACATCGACGCTGCCATCTCCCGGTGCTGACCGGTGTGCAAGACCCGCAACGGCAGACCTGCCGCGCGGAGTGCGCGGCAGACGGGTGCCATCTTGATAATTTCCGGTCGGGTCCCCAGGCACGCGACGAGCGCCGGCTGGGTATCGCTCGTTACGCCCGTCTGCCGACTCGGCTCCCCCGCGTCGGCGCGGGCAAGCGTCAACGTGGCGCTGGTCGGATCAGGGACAGGGGGGGCCCGATGCGAGCCCGGTGCGGCAGGAGTAAGCGCGTCAGCCATCGGTCGTCCTTGTGAGGTCGAACCGATACTGCGGGGCTTGCACGGGGGACACCCTTAGCCCGGTCAAGCCGAGACCGGGCGAGGCTGACCCAGGTCAGACCCTCAACGGGCCACCCCGACAGACGGGGCCCCCGCTTCGCCGCAGACTACTCTGCGGCTTTCCGCTATCGCTTGTTGCGGAACTTCCGCAGCGCAGCCAACTCGGCCACCGCGGTGGCGAGTTCGGCCTGCGCCTTGGCGTAGTCGATTTCACCCGCGCGGTTGGCGAGCGCCTCTTCGGCGGCCTTCTTGGCCGCTTCAGCCTTGGCCTCGTCCAGATCCTGGCCGCGGATAGCGGTGTCAGCGAGCACGGTCACGCGGTTAGGTTGCACCTCCAGGATGCCCCCCGCCACGAACACGAATTCCTCGTCTGCCTGCCCCGCAATTTTGATGCGCACCGCGCCCGGCCGGATGCGGGTGATGAGCGGTGTGTGCTGGGGATAGATGCCCAGCTCGCCCGACTCACCCGGCAGCGCCACGAACTCGGCCTGGCCCTCGAAGATCGAGGCCTCGGCGCTGACGACGTCAACCTGAATGGTGTTGGCCATGGGCCGCTGTCCTTGGCTGGGTTACTGGAGGGTCTTGGCTTTTTCGAAGGCTTCTTCGATCGTGCCGACCATGTAGAACGCCTGCTCGGGCAGGTGGTCGCACTCGCCGTTGACGATCATCTGGAAGCCGCGGATGGTGTCCTTGAGCGCCACGATTTTGCCCGGGCTGCCGGTGAACACCTCGGCCACGTTGAAGGGCTGCGACAGGAAACGCTGAATCTTGCGGGCGCGCGCCACCGCGAGCTTGTCTTCAGGCGAGAGCTCGTCCATGCCCAGAATGGCGATGATGTCGCGCAGTTCCTTGTAGCGCTGGAGCGTGGCCTGCACCCGGCGGGTCGTGCTGTAGTGCTCCTCGCCAATCACGTGCGGGTCGAGCTGGCGGCTGGTGGAGTCGAGCGGATCCACGGCGGGGTAGATACCCAGCGCCGCGATGTCACGCGACAGCACCACGGTGGCATCGAGGTGGCCGAAGGTGGTGGCGGGCGACGGATCGGTCAGGTCGTCCGCGGGCACGTAGACCGCTTGAATGGAGGTGATCGAGCCGGTCTTGGTGGAGGTGATGCGCTCCTGGAGCTTACCCATTTCCTCGGCAAGCGTAGGCTGATAACCCACCGCTGAAGGCATCCGGCCCAGCAGCGCCGACACTTCGGTGCCAGCCAGCGTGTAGCGATAGATGTTGTCGATAAAGAGCAGAATATCGCGGCCTTCATCACGGAATTTCTCAGCCATGGTGAGGCCGGTGAGCGCCACGCGCAGACGGTTGCCGGGGGGCTCGTTCATCTGACCGAACACCATCGCCACCTTGTCGAGCACCTTGGACTCTTCCATCTCGTGATAGAAGTCGTTGCCTTCGCGGGTGCGTTCGCCCACGCCGGCAAACACCGAGTAGCCGCCGTAGCTCTTCGCGATGTTGTTGATGAGCTCCATCATGTTCACGGTCTTGCCCACACCGGCGCCACCAAACAGACCAATCTTGCCGCCCTTCGCGAACGGGCAGATGAGGTCAATCACCTTGATGCCGGTGGGGAGCAGTTCGACCGAGGGCTTGAGGTCTTCAAAGCTCGGGGCCTTTTGGTGAATGGCGCGACGCTCATCGGTGGCGATGGGGCCAGCCTCGTCGATGGGGCGCCCCAGCACATCCATGATTCGGCCAAGCGTTGCCGAACCCACGGGAACCGAAATCGGCGCGCCGGTGTTCGACACCGTCATGCCACGGCGCAGGCCGTCTGACGAGCCGAGCGCGATGGTGCGCACCACGCCGTCGCCCAGCTGCTGCTGGACTTCGAACGTGAGCCCGGCCTCGGCCAGGCTAGAGCCTGAGTCCTGAAGCTGCAGCGCGTCGTAGATCTTGGGCATCTGGTCGCGTGGGAACTGGATGTCGACCACCGCGCCGATGCACTGAACAATTTGACCCTGTGCCATGTTTGCCTTCCTGTTGCGGGATTCGTGAGGCAGATGTTTGAAAGAGGTATGAAGCGTCAGACCGCCGCGGCGCCGCCGACAATCTCGGACAGCTCCTTGGTGATGGCCGCCTGACGCGCCTTGTTATACGAGAGTTGCAGTTCGCCGATAACCTTCTTCGCGTTATCGGAGGCCGCTTTCATCGCCACCATGCGCGCGCTTTGCTCGGAGGCCATGTTTTCGGCCACCGCCTGATACACCACCGCCTCGACGTAGCGAACCAGAAGCTCGTCGAGCACGGCTTGCGCGTCGGGCTCGTAGAGATAGTCCCAGGAGTAGTCGCGCGAATCTTCCTGGAGGCGCGACGAATCGAGCGGCAGTAACTGCTCGATCACCGGCTCCTGCTTCATCGTGTTGATGAAGCGGGTGTAGGCGAGGTAGACCGCGTCGATCTCACCGCGCTCGTAAGCATCAAGCTGAAGCTTAACCGGCCCGATCAGGCGCTCGAGGTGCGGCGTGTCGCCCAACTGCACCAGATGTGAGACCACCTTGGCACCGATTCGGGACAAAAACCCGAAACCCTTGTTGCCGATTGCGGTCGCCCTCACACCGACACCGGTGCGCTCGAGCTCGCGCAGGCGGTTGGTGACCAGACGAAGCACGTTGGTGTTCAAGCCGCCGCACAAACCCTTGTCGGTGGTAACCACAATCAGCCCAACGTTCTTCAGTGGACCGTGCGGCACCAGGTATGGGTGGCGGTATTCGGGATTGGCCTGCGCGAGGTGCGCAGCAATGTTACGGACCTTGTCACCATAGGGACGGGCGTGCCGCATCCGTTCTTGCGCCTTGCGCATTTTGGAGGCGGCGACCATTTCCATCGCCTTGGTGATCTTGCGCGTGTTCTGAACGCTCTTGATCTTGGTCCGAATCTCTTTTGAGCCCGGCATCGATCATTCCCCTGTGAGGCTGGCTGGCAGCGCGTCGCGCATTCGATATGACATGGGCGACACGCTAACCGGCGATCAGTACGAACCGGTCTTTTTGAAGTCTTTGACCAGCTCGTGGAGCTTGGCTTCGACGTCTTTCGAGAACTTCTTATCGCGCTCGACTTCGTCAACCAGTGCCGAGTATTTGCTGCGGGCAAAGTCGCGGAGGGCCTTTTCGGCCGCCAGCGCCTTGGCGACTTCGACGTTGTCGAAGTAACCGTTGTTGACCGCAAACAGCGTGAGCGCCATCTCCCAGACCGCTAGCGGCTGGTACTGGGGCTGCTTCATGAGCTCGGTGACCAGGCGACCGCGCTCGAGCTGCTTGCGGGTGGCTTCGTCGAGGTCGGAGGCAAACTGCGCAAACGCCGCGAGCTCGCGATACTGTGCGAGCGCGAGACGCACGCCGCCGCCCAGCTTCTTGATGATGTCGGTCTGTGCTGCGCCACCCACCCGCGACACCGAGATACCGGCGTTGATGGCAGGCCGGATGCCGGCGTTGAACAGGTCGGTCTCAAGAAAGATCTGACCGTCGGTAATGGAAATGACGTTGGTGGGCACGAAGGCCGACACGTCACCCGCTTGGGTTTCGATGATGGGAAGCGCGGTGAGTGAACCGGTCTTGCCTTTCACCGCACCATTGGTGAACTTCTCGACGTATTCCTCGTTCACGCGGGCGGCGCGCTCGAGCAGACGCGAGTGCAGGTAGAAGACGTCCCCCGGATACGCTTCGCGGCCCGGCGGGCGGCGAAGCAGCAGCGATACCTGGCGATACGCCCAGGCCTGCTTGGTGAGGTCGTCATAAATGATGAGTGCGTCTTGGCCGCGGTCGCGGAAATATTCGCCCATCGTGCAACCCGAGTAAGGTGCGATGAACTGCATCGCAGCCGACTCGGAGGCGGTTGCCGCCACCACGATGGTGTAATCCATCGCGCCGGTTTCCTCGAGCTTGCGGACCACGTTGGCGATGGTGGAGGCCTTCTGACCGACCGCGACGTAGACGCAGATCAGGTCTTTGCCCTTCTGGTTGATGATGGTGGCGACAGCCACCGCGGTCTTGCCGGTCTGGCGGTCACCGATGATGAGCTCGCGCTGACCACGACCGACCGGCACCATGGCGTCAATCGCCTTCAGACCGGTTTGAACCGGCTGCGACACCGAGCGGCGCGCGATCACACCAGGCGCCACTTTCTCGATAACGTCGGTCATCTTGGCGTTCACCGGACCCTTGCCGTCAATCGGCTGGCCGAGCGAATTCACCACACGCCCGATCAGCTCGGGCCCCACCGGCACCTCAAGAATGCGGCCAGTGGCCTTGACCGTGTCGCCCTCGGAGATGTGTTCGTAGCTACCCAGCACCACCGCACCCACCGAGTCACGCTCGAGGTTCAGCGCAAGGCCGAAGGTGTTGCCCGGAAACTCGATCATCTCACCCTGCATCACGTCGGACAGACCGTGGACGCGGCAGATGCCGTCGGTAACCGACACGACCGTCCCCTGATTGCGCGTATCTGCCGCGACATTCAGGTTCTGGATCTTGCTTTTGAGCAGTTCGCTGATCTCAGCCGGATTCAGTTGCATGGACTTCCCCTAATTCTTCAAGCTGTGAGCGCACTCGCCATCTGGGCGAGTTTGCCGCGCACCGATGCGTCGATGACCTCGTCGCCGATCCGGACCGACACCCCGCCGATCAGTTCCGGATCAACGCTTACGCTCGCCTTGATGCGGCGACCGTAGCGCTGTGCGAGCGTGGCCACGATGGAATCAACCTGGGCGGCGTCGATGGGAAACGCCGATGAAATCGCCGCCTCGAGCACACCCTCGTGCTCGTTGCGCAGTCCTTCAAACAAACCGGCGATCTCGGCAAGCGCAGCCAACCGCTCGTTGTCGGCAAGGAGCCGCACGAAGTTGGTCTGGGCAGCGTCAAGCCCGCCAGCCGTCTCAGCGACGATGGACGCAACTTTGGCTGCCGATATGCCGGGGTGGCCGATCAGGTCATGCGCCGCCTCGGTGCTGGCCACTTCAGCCAACCGACCGAGCGCCTCGGACCACGCAGGCAGTGCCTGCGCGTCGCGCGCAAACTTGAAGGCAGCCTCGGCATACGGCCGGGCGATGGTGATCATTTCCGCCATGGACGCGATTCCCTTGCCGCGCTTAGCGCAGCTCGTTCTTCAGGTTGGCGAGCAGTTCAGCGTGACGGGCCGCGTCGATCTCGCGCCGCAGGATGCGCTCGGCACCGGCGACCGCGAGTTGAGCGACCTGGTCGCGAAGCTGATCGCGAGCCTTCTGCGCGGCAAGCACAGCCTCGTCTTCAGCCGCCTTGCGGGCAGCGGAAACGATGGCGGAGGCTTCCTCGCGCGCCTTTTCGATCAGCGCAGCCGCCTGCTTCTCGGCGCCGGCACGAACTTCAGCCGCGCCCGACCGGGCTTGCTGCAGTTCCTGTTCGACTCGCCGTTCAGCGGCAGCCAGTTCGGTTCGCGCCTTATCGGCCGCGGCCAGTCCGTCGGCGATCTTCTGGCTGCGCTCGTCGAGCGCCTTGGTGATCGGCGGCCAGACATAGCGCGCGGTGAACCACCACAGGCCCAGAAAGACCACGATCTGAACAATGAGCGTCGCGTTGATGTTCACGACGGGCTCCCTTCAGCTAAGAGGTTGATCGTGTTCGGGATGCCGGGGCGAATCACTTGAACGGGTTGGCAAAGGCGAACATCATCGCGATACCGACGCCAATCAGGAAGGCGGCATCGATCAGACCAGCAAGCAGGAACATCTTGGTCTGCAGCTTGTCCATCAGCTCGGGCTGGCGGGCTGCGCCTTCGATGTACTTGCCGCCCATCATGCCGATACCGATACAGGCGCCCAAGGCACCCAGGCCGATGATCAGTCCGCAGGCGATCGCAACGAGAGCAACGTTGGTCATGATGACTCCTAGTGAATAGACCGGTGGGGGTTGAAAGAGTTGCGTTAAAGGATGGGGAAATCAGGGGGTTCAGTGCGCCTCATGTGCCTGGCCGATGTACACCAGCGTGAGCATCATGAAAATGAATCCCTGAAGCGTGATGATCAGAATGTGGAAGATGGCCCAGCCGAGTCCGGTGATAAACCCGAGACCCGCGCCCCACCAGGTGGCCGTAGCACCCAGCAGCGCGATCAGCATGAAGACCAGCTCGCCCGCAAACATGTTGCCGAACAGTCGCATGCCGAGCGAGACCGTCTTGGCAACGTATTCGATGATCTGCATGGCGAGATTGGCTGCGCCGAGGATGATCGCAAAGATTGGATTGCGCGAGGTACCAAATGGCGCCGCAACCAGTTCATGCAGGAAGTGGCCGAAACCCTTCACTTTGATGCCGTAATAGATGGAGAGCGCGAGCACCACAATAGCAAGCGACAGCGTGCCGTTGAGGTCGGCGGTGGGCACCACCCGCATGTAATGGAGACCCAACATCTCACCCAGGCTTGGCAGCAGATCGACCGGCAGCAGGTCGAGCGCGTTCATCATGACGATCCAGACGAAAGAGGTGAGCGCGAGCGGTGCGATGTTGCTGATGTCGCCCTTCACGATGGAGCGTGCCTGTTCGTGCACAAACTCAACCAGCGACTCGATCGTCCCCACAAATCGGCCAGGAACACCGGAGGTGATGCGCTGCGCCGCGCGGTACATGAGCCAGCCCGTGATCACCGCCATCAGCACCGAATAAAAAACCGTGTCGATGTTGATGATTGAAAAATCGATGATGTCCTTCTGCGCTGCACCCGAGGTGTTCAGGTGTGCCAGATGGTGGACGATGTACTCGGAAGGGGTGGGAGCGCTCGCGCCTGCCATGTCATGTCTGCCCGTTTTGTTCCGCCGTGTTACCCGCCGTACTAACCGCTGTATGACCCGCCTTGTGGGCGACCCGTCCTGAAATCCTGCTCCTGCCTGAAACCATTGAAGCGATGAACCTTAAGCGCGCTTCCAAGCCATCATCAGGAGCGGTGCCTTGAGCGCAGCAATGAGACCGATGAGCATAGGCAGCCACTGCAAGTCGGGTTCGTACCGGATCAACAAGGCCAGCAACCCGACAGTCAATCCGATCTTGGCGAACTCCCCGAGGAAGAACACCGTCGGATACGACTCAGGGCGACGACCCCGATGCAGTGCCAGTCTGAGCGCGAACAGCCCGTTGGGCACGATGGCGGTCAGCCCCCCCAGCACCAGATGCCAGGACGCGATTCCGCCAGATACCCCGAGCGCAGCGATCGCGAGACCGAGCACTACGACAGCCTGCAGGCCGACGGCGGCGAACATGACGCTCATCATCGGACCTGTTTGGCCTATTTCTCCGGTTAGCGGGTTTGCGACGCAGGCCCTCTACCACCTGGCCGATTTCGCAAACCCCCCACAAACCCTCAACTCGCAGCGAATGACTTACCTCTTCGAGGGCTCTCAATCCATCCGCTACGGACAAAGCCTGTGGATTTTATTGGGTTGAATGATTCCGGTCAAATCTGCTGCGACGCAACATCCTGGGCGCACGGATTTTGCTGCGCACTTCGTGCGTCCGACGGACAATCATGGAACCTCAAAAATTCTATCAAGGCCCTCCGCCATGACCGCCTCGTCGATCTCTCGCACCTCTGGCCTGCGCTCAGTATTGTTGCGCCCCACGGCCTTAATCGGCTGGGGGCTTGCGCTTCTCGTGAGCGGGTCGCTCGCCGGTGAGGCGGCGGCTACGCCCGACGCCCTTGCCCCGGTTGTGGGAATGTCGGTCCAGGCGCGAGCAGTTCAGCCGCCCGCACCGCGCTCGGCAGGACCGGCCGATGCCAAGATGATGTCGGCGGTGGTCCGGATCGAAGCGCAGGCCCCGCGCGATGCACCGAGCTCCGCCACGCTCGGCCGGGCGCGCGCTGGCACGGGTGTAGTGCTTGATTCGCGCACGGTCATCACCATCGGTTATCTGGTGCTCGAGAGTGAAACCGTTGATGTGGTGACGCAATCCGGGCGGCGAATTCCCGCCAGCCTCGCAGGCTACGATCACCAGACCGGTTTTGGGCTGGTTCGGAGTGCGATTCCCCTTGATGCGGCGCCGATGGAGCTCGGTGACTCCGACCTCGCCAAGGAGCGCTCGCGGGTGCTTACGCTCGGCCAGGGCGAGAGCGAGCTCACTGAGCTGATGGTGCTGTCACGCAAGACCTTCACAGCCGGCTGGGAGTATCTGCTTGATAGCCCGATCTTCACTTTTCCGCCAGTCAACAACTGGAGTGGCGCTGCGCTCTTTACCGAGGACGGCAAGTTGATCGGAATCGGCTCGCTAGTGGTCAATGACGCGGCAAGCGATCGGGCGGGCGTGCCTGGCAACCTTTATGTGCCCACCAATCTGCTCAAACCGATTCTTGATGACCTGCGTGCGCGCGGGCGACGTAGCGGAGGGGCGCAGCCCTGGTTTGGTATGAACACGGAGATGGTGCGAGGACACCTCATGGTGACGCGGGTGCAGCAGGATGGACCGGCTGACCGCGCGGGCATCGCTTCAGGAGACATTTTGCTTGCGGTCGCTGGTGAGCGGGTCGCCGACCAGGCGGAGTTCTACCGCAAGCTCTTCGCCCGCGGCCCGGCGGGTACCGAGGTGATGCTGCGGTTCCTGAAATCAGGTGACATCCGCGAGCAGCCGCTGCGCTCAATCGACCGCGCGGACTTCATTACCCAGCCGCGTGGAATCTGATTGAAGCGGTAGCGACTCGCGCGGTCTGTCTCGCGCAGACCGCGCGCGCCTGCCGCCTGCTCAGCCTTCCAGCGCCGAGGCCAATTCGAGCCGCCCAAGGAGCGCCTCAAAGTGCTCGGCATCGGCGAAGTGCAGCGACAGAACGCCTGCACCGCGTGCACGCTGTCGCAGTTCGACCCGCGTGCCAAGCAGGTCGGCAATCCGCTCCTGCAGCCGCTCTAGGTCACGGTCGGTTGTGCTCCCGCGAGCGCGCCGGGCGGGCGTGCCCGGGGCGGTCGCCGCGATCTCGGCCACATGCCGGGCGGCCAGCCGCTCGGCTTCGCGGACCGACAGTCGGCGCGCGTGAATTTCGCTTGCCGCCATGGTTTGGCGTGCCGCAGGCAGCGCAAGCAGCGCCCGCGCATGGCCCATCTCGATATCGCCCGCGAGCAGCATGGTCTGCACCGGCTCTGCAAGCGCAAGGAGCCGCAGCAGGTTGGAGGTGGCGCTGCGCGAGCGACCGATGGCCTCAGCCGCCTGCTCGTGGGTGTAGCCGAACTCCGCGATCAGCCGGCGAATGGCCTGCGCTTCCTCGAGCGGGTTGAGGTCTTCACGCTGAATGTTCTCGATGAGCGCAAGCGCAAGCGCCTGCTCGTCGGCCACCTCCCGGACAATGACCGGAACCTCGGCAAGGCCGGCGAGCCTCGCGGCACGAAAGCGCCGCTCGCCCGCGATGATTTCCCAACGGTTCGCGGCGATCGGCCGGACCATGATGGGCTGCATCAGCCCATGCTGCCGAATCGACTCAGCAAGTTCCTGGAGCGCGGTTTCATCCATCCGCGTGCGTGGCTGATAGCGCCCGGGTTGCAGTTGCCCCAAGGGCAGCGCGGTGGGGGCCGTCTGGTCGGCCGCCGGCAGGGGGGGCGCGTCGGCGCCGAGGAGCGCATCCAGCCCGCGGCCCAGGCCTTTACTTTTTGGTTTGCTCATGGTCAGTGCTCCGGGGTGTCGTGGGCGGCGGCTGCCGGGGCCGCGGCTGGCGCACGGGGTTTGGCAGAGGACTGGCTCGCGAGCCTTGCGAGCAACTCGCGCGCGAACTCGAGATAGGCCTGCGCGCCTTTTGACTGGGGGTCGTAGAGCACGCCGGGTAGCCCATGGCTGGGCGCCTCAGCAAGCCGCACATTGCGTGGCACCAGGGTGGCGAACACCTTGTCGCCAAAATGCGCTTCGAGCTGCCGGGACACCTGTTGCGACAAGGCGATGCGCGGATCGAACATCACGCGCAGCAGCCCCAGGACGCCCAGCCGGCGGTTGAAGTTGGCATGCACCTTTCGCACGGTGTTCACCAGATCAGACAGGCCTTCCAGCGCGTAGTACTCGCATTGCATCGGAATGATCACCCCGCTTGCGGCACAGAACCCGTTGAGCGTCAGGAGCGACAACGAGGGCGGGCAGTCGATGATCACCAGGTCAAAGTCGGTGTCGACCTCGGCAAGTGCGTCGCGAAGACGGGTCTCCCGGGAATCGAGCTCAACCAGGTCGAGCTCGGCGCCCGCCAGCTCCCGGTTGGCTGGCAGCAACGCGTAACCGGCTGCGGTCTGGGAGACGATCGCCTCGCGAGCCGGCACCTCACCAATCAGCACCTGATAGACACTGGCGGCCAGTGTCCGCTTGTCTACACCGCTTCCCATGGTGGCGTTGCCCTGCGGGTCGAGATCGACCAGTAGGACGCGCTGGTCCAGCCGCGCGAGCGCGCAGGCCAGATTGACCGAAGTGGTGGTCTTCCCCACGCCACCCTTCTGGTTGGCAATTGCGAGAACTTGCGCCATCTTTACTCCAAATACGACACGGAAAGGCCGTGCGCCGTGCGGGGGGCACAAACGCGAACACGAGGACGACTCATCTACCCGTCCTCGTGGGCTGCGCAAGCTCAACCAGGTGACGGGCAGCCCCCAGACCGGGCACGACCAGCGCCGTGATATCGGCGATCTGCCAACCCGGGGCAAGCGCAGCCGCCTCGGCCTCGATTTCCTGGCGCTGACCCTTCATCGCAAACACCACCGTTTCAGGCGTGAGAAACGGCTCGATCAGGCCGGTAAAGTCGTTGAGACTCGCAAACGCCCGGCAGATGGCCAGATCGGGCGCTCGGGGAAGCCTTGCTTCCTGGATTCGGCCCTCGTGAACCCTGACTCGCTGCGCGAGGCCCAGTTCGGCCACGCTCTGGCGCAAAAACGCAGCCTTCTTGCCCACGGGTTCAACCAGATCAGCTTCAAGCGTCGGCCAGGCGAGCGCGAGCGCCAACCCAGGCAACCCTGCCCCGCTCCCCACATCAAGCAGGCAGGGGCCGGGCGCCACCCGGGGGGCCGTAGCGCGCCCCGCTGCCTCTTCGAGCGGACGCAGCACCGCCAGGCTATCGAGCAGATGCTGGGCGAGCATGTCTGAAGGGTCGCGGATGGCCGTGAGGTTATAGACCCGGTTCCAGCGCTGCAGCAGTTCTAAATATGCGAGCAAGCGCTCACGCTCGTCAAAACCCACGTCTAGATTGAGTGAGCGACAGCCTTCTGCCAGTCGCTCGGCGAGTTCAGCGCGTGCAGGCGCGCGGTTCACTGGGCGGGGAGCGTGCCGGGCCGGACGGGCAGACCGGCGTGCCGCGTCACGTTCAGGCAGCCTGTTCATCACTCGTTGCTGCACGCCGTTTTTTCAGATGGACCAGCAGCAGCGACAACGCCGCCGGTGTTACCCCCGAAATACGGCCAGCCTGGCCGAGTGTTTCCGGGCGTGCGCGGTTGAGCTTTTGCTGAACCTCGATCGACAGGCCGCGAACGCTCGCGTAATCGAGATCGGTCGGTAGCGGCAGCGCTTCATTTCGCGACTGGCGCTCGATTTCCACCTGCTGTCGGGTGATATAGCCCGCGTATTTCAGCTGAGTCTCGACCTGCTCGATGACGACGGGATCGGTGAGCCCGCCGTCGGCGACCGACGCAATAGCCGGGTAGGAGACCTCCGGGCGGCGAAGCAGGTCGGCGAGGCAGTACTCACGCTCGATGGCCTGGCCGAAGAGTTCGGTGGCCCGCTCAGGCGACAGCATGCGCGGATTGACCCAGGTGTCGTGAAGCCGTTGCAGCTCAGCCTCCACCGCATCACGCTTGCGGCGGAAAGCATCCCAGCGATGGTTGTCGACGCAACCGAGCTCGCGGCCCAGTTCGGTCAGACGCAGGTCTGCGTTGTCCTCGCGCAAGCTCAGGCGGTATTCGGCGCGGCTGGTGAACATTCGATAGGGTTCGCTCACGCCCTGCGAGACCAGATCATCGACCAACACACCGAGGTAGCCCTGGTCGCGGCGCGGCACCCACGGCTCCTGATCGAGCGCGCGGCGGGCAGCATTGATGCCGGCAAGCAAGCCCTGGGCGGCCGCTTCCTCGTAGCCAGTCGTTCCGTTGATCTGTCCCGCAAAATAAAGCGATCCGATCGCGCGGGTTTCCAGCGAACGGTAAAGCCCGCGGGGATCAAAGTAGTCGTACTCAATGGCATATCCGGGCCGCAACAGATGCGCATTTTCGAGCCCGGGAATGGAATGCACGAGCTCGAGCTGAACGTCAAAGGGCAGGCTGGTGGAGATCCCGTTGGGGTAGTACTCGTGCGTATCCAGGCCCTCGGGCTCGAGGAAAATCTGGTGCGAATCCTTCCGCGCAAAACGGTGAACCTTGTCTTCGATGGAGGGGCAGTAGCGCGGGCCCACCCCTTCGATCAGGCCGGTGTAGAGCGGGCTGCGGTCAAGGCCGCCTCGGATGATGTCGTGCGTACGTTGATTGGTATGGGTGATCCAGCAGGGTAGCTGCCTTGGATGTTGCGCTGCGCTACCCAGGAAGGAAAACACCGGCACCGGATCAAGGTCTCCGGGCTGCTCCTCGCATTTTGAAAAATCGATGCTTCGGCCGTCGATTCGAGGCGGCGTGCCGGTCTTCAACCGGCCCTGCGGCAGCTTCAGTTCCTTCAGGCGCTCGCCTAGTGTGATGGCGGGCGGATCACCCGCCCGACCGGCTGAATGGCGGGCGAGGCCCACGTGGATCAGTCCGTTCAGAAAGGTGCCGGCGGTGAGGACGACCGTACGCGCTTTGAAGCGGACCCCAAGCTGGGTAATGGCGCCTGCGACGCGATCCCCTTCAACAATGAGGTCGTCCACGGCGGACTGGAATAGCCACAGATTGGGCTGGTTTTCGATCCGCGATCGGATAGCACGCCGGTAAAGCACGCGATCAGCCTGGGCGCGGGTGGCCCGAACCGCCGGCCCTTTGCTGGAGTTCAGGATTCGAAACTGGATGCCGGCTTCGTCGGTTGCCGCCGCCATGGCACCGCCTAGGGCGTCAACCTCTTTCACCAGATGCCCCTTGCCGATGCCGCCGATCGATGGGTTACAGGACATCTGGCCCAGCGTTTCGATGCTGTGGGTCAGTAGAAGCGTGCGCGCGCCAATACGGGCCGACGCAAGCGCAGCCTCGGTGCCGGCGTGACCGCCGCCGACAACAATCACATCAAAGGAATCGGGGAACTGCATGGCGTGGGCGCCTGAGCGTTGACCGAAAGGCGCGAATCCTAGCGGAAATTGAGGCAGACGGCGAGCAACCGGGTATCCGGATGGCTAGGCGGTGTGGTGGGGGTGCGGAGTCTGGGTTGTGGTCGGTGGTGGTTGGGTATATGCGCTGTGCGCTGTGCGCTGTGCGCTGTGCGCTGTGCGAGGTGCGAGGTGCGAGGTGCGAGGTGCGAGGTGCGAGGTGCGAGGTGCGAGGTGCGAGGTGCGAGGTGCGAGGTGCGAGGTGCGAGGTGCGAGGTGCGAGGTGCGAGGTGCGA
>CAIPNM010000349.1 GCA_903866395.1 uncultured bacterium
ACGGAGCGCGCCCACCAAGGTCTGAAGCTCGCCATCGTCGGCTAGCCGCGAGGGCATCGGAATGCCGCCCTCGCCGTTGTGGGCGGGCGAAGTGGAGGTGGCAAAGCCGATCGCACCCGCCTTCAATCCTTCGGCCAGCAGCGAGCGCATCTGGGCCACTTCCGCGGGCGTCGCCACTCGCTGGGACGCCGCATCTCCCATCACGAAGGTTCGAAGCGACGAGTGACCGACAAAGGCCGCGAGATTCGGTACGGTGCCGCGACGCTCGATGAACGTCAGATAGTCGGCAACCGATTCAAACTGCCAGTCGATGCCCTGACGCAGCACCTCAAGCGACATGCCTTCCACCTGCGTGAGGTTGCGCATGATGCGCTCACGGTCGACCGGCCGACAGGGCGCGATGGTAAAGCCGCAGTTCCCAATCACAGCGGTGGTCACGCCCAGCTGGGGCGAAGGCGAACACCAGGGATCCCAGGTGACCTGCGCGTCATAGTGGGTGTGGTTGTCGATAATCCCAGGCATCAGCGCAAGGCCATGGGCATCGATATGCTCGCGCGCCCGACTCAGGCTGCCGGGCAGACCCACCTCGGCAATCCGGCCGCCCGAGAGCGACACGTCTGCATGGCGGGGATCAGCGCCACTGCCGTCAACCAGCAACGCGCCGCGAATCAGCAGATCATTCATCGCGGATCTCCGATGTGTCTATTGACTGCGACAGGGGTCAGCGCCGGATAGCGCGCGAAAGCGCCGCCCCGAGCGCGGTGATCTCGGCCGCTGGTTCACGCCTGGCAGCGCCCGCCGGTGGGCGCGCGCCCCCTGCGCCAGAGCCCGCCGGACGGCCACCCCCTCCCGCTGGCCCCCCCCCGCGCGTGGCTCCCTGGGCGCCGGCCCCCGCACCGTCAGCGGCACGCGCGCCAATCACCGGTCGGCTCTTCATCGATAGCGCAATGCGCTTTCGCGGAGCATCAACCTCGACCACTGTGACGCTCACCACCTGCCCCGCCTTCACCGCCTCGCGGGGGTCGCGTACGAACCGGTCGGATAGTTGCGACACGTGGACCAGTCCATCCTGGTGAACGCCGATATCAACGAATGCACCGAAATTCGCCACATTGGTCACCACGCCCTGAAGCCGCATGCCCGGTTTAAGGTCGGCAATCGACTCCACGCCTTCCTTGAAATTGGCGGTGGTGAATTCGCCGCGCGGATCGCGCCCGGGCTTTTCAAGCTCACCGAGAATATCTCGCACGGTGGGCTCGCCAAAGCGCGCATCGGTGAAGTCGGAGGGCATCAGTTGCCGGAGCAACTCGCGTCGTCCGATGACATCCCGAGCCGACCGCGCGAGCTTGGCGAGCATCCGTTCAACCACCGGATAGGCTTCGGGGTGCACCGACGAGGCATCCAGCGGGTTGTCGCCATCGCGAATGCGCAAGAAACCCGCCGCCTGCTCAAACGCGCGCTCGCCCAGCCAGGGCACCTCTTTCAATGAATCGCGGTTCGGAAACGGCCCCTTGAGATTGCGCTGATCCACGATCCGTTGCGCAACATTGGCGCTGAGACCTGACACTCTGGACAGAAGGGGCGCCGACGCCGTATTGAGATCCACACCGACCGAATTGACGCAATCTTCAACCACTGCATCGAGCGCCCGCGCAAGCGCCCGCTGGTTCACATCATGCTGGTACTGCCCGACACCGATCGATTTGGGATCGATCTTCACGAGTTCAGCCAGCGGATCCTGCAGCCTGCGGGCAATCGAGACCGCGCCCCGGAGACTGACATCCAGATCGGGCATCTCGCGCGCAGCGAGTTCGCTGGCTGAATACACCGAGGCGCCCGCCTCGCTCACCATCACTTTGCGAAGCTTCAGCTCGGGGCATCGCCGAAGAAGTTCGATTGCCAGGCGGTCGGTCTCGCGCGACGCCGTCCCGTTACCGATCGCAATCAGCTCACAGCGGTGGCGGGCGGCAAGCGCTGCGAGCACTGCCAGCGAGCCTTCCCAATCGCGCCTCGGTTCATGCGGAAAAATCGTAGAGGTTTCAACCACCTGACCGGTGGCGTCAACAACGGCCACTTTCACGCCGGTGCGAAGCCCCGGGTCCAGACCGATCACCGACCGCGCACCGGCCGGCGCAGCGAGCAGCAGATCCTTGAGATTCGCCCCGAACACCCGGATGGCTTCGGCCTCTGCCGACTCACGAATGCGGCCGAACAAACTGGTCTCGAAGTGCGGCAGGAGCTTGACTCGCCAGCACCAGCGAAGCACCTCGGCAAGCCAGCCATCGGCTGCGCGGGTGCCACCAATCACCGCACCCAACCCGGTCAATCCCCCGAGCCGGACGACCGCAGGATGCGGGACCACGGTTTCAAGCGCTGGTTCCAGACCAAGGCGCAACGAAAGAATGGCCTGTTGACGCCCTCGAAACAGCGCCAACGCCCGATGTGAGGGAATCGCGGCCATCGGCTCCGAGTGTTCGAAGTAATCGCGAAAATTTTCACCTTCGACGCGTTTGTCTTCGAACACCTTCGCATGCAGCCAGCCGCGTTCCCACAGCCAGTCCTGCATCGTGCCAAGCACTTCGGGGCGCTCAGCGAACCGCTCGGACAGAATATCGCGCGCACCTTCCAGCGCGGCTTTGATATCGGCCACGCCATGCTCGCCCGCGGCATCCGGCGGGCGGATAAAGCGTTGCGCCTCCTCGGCCGGCACCCGCTCGGGCTCAGCGAACAGCAAATCGGCGAGCGGCTCCAGCCCACACTCGCGAGCGATGTCGGCACGGGTTCGCCGCTTGGGCCGATAGGGCAGATAAAGGTCTTCGAGCCGGCTTCGCGTCTCGGCCGCGTCAATCAGCGCCGCGAGTTCCGGGCTGAGGCGGCCCTGAGAGGCAATGCTTTCCAGGACGGTGGCCCGACGCTCTTCCAGCTCCCGAAGGGTACCAAGACGATCCTCCAGCAAGCGCAGCTGACCGTCATCGAGACCACCCGTGGCCTCCTTCCGATAACGCGCGATGAAGGGAACGGTTGCGCCTTCATCAAGCAAAGCCGTCGCGGCCTCGACCTGGACAGGTCTGGCGGCGAGTTCGGCGCAGAGGGTTCGCAGAATGCGGGCCTGTGCCGCATCGGAGAGCGTGGACGACATCGGATGTTGAAGAGGTGGTGAGCGAGCGGTTGAAGGAGGCGGGCGCGATTGTGCCACGCAACCTGTGCGCTCAGCTCGCCGACTGCAGCGCTGGAACCAGTACCCGCCAGATACGAATCGCAGCCGGGCCCAGCAGCACGGTGAACATCGCCGGAAAAATACAGAACACCAGCGGCAACATCAGCTTGACCGGCACCTTGGCCGCCGCTTCCTGCGCCCGCAATCGACGGGTGGTGCGAAGCGAGTCGGCCTGTACGCGCAGTGCATCGCCGATGCTGGTTCCAAAACGGTCCGCCTGGGTCAGCAGGGCAGAGAACCCGGTGACCTCATCGAGTCCGATCCGCTCAGTCAGCCGTTGCAGCGCCCGCTCGCGGGTCGACCCCGCGCGCACGTCCGCGCTGACCAGCTCCAGCTCGAGCGAAAGCGCCGGCGAGCGCAAGCGAATGTCGGTCGCCACGCGCTGAATCGCGAGATCGAGTCCCAGACCCGCTTCCACACAGACGAGCATCAGGTCCAGTGCATCGGGAAAGGCCTCGAATATGTCGCGCTGCCGGCGACGAACCTGCATCGTCAGCCAGACGCCCGGGGCGAGGTAGCCGACGGCTGCAGCAGCCAGCATGCTCAGTGACTGCATCGCAATGGTCGGCCCCTCGCCGGGTGCTGCCTGGATACCGATCCAGGCCAGGACCGGCAGCATCACCGCGAACAGCGTGCGCGCGGCGACAAAGGCCTGCAGCGCCGACGGTGCCCGCCAGCCTGCATGACGCAACCGGCGCCGTAAGGCAGAGATTTC
>CAIPNM010000350.1 GCA_903866395.1 uncultured bacterium
GATGTCACGCAAAGCGCCTCACTGAAAAACGCGGTTGAGGCCACCCTGGCTCGCTTCGGTCGCATCGATATCTTGTTCAACAACGTAGGCTTACAGGCGCTTGGTGGGCCTGAGGAAATCAGCGAAGACACCTGGGATCGGCTGATGAGCGCCAACGTGAAGTCGGTGATGCTTGCCTGTAAGCATGTACTGCCCATCATGCGAAGCCAGCGATCAGGGGTCATCATCAACAACTCGTCGCTGGCCGCCATCAGTTTTCTATATCCGAGCATTGCCTACTCCAGTTCGAAGGGCGCAGTGGATGCCTTCACGCGCAATCTCGCGGTGCAGGTTGCCCCTGATGGCATCCGGGTCGTTGCGGTGCGCCCTGGTCTCATGGCCACCCCACGGATCACCCAACGGCTGAAGCAAAAATTCGGCGACGACTTTCATCAGGCGCTCGCCGACCGACATCGAATCGTCCCCATGGGACGGATGGGCGACGCCTGGGATGTGGCCCATGCAGTTGCCTTTCTTGCGAGCGATGACGCGCGCTACATCACCGCTACCGAATTGATCATTGACGGCGGGCTGAGCGCAAGCGCCATCGGCCAACCCTGGAGCGGCGAGCGCAATCTCTGAGGGCTGCGCTACACTCGCGATCAAACAACGTTCACGGAGGAGTTCCATGTCTTCTTTGCGTACTAGCCTCGCTGCGCTCGCACTGGGCCTTGCCTTGCCCGCGCTTGCACAGGACGTCATCCGTATCGGCGCCCCACTCCCCATCACTGGCCCCCTTTCGCCTGAAGCCGTCAAGCAGCAGCGCGGCTATGACCTGTGGGCCGAAACGGCCAACAAGGCTGGCGGCGTCCAGGTGGGTAATCGCCGCATGCGCGTCGAGATCGTTTATGTCGACTACCAGTCCAACACGCCTCGCGCGGTGCAGGCGGCTGAACGCCTCATCACGCAGGACAAAGTGAACTTCCTGTTCTCGCCCTTCGGTTCGGGCGCAGCCAAGGCCGCATCCACGGTTTCCGAGAAATATCAGGTGCCCACCATTGCGGCCACCGCATCGTCGGCTCAGGTCTACGACCAGGGCTACAAATATCTGTTTGGCACCTTCACGCCCAACGACACCCTCACCGAGCCGCTCGCTGACATCGTGAAGGCCCAGGCGCCAGGCGTGAACCGGGTTGCCATCCTCGCGCGGAACGATCTGTTCCCGCTCGCTATTGCCCAGGAAATGGAGAAATCGGCCAAGGCCCGCGGCATGCGCGTGGTTTATTCCGAGAAGTACGCCATCGGCACCCTTGACCATGCCTCCGCACTCACCCAGATCAAGGCGCAGGCCCCGCACTGGATCTTCGCAACCGGCTACACCAACGACCTCGTGCTGATGCGCAAGCAAATGGCCGATCTCAAGATCGAGGCCCCGATCGTCACCATGATCGCCGCGCCCGCCTACCAGGAGTTCATTGATTCAGCCGGAAAAGGCGCAGAAAACATCACCAGCGCCGCCTGGTGGCATCCCGCCGTGCGCTACAAGGGAACCGATATCTTCGGCACCACCGAAGCCTATGTTCAGGCCTTCAAGGCGAAATATCGGGCTGACCCCGATTATGGCGAGGCCTCGGCGTCTGCAGCAGGTGCGCTCCTGCAAATGGCCATCGAGAAAGCGGGCACGCTTGATCGACAGAAGGTCCGCGACGAATTGGCCAACCTCAACGTCACCACTTTCTGGGGCCCTGTGAAGTTTGGCCCCACCGGCCAGATCAATTCACTCGTTCCGCCGGTGTTTCAGATTCAGGGCGCAAAGCCCATCGTCATTCATCCCCCGGAAGTCAAACAGGGCGATCTGCGGCTGGGCGTGCAGTAACCTGAATCCATTGCGGTAACCCGCTGGCGTTGGTTGTTCCAGGCGTCAGCGGCGCCCCGTCTGCGTAGCACCCTCCTTCCATGCTTTATCTCCAGGTTCTTCTGAACGGTCTGGTGCTCGGCGGCCTGTTCGCCTGCATCGCCGCTGGCTTTTCGCTTGTCTGGGGGGTGTTGAACGTCATCAACATTCTCCACGGCTCGTTCATCGTATTGGGTGCTTACGCGGCGTGGTACGGCCACGCGCTATGGGGCATCCATCCGTTTGTCTCCATCCTCCTCGTTGCTCCACTGTTTTTCGCGCTTGGCTATGCCATTCAGTCAGGCCTTCTGAATCGCGTCATTGCGGCGCCGGTGCTGCTCACGCTCACGCTCACCTTCGGTCTCGACCTGATGCTGTCGAATGCCATGCTGGCAGCGTTCAAAGCCGACTTTCGCAAGCTCGTACTCGATCCGCCGCTCGGCGTGCTGAGCCTTGGAAACATCGTGCTGCCGGTTGATCGGCTGGCGGCAATGGGGCTCGCCCTCCTGCTCACGCTGCTCCTTTACCTGGTGTTGTCTCGCTCGCGCACCGGGCGAGCAATTGTCGCTGTGCGGATGGACCGGGAGGCAGCCTCGCTGATGGGCGTCAACGTCTATCGGACCTACGCCATCACCTTCGGACTGGGCGCCCTGATGGCAGGTGTCGCCGGTCCCCTGATCGCAATGATCTTTCCCATTTCCCCACTCACGGGGCCCGTCTATCTCGGCAAGGCATTCGTAGTGTGCGTGCTGGGCGGATTGGGTAGTGTGCCGGGCGCCATGGTGGGCGGGCTGGTCCTGGGCGTGGTGGAAAGCTTCGCCGCGCTTTGGTTTGGCCCCGAGCACGCGGTCACCGTGGCCTTCGCCCTGCTCATTGCAATGCTGGTGTTCCGCCCCACGGGTCTCCTGGGTCGAAAAGGCTATGAGTAATCCCGCCATGGCCGCGCTCGATACCGCCGCCCGCCGCGATCTCGGCCTCGCATGTCTGCTATTCGCGCTCATGGCGCTGCCCCCGTTTCTGGCTGACACCTACATCCTCCGGTTGGGCACCACCATGCTCATGTACGCGGTGTTGGCACTCTCCTGGAATTTCATCGGTGGTATGGCGGGCTATCCGTCGTTTGCCACCGCAGCGTTTTTTGGGCTGGGCGCCTATGCAGGCGGCGTGGCTCAGAAGTTCGGGGTCGGAATGTGGCTCGCCTGGGGCATCGCGGGCTTGATTGCGTTGCTGTTTGCCGCAGCACTCGGTCTCGCGTTACTGCGTCTTCGCGGCCATTACTTCGCGATCGCGAGCCTGGTGGTGGCCGAGGTTCTGCGCGAAGTCATCAACTCCGCCACCGATCTAACGGGCGGCGGCATGGGCCTCAATCTGCCGCTTCGTACAGGACAGTCCGTTGAGCAGCAGGCAGATTTCTTCTACTGGACCATGTTGGCACTCGCTGCGATCGCCATGGCGGCCACCCTCGCGGTTCAACACGGCCGCCTGGGTTTCGGCCTGCGCTGCATCCAGCAGAACGAATCCGCCGCCGACATGTTGGGCGTGAACACCACCGCCACCAAAACATCAGCCTTCGCGCTGTCCGCAGTGTTCACCGGCATCGCGGGGGCGATCTATGCGTCCTGGGTCAACTACATTGAACCCCCCGATGTGTTCGACGTGCTCTACTCGGTCAAGCCTATCGTGATGGTGTTGCTGGGCGGCGCGGGATCGGTGTTTGGCCCGATCATCGGCGCCGGGGTGTTTTTGGGCCTGGAAGAAATCGTCTGGCGTCGCTTCCTCGAAGTCCACTCGGGCGTCCTCGGGCTTCTCATCGTCCTTCTGGTGCTTTTTCTGCCTCGCGGGCTGGCAGGCATCGCACGGCGTCGGGCACGGGGCCACAAACCATGACCCCGCTTCTCGAATTGCGCGGGGTGTCGCGACGCTTTGGCGGGCTAGCCGCTGTCAGTAACGTCAGCCTGTCGGTGAAGGCGGGCGAAATTATTGGGCTGATCGGCCCCAACGGGGCTGGGAAAACCACCCTCGTCAATGTCATCACCGGCGTCCACCCCGCCACCAGCGGATCGGTTCTCTTTAATGGACGCGATGTCACGCGGTATGCGCCGTGGCAGGCAGCACGCGCCGGCATTGGCCGGACCTTTCAAATCGTTCAACCCTTTCCCGAACTGACCGTGGTCGAGAATGTCGCCGCGGCTGCGCTTTTTGCAGGTGGCGCATCCTCCATCCGCAATGCACGGGCACAGGCGCAGGCGCATCTTGAATTCGTTGGGCTTGGCGATCTCGCCGAACGCAGCGCCGCGGCGCTGACGCTCGCCATGCGTAAGCGCCTCGAGCTTGCCAAGGGGCTCGCGATGCGTCCCCAGCTTCTGCTGCTCGACGAGGTCAACGCCGGGCTCAATTCATCTGAAATCAACCAGGCGCTCGAGCTGATCCAGGCGATCGCCGCACGGGGCATCACCATCCTGATCATCGAGCACCTCATGAAGGTGGTCACGTCACTCTGCTCTCGGGTGGTCGTCCTTCATCACGGTGAGCTGATCGCCGAAGGCGAGCCCCAATCGGTCATGCGCGACGCAAAGGTAATTCAGGCCTATCTCGGTAAGCGCTACGCCGCGCAAACCACCGGAGCCCCGCATGGCTGAGGCACTACTCAGTATCCAGGGACTGCAGTCAGGTTACGGCGACGTACAGGTGCTGTGGGATGCCACCCTCGAGGTTCAAACCGGCAGCATTGCATGCCTGGTGGGCTCCAACGGCGCCGGCAAAACCACGCTCATGCGTACCCTGTCCGGTCTGGTACCCACCCGCGGGGGGAGCATCCGCTTTAACGGCGCGAACCTCACCGGTGCCACACCCGAAGCAGTGCTGTCGGCTGGCATCGCCCATGTTCCGGAAGGGCGACGTCTGTTCTCCGCCATGCCCGTTCGCGACAATCTGCTGATGGGTGCCTATCTCCGGCGCGATGGCGAAGCCGCCATTCGCCGCGATCTTGAACGCATGTACAACCTGTTTCCGATTCTCGCCTCGCGTGCCGGGCAGAATGCCGGCACCTTGTCGGGCGGCGAACAGCAGATGTGCGCGATTGCCCGCGGCCTCATGGGGCTTCCCAAGCTATTGCTCATTGATGAACTGTCACTCGGCCTTGCGCCCGCGGTGGTGGAGTCACTGTGCGAAGCGCTCCGCGGGCTGAATGCCCAGGGCCTCTCCATGCTCGTGGTTGAACAGGACGTTGCCACCGCGCTCGAACTCGCCGACCGGGCCTTCGTGATGGACACCGGCCGCATCACCCGAGCCGGATCCAGCGCTGAACTTCGCGATGATCCGGCCATCCGCGAGGCGTATCTGGGCGTGGTGTAGGACGCGCTCGTCAGAGCACCCACTCCCTGCTGACCCCCCGCATATCCATCTCAAACTCCAGATCAACCACCGGCGGCCGGCAGTATTGCCAGCTCACGCCCGACTCACCCGCCCCGCGGCGTACCAGTTCCGATGCCATGAGCGGGTGAATGTCGTGAACCGTGTAGACATGAACGCCGGTGGTATCGGCCCACTTCATTCCCAGTTCGCCCATCCGGCGCTCATGCTCGCCCAGCACCCACTGCGCCTTGGCGAGTAGCCCCGCGGGCGATGTGTCCCCCAGCCGGATGATGTGATCGCGGTAATTGCTCTTGCCCTCTGGGGCCTCGGCCGAGCCAGCAATCACAAACGACCCTCTTCCCGCCGGCGCGGCACCGGGAACGGTATACGAGAATGCATAAAACGATGGCTCGCCGGGTGCGTTCATCTCGGGACACACATTGGAGCGGGCTACGGGGTTGATGCCATCGCGGTACAAGCCCCAGCGCTCGAGCGTCCCAACATAGACCTCATTGAACGCACGAAAACCCGCCTCAGAGAATGGCTCTGGCGAGCGCAGCTCGCATCCGCAGAACGCTGTCGTGGGGCGCCCCAGCGAGCGCAGATGCGCTTCAATTGCAGCAAAGCCCTGCGCAAGCGGCACTGGGCGAAAGAATCTCGCCCGTTCAATGGTGAAGCCCGGAAGCGCAGCCACGCCGCAGGAATATTGGAAAACACCGTTCACATAGCGGTAGCCGCCCGGGGCAAACTCGGTTACGTTGGACATTCAAGGACTCCAAAACCAGGGTGATGAGATCGACCGGCCGGCCCAATCGCCGGATGCCGATCAGAACTCGAGAAGATTATCTCGAAACCGCGGATACGAGTAAGCCGACCGAATGAGCCCGCGCCGCCGCAAGGCTGGCGCAAGTCCGTCCGTGAATTCGGCGATGGTTCGTCGGTTAAGCGTGTGGCTCACCAGGAAACCATCGCCGCCAATGGCAGACATGGTTTCACCCATCTGCGTGGCCACGGTATCGGGTGAGCCGACATAGTCGAAGCCACCTGATGCGGTTTCCATGGCGATTTCGCGAAGCGTCTTCTGCGCGCCTGCCGCGCGCGTGAGCGCAGCGGTGGAAGCCTGTGCGGCATTGGTCTTGATCTCAGGAACCGGCTGATCAAGATCGAACTTGGAGAAGTCTTTTCCGCTGGCGTATGACATGAACGCAAGCTTGTATTCCGCCTGCCTTGCGGCGCCCTTCTTGAGTGCCTCAAGACGGTTCATCGCGCCTTCGTCGGTTTCATCGATCACAGCCGACATCATGTAGAGGATCTTGATTCGCGAAGGGTCTCGCCCATGGCTAAGTGCAAGCCGGTGGATGTCCTCTCGAAATGCCCTGGCTGCATCAATGGATCGAAAGCGGGCAAGAATCGTGTCGGCATGTTTGGCTGCGAAACTTCGCCCGGCAGGTGACCCCCCAGCCTGGCAGATCACCGGCCTGCCTTGCGGCCCAGGGTGCGTATTGAGCGGTCCACGCGATTTGAAAAATCGTCCGACATGATCAATGGGATTGACCTTGGTGAAATCGGCAAACGCGCCGCTTACCTCGTCACGCAGCACCGCACCTTCGGCCCAGGAACCCCAAAGCTTATAGGCAACATCCATCCATTCATCTGCAATTTCGTAACGCAGATCATGCTCATGGTGCTGATCGAGCCCGAAATTCTGCGCGGCACGGTCGTTATGGGCGGTGACGATGTTGAGCCCGACACGCCCCTCCGTCAGGTGATCAAGCGTGGCCGCCAACCGTGCACCAATGAAGGGGGGATAGAACGACGTGGTCATGGTGGCAACAATGCCCAGATGGCGCGTGGCCTGACCGATAAGGGGAACCAGCGGCATGGGGTCGTTCTTGGGAACCATCCAGGCATTCCGCACAAACCACTCCGGCGAACTGCCATAGGAGTCCGGAACCAGCGACCCATCCTCCAGCATGAGGTAGTCAAAGCCTGCGCGTTCAATGGCGCGAGCAAGATCGATGTAGAGGTCAGGTTTGGTCCATTCCGTTCCAATTGAACCCGACCACGGCTGATTCCATCCGTGAACACCGAATCCCTGCGCGATAAACCATCCCATGTGAAACATGCCGACTCCTCCCTAGCGGATTGAAGATAGCCGCTCTTGCCCGATTTGGCTAATACTGGAGCCTTTCAGAGAAACGCACGGTAAGGAAGCGCTCAAGATGGTTCGCATCGGCATTGATGTAGGCGGTACGTTCACCGATGTGGTGCTCGTCCACGCGGGCACCGGCGCTGTACACGTAGCCAAGGTTCTAAACGAACCGGGAAGGCGGCATGCCACGGTTGCACGAGGCATCAGCCTCGTGATGGAGCAGGCGGGTATCAGCGCAAGCGATGTAAGTTTCATCGGCCACGGCACCACCATTACAACCAACGCCGTGATAGAGCGAAAAGGCGCCCGGATCGCGCTCATCACGAACAAGGGCTTTCGCGATGTGATCGAAATCGGACGGTTCAGCCGTCCCGCCGACCTCATCTATCGCGTACAAGTCGATAAACCTAGTCCGCTCGTTCCCCGACACTTGCGCTTTGAAGCCGACTGCCGGATCAACGCCCAGGGTCAGGTGCTCAAAGATCTGGACCAAGCCGATATCGATCGCCTCATCGCAGAGGTGCGCGCAAGCGAAGTGAGCGCGGTGGCAATCTGTCTGCTGTTTTCTTTCCTCGATCCGCGTCATGAACAAAGGCTTCGAGATGCTTTACGCGCCGCCCTGCCCCATATCCGGGTTCTGATTTCTTCTGATGTCTTGCCAGAGTTTCGAGAGTTCCCCCGCACCAGCACCACGTTGTTTGCCGCCTATGTGGCGCCTGTCCTTGGCACCTACATCGACCACCTGATGGAGGCGCTCAAAGCGAGCGAGGTCGACGACCGACTCTTCATTTTTCAGTCGAATGGCGGCGTGGGTCGGCCTGATCTCGTGATGCGAAACCCCGCCACCACGCTTCTCTCAGGGCCTGCTGGCGCGGTGGTGGGTGCAGCCAGTCTCGCCCGCACAACCGGACACACCCATCTCATCACGATGGATATGGGTGGTACCAGCCTAGACGTCTGCCTGTTGAAAGACGGCAAGGCTGAGGCAACCACCGCGCGCGAAATCGACTATTTCCCCATTGTCACGCCCATGCTTGACGTGCATACCGTTGGTGCGGGCGGGGGCAGTATCGTGACCATCGATGACGTGGGTCGATTGAAGGTGGGGCCGGAAAGCGCTTCGTCCGATCCCGGGCCCGCCTGCTACGGGCTGGGCGGCGATCATGTCACGCTCACCGACGTAAATCTGGTGCTGGGCTACATCGACCCCAACGACTTCGCCAACGGCGCGGTCAAGCTCGATATAGAGCGCGCGCGCGCGGTGATTGAACGCGATATCGCAGGGCCCCTTGGCACTTCGCTTCATCAGGCCGCCGCCGGTATTTTTCAGGTGGCAGCCAGTCAGATGGCCGAAGCGATCCGCTTTGTGTCGGTACAGCGAGGCGCTGACCCGCGCGACTTCAAGCTCTGCCCGCTTGGCGGCGGCGGCCCCATCCATGCCTTTGCCATCGCGGCAGAACTCGGCATGCGCCAGGTCCTCGTTCCCAGCAATCCCGGTCTGTTTTCCGCCGGTGGAATCGCCGGCGCAGACTTCACACATGACTATTCGCGCTCGATTCTGAAGCGTTTGGAGGCCACTGACGCAGCGTCCCTCGAAAAGGAATTCGAGTCGCTGCGGCATCGCGCGCAGACCGATTTCGATTCAGAAGGAATTTCCACGACCGCCCGTCGCTTCGAGCGAAGCATGGACTTGCGCTATGTGGGCCAGACCACCGAGATCAATGTTCGGGTCTCACACGACAACGGCGAGGGCACGCCTGATGTCACAGCCTTCATCAATGAGTTCCACCGCCAACATGAGGCGGTCTACACCTATGCCGTACCGGGCGAACCGGTCGAGCTGGTCAACATCAGGCTTCGTGCAATTGGCGAAACCCACACCCCTCAGCGCGCCACCGCCTCCACACAATCTCAGGCCCCGCGCGCCGAGTCTCTCCGACCGGTCTGGTTCAACGGGGCCATGGTACCCACCCGAGTGATCCGCCGCGAAAGCCTGGTGCCGGGCAATCAACTCACAGGGCCCACCATCGTCCAGGAGTTGTCATCGGCCACGGTGCTGCCACCAGGCGCGCATGCGCAGGTTGATCTCCACCGCAATCTCCTCATCAGCCTCAACCCGGAGCGCTAACCGATGACAATCGATGCATTCACGCTGGCGGTCATCCAGAACGCCCTCATCGGGGTGTCCCATGAAATGAAGCTCATGACCATGCGGGCCGCCTACACCCAACTCTGGAAGGAGCAGGGTGACCTTTCATGCTGCGTGATGGACGCAAGCGGCGAAATCGTGGCGCAGGACCCCACCGGCTTTCCGATTCATGTCACCACCATGCCGTTTCAGTTGCGCGGACTGATCGATGGGATCGGCGCGGACAACATCCGGCCTGGTGACGTGCTGATGACCAACGACCCTTTCCTGGGCGGCACACATCTTCCCGATGTATTGCTTGCCCGCCCGCTCTTCTGGAAAGGCGAGCGCTATGGGTACCTCTGTAACCGCGGCCATTGGGCCGACATCGGCGGCATGGGACCTGGCAGTTACTCACCCGCCACCCGCGAGCTCATCCAGGAAGGCATCGTTATTCCGCCAGTAAAACTCTTCGAAAACGACCAGCTTCAGAAGCCACTGGTAGACCTGGTCGTTCGCAATGTTCGCAATGCCTCGGTGGCACTGGGCGACATGCGCGCCCAATACGCTTCGTGTTTCAGTGGCGAGCGTCGGCTAAACGAGCTCATCAACCGATACGGCCTGGACACTGTCCGCGAGGCGATGCGCGAGGTGCTGGCCCGATCCGAGCAGCTCACCCGGACAAGAATCGCGAGTTTTAGAAGTGGCGTCTATCACGCACGCGATTGCATCGATGGTGATGGTTTTTCCGAAGACCCTCAGTGGATAGCCGCGACGGTGACGGTGAGCGGATCGGACATCACGGTCGATCTGAGCGCCTCATCGAGCCAGTCGCGCGGCGGCATGAACTGTTCACGCGCGTCAGCGATTTCCGGCGTGCAATACGCGATCAAGTCCATCACCGACCCCGAGAACCCGCCGAACGCCGGCAGCTATCGCCCGGTCACGGTCATCACCCGACCCGGCACACTATGCGACGCACAGCCCCCGGGCTCCATGGTCGGCTATGGCGAAGTCACCTATCGGGTGCTTGATACCGTTATGCGGGCACTCGCTGAGGCTGCGCCAACCGCGGTACTTGCAAGCGGATCTGGCTCGACCGGCACTGCGGTCATAGGCGGTACTGATTCGCGCCCAGAGGCCAGAAAGCGCCAGTTCCTTACGCTCGAGCTTTCATCGGGTGCCTATGGCGCAAGGGCCACCCGCGACGGTATCAATGCCATACGCTACGGTGCGGGAAACGCTGGGCATGTGCCGATTGAAGCCGATGAAATGGAAAACCCGCTCCTCTTTGAGCGCTACGAAGTGGTCGCTGACACGGGTGGCGCGGGAACATTCCGCGGTGGCAACGGCTTTTGCCGCGTCTTTCGCGTGCTCGCAGACGGTGCCTCCATCTGCCTCTGCGCCGACCGACATCAATCGCAGCCACCTGGATTATTCGGTGGCGCACCGGGCACCACAGCCCGCTATGTGCTCGACCCGGGAACGCCCGACGAACGCGTGCTCTCCAGTAAAACACCTTACCTGCCGCTCAAGCAGGGCACGCTCGTCTGGCTTCAATCCGCGGGCGGTGGCGGATACGGCAGCCCTGCGAAGCGCGATCGCGCACTGATTGAACGTGACCTGCGCGACGGTTACATCAGCCTTGAGCAAGCGCGTGTGGTGTACGGGTTCGAACCCGGCCCCGGATAGTCAGACCGCAACTATCCGGTAACGTCTGGCTGTAAAAGCGTTCCAGCTTTCAAACAAAGCCCACGGGCTGTCGCGACAAGCGTTGGCACGAACCGATGCCCTGCGGTCAACGCACCAAACAGGATTTGTCGGTCTTCGATGTACTCGTGAACCATCAGATTTCGCAACCGTCGAGCGCTGAGCCAATCGTCTGCCGAATCAATCCAGCCGAGTTTTTCTGCACGATCCAGGTTCTCGAGCGCGCTCGCTCGCGGCTCAGCCATTGCATCGAGAAGCGTGGGCAGTAATTTGTCGGCCAGCGTGTCCTGCAGGCGACTGAAACGACCCACGAACGCTTCAAGGCGCTCTGACAAAAGCGGGTCGGCCTCCAACTGATCGAGCGCGGAAGGGGTAGCAATGAGCCGGAACAATCGCCCGTCGGTGTCATGAAGATAGTTGGCCTCTTTCTCGACCACCCGACACAGGAACGCGAGGCGAGCCGCAACAATCGGATCAGTTTTCACAGCGCCACACCGGTTTGCCGGGCAATCTTGTGGATGGGTTGCTCCGAGACATTCGGGGCGCCGATCAGCACATCGACCCGCCTACCGTCCATTGCCCGCGACAAGCGGCTTGATAGCCTCGCCATTTTCAGAGCGGGATCCTCAACCGGGACCGGGACATCAAACAGGAGGTCCACATCGCCCCCCTTAGCATGGTCGTCGACGCGAGACCCAAACAACGTGACGCGCACCCGCTCCCCAAAAAACTCTGTAGCGGTAAGACGGATCAGATCGATGTGGGCAGCGGTGAGGCGCACAATCGTCCTCGGGCAAGGTGGCGGAGAGTGTGAGATTCGAACTCACGGACGCCTTGCGACGTCGCCGGTTTTCAAGACCGGTGCATTAAACCGCTCTGCCAACTCTCCTTCAACGCTCAGATTTTATCAGTGACCGGTACGATTCGGGTGGCTAATGTCAGCCACGGCCCCCCTGATCATGCTTTCTTCAAGCCCATCCGCGCTATCCCGGTTCCTTGAACACTCCAAGCGCCTGTTCGTCATCACCGGCGCCGGCTGCAGCACCGAATCCGGTATCCCTGCCTACCGGGACGCAACTGGCGAGTGGGCCCGTAAGCAACCTGTCACCTGGCAGGCATTCAGCGCCGACCCCTTCATGCGCAAGCGCTATTGGGCGCGCTCCATGGTGGGGTGGCGCGCATTCGGACGCGCGCAACCCAACGCGGCGCATGTTGCCCTCGCCAAGCTCGAGCGGCAGGGGCGACTCGCCGGCCTCGTTACACAGAACGTGGACGGTCTGCACCAGTCGGCCGGCCATCAAGCGGTGGTCGACCTGCACGGCCGCCTCGACACCGTCGTGTGCCTCGATTGTGATGTCCGCGTCCTCCGCAGCCACCACCAACGTCGCATGGAAGACACCAACCCCGATTGGATTGATCTTGCGGCCGCCCGGGCCCCCGATGGCGACGCCGAACTGGAGTCTGACGAATTCGATCGCTTTCACGTGCCCCCCTGCCGACACTGCGGCGGCACGCTCAAACCCGATGTTGTCTTTTTCGGCGAGTCGGTACCTGGCGAGCGTGTGAAAACCGCGTTGAATTGGTTGGAGGGGGCCGACGCCATGCTGATTGTGGGCTCATCACTGATGGTGTATTCGGGCTTTCGCTACGCGCGGCACGCCGCCGAACTCGGCATTCCCATCGCGGCGCTCAACCTCGGCAAAACACGCGCCGACCCGCTGCTTTCCCTCAAGGTTGAAGCGCCCTGCGGCGCCACCCTCACCGCTTGCGTTACGCCGTAAACCCGTCACGCGCCCAGGGGCAGCGCGGTCTCATATTTCACCTGCTTCAGTGAAAAGCTGGACCGGATATTGGCCACCCCACGGATCTTTGAGAGCCGCTCAAGAATGAAGCGCTCAAACGCTGGAATATCGGCCACCACCACGCGCAGCAGATAGTCCGAGTCGCCTGTCATCAGGTAGCACTCCATCACCTCGGGCCACCCCGCAACAGCCGCCTCGAATGTCTTGAGCGCGCGCTCAACCTGCTGCTCTAGCCGAACCTGAATGAAAACGCTCACCGCCTGCCCCAGCCGAATGGGGTCGAGCAGGGTGACGTATCGACTGATCACGCCTGACTTTTCAAGCGCCCGCACCCGCGCAAGACACGGCGACGGCGACAGATGCACCCGCGCGGCAAGTTCGACGTTGGTGAGCTTGGCATCGCGTTGCAGCTCCTGGAGGATCCGAATATCGGTGGCATCAAGAGAAATAAAGGGGGAAGGCATATTGTGCTGAATAACGTTTTGAATACAGCAGTTTATGCTGAATCCAACCCAGATACCTAGGGTGTTCAGCATCGCATGCCGGCTCCAGCAGCCTATAGTCCTCGCATTCCCGGAGACCAAGCATGAGCGGTAGAGAAGCACACGATTTCATCGCACGATCCATCGCCGAGGCGGCCGACACCGACCCGGGAGAGACCCGCGAGTGGCTGGAATCGCTGGAAGCATCGGTCCGCGAGGCGGGCTCGGAGCGGGGCCTGTTTCTTCTTGAACGCTTAGAGGAACGCGCTCAGACACTGGGCATCGTGCCGCACGTACAGCCGTTTTCCGCCTACCGCAACACCATTCCGCTGGACGCCCAGCCGCCCTACCCCGGCGACATCACACTTGAAGAGCGTCTTACAGCGATCATGCGCTGGAACGCGCTCGCCATGGTGGTCCGGGCTAACCAGGCTTATGGCGAACTCGGTGGTCACATCGCGTCCTACGCCTCGGCGGCCGAGATCTTCGAGCTCGGGTTCAACCATTTTTTCAAAGGGGAGTCCGCTGACCAGCGCGGCGACCTGGTGTTCCTGCAGCCACACTCCGCACCAGGTGTCTATGCGCGAGCCTGGCTTGAAGGCCGACTGAGCGAAGAGCAACTCGGTAATTACCGCCAGGAAATCGGCGGCCAGGGTCTCAGTTCCTACCCCCACCCCTGGTTGATGCCCGATTTCTGGCAGTTCCCCACCGGGTCCATGGGTCTTGGTCCGCTTAACGCCGTCTATCAGGCGCGCTTCATGCGTTATCTCGAGCATCGCGGCCTGATTGCCGAGCAAGGCCGTCATGTCTGGGGGGTGTTTGGTGACGGCGAAATGGACGAACCTGAGTCCATCGCCGGTCTCACGCTTGCAGCCCGCGAACGCCTGGACAACCTCACCTTCGTCATCAACTGCAATCTGCAGCGACTGGACGGCCCGGTACGCGGCAATGGCCAGATCATTCAGGAGCTAGAGTCGCTCTTTACCGGCGCGGGCTGGAACGTGATCAAGGTGCTCTGGGGCTCAGACTGGGACGCACTCTTCGCCCGCGACCGCGACCATGTGCTGCTTCGCGCACTGGCCAGTACGGTTGACGGGCAGTATCAAAACCTTGGCGCCAAAGACGGGGCCTATAACATCGAACACTTTTTCCGTCGCGACCCCGCAGTGCAGGCGCTCATCGCCCACATGGGCGCAGCCGAAATCGATGCACTCAAGCGCGGCGGCCATGATTTCCGGAAGTTGTACGCCGCGTTCGCCTCAGCCCGTTCGCATACCGGGCGCCCCACGGTGATTCTTGCCAAAACCAAGAAAGGGTTTGGCATGGGCGGCGCGGGCGAATCCCGAATGACCGCGCATCAGGCAAAAAAACTCGATATCGACGCCTTGAAGGCATTTCGTGATCGGTTCCAACTGCCGCTCTCTGACGACGACGTGGCGGCGCTTCGCTTCTACAAGCCCGACGACGACTCCGCCGAGATGCGCTACCTGCGCGCGCGTCGATCCGACCTCGGCGGGGCACTGCCAGCTCGCCGCTCGAGCGCGCCGCCGCTCACCGTTCCACCACTCTCCACCTGGGGCATGTTCGCGATTGAAGCTGCCGGTAAAGAAATGTCCACCACCATGGCCGCGGTTCGCATGCTGTCGGGCCTTCTGAAAGACCGCGAACTGGGCCCCAGAGTTGTGCCCATCGTTGCCGACGAAGCGCGTACTTTCGGCATGGCGAGCCTGTTTCGCCAGATCGGCATCTACTCGCCTGATGGCCAGACCTACGAGCCCGAAGACGCGGGCTCGATGCTGGCCTATCGTGAAGCCCGCGATGGCCAGCTCCTGGAAGAAGGCATCACCGAAGCAGGCGCTGTGTCGTCCTGGATTGCGGCGGGCACGGCCTATAGCGTGCATGGTATTCCCATGCTGCCGGTCTACATCTATTACTCGATGTTCGGCTTTCAGCGGGTGGGCGATCTGATCTGGGCCGGGGCCGACCAACGCACACGTGGCTTTCTGTTCGGGGCAACCGCTGGCCGAACCACGCTGGGCGGCGAAGGGCTGCAACACCAGGACGGCTCGAGCCTGGTGATGGCCTCCATGGTGCCCAACTGCCGCGTGTGGGACCCGGCATTCGCGGGCGAACTTGCCATCATTCTGCGACACGGCATGACCCGCATGCTCACCGAGCAGCGCGACGAGTTCCATTACGTCACGCTGATGAATGAGAGCTACCCCATGCCATCGCTCGCCGAGGGCGCGCAAGCCGATCTGCTGCGGGGAATGTATAGCTTCAAGACCTTTGAAGGTCGCCCAGCCACCGATGGTCGCACTGCACCGTCGGTACGCCTTCTCGGCTCGGGCACCATTCTGCTCGAGGTCATCGCGGCGGCGGAGATCCTCGCTGCCGATTGGGGCATTGGCAGCCAGGTGTTCTCGGTCACCAGTTTTAGCGAACTCGCGCGCGAAGCCCGCGAGGCCCAGCGGATCGACCGCCTCGACGCGCTGCACGCTGCCCCCTCCTCGCCCACCACCCTCGAGCGCCTGCTTCCGGGCGATGCCCCGGTCATTGCCGCCACCGATCATGTGAGAGCCTGGCCGCAACTCATTGCGGAATATATCGACGCTCGCTACATCACGCTGGGCACTGACGGGTTCGGGCGAAGCGACACGCGCGAGCAACTGCGGCGCTTCTTCGAGGTTGACCGCTTCCAGGTCGTGCTGTCCGCGATCAGAGAATTGGTACGCGCCGGCACGATCGAGGCCACGCACTTCGAGGCAGCGCGCCAGCGCTACGCTGCGGAGGCGGTCTCCAACCCGCCCTGGGAGCGCTGAGGCGGCGCCTGTCGGATGAGGTGCGCTTCAACAAACCCCTGGAGCCGCTCAGCCGACGTATGCTTTGAAAACACCGCCACGCCGGCAAGCGCACGGAGTTCTTGCCCCCCCTGCAGTCCGTTTTCGGCAAACATGGCCACCAGGTGAACGGCATCGAATTCATGGTGCTCACGCACCTTCCGTACAAGCGC
>CAIPNM010000351.1 GCA_903866395.1 uncultured bacterium
CGGTTCGCGTTTCGACGACACGATCACCGGGGGCGCAGGCGCTGATGCGATCTATGGCGGACGCGGCTCCGATCGCCTTGACGGGGGCGCGGGCGATGACACCCTGATCGGTGGCAGTGGCATCGATACGCTCGCGGGTGGTGCCGGAAACGATCGTTTTGTCATTCAGAAGACTGAATTCGAACTTTTGCCCAACACCTTTTCGGGCGTGTCGTTACAAGTAGGACGACAAACTTATATGGATTGGATAGCCCGTGCGTTGACGATCGATTTGATCGATGGCGGTCCGGGCATCGATTCGCTTCGGGTCGAACACACCTTCAACGCGAATCTGATCCTACAGCCAGGATCGATGCTAAACGTTGAAGCGATAGAAATTGACGTCGCGGACACGGGTGGGTACGGCGGGAATAGCAGCGTTTGGATGGCTGCGGACGCTTTCTCGCGGCTGGATTCCTTCACGGTGACTGGGTTAGGTCTCCAAAGTGTTCAATTCAAACTCCTGCTGATGGGTAATGGCGAAGACCTGAATTTCAGTCGTATCGATGGTGCGGGCCTGCGCTTTCTAGATCTCCAGGGGAGATATGGCACTGTCGATCTCTCCACGGTTGTGATTCCGGGCGATTCGTCAAGCGCGATCACTGTTCGTGACGCTGACCGGATTCTTCTGGGGGCGTCGGCCGACTCCATTCGGGTGGATCAGGACTCGAACTTTGTCCTGGAGGCGGGTGCGGGGAACGACGTAATCCGAGTGTCCTCCCCCGGTTCCAACTACAACACCCCGGCTATGTCCTCTGGCGTAACGGGCGGTCCCGCTGTTTCCGGGCGAATCGACGGCGGTCCAGGTCAGGATCGTTTGATCCTCGAGTCGTCCTATTCAGGCGGACAGATCGACATTACCGGTCTGTCTATTGTGAACGTCGAAACCATCCAGCACGACAACGCCACGCTGCTGCTGACGCAAACCCAGTCCGAGACGCTGTCCTTTGAGGGTACAGGCCGGAAATTCATCCGGGTCGGGAACACGATTGAGTTGAGTGACTCCTCCGACACGTTCAGTGGCACGGGTAACGAGGTGGTCGAAGGGGGGCGTGGCGACGATTCACTCAGCAACATCAAGACGGCGGTCTACACGGGGAACTGGGCCGACTACAACCACGGCTGGGGCTCGGGTGGGATGACCCCCATGCCGGGCTTCTACACCGTGGAGCACGCTCGGGGAACCCCGGTTGACGGCAAGGACACCCTCAACAACGTTCTCGAGATCCAGTTCGCAGATACGGCGCGGCCAATCGTTCTGGATGATCACTTCAATCAGTGGATGGGTTGGTCAGCGCACACCTTTGTCAACTATCAGCTTGATGCCGGTACCGACAAGCGCGTGTTCGCGCGCAAGGATCACCGGAACGATCAGGACCTCTTCACGTCTACGCTCGTCCCCAACTCGCCTATGGTGGTTGAGGGTTCAACGCAGTTTGGCGCGAACTGGCAGGCAACCTTTACCGATATCGCGAGTGGGCGGCAACTGGTCTTCAAAAGCCTGGTCAGTGGTGGAATGGCGTGGTCCTGGAGTAGCGGCCTTAGCGCAAGCGGGCGCTGGCTCCCTGGGTTTGAAACCCCCGAGGGGTTCACACCCTATGAGGGCGGCAACGTTCGCTTCACCTTTCAGTTTGACGGAGACGCCCAAAGCTACGCCTTCACCCTGAAATACCTCGACGACTACGCCGGCTCGGTCGACACCCTGGGCGCGATCGACCCCATGAAGGCCGGCATTAAAGGCTACATCGGCGACATCGGCGACACCGACTGGATTCGCACCAGCCTGGTCGCTGGCACCCACTATGAGTTCAACCTGCAAGGGCTCGGCGGCGGACAAGGGACACTCGCCGACCCCACGCTCACCCTTTTTGATTCCAAAGGTCGCAAGCTGGAAACCGGTGTGGACATCGTGCAGGACGTCGTCGGGGGCGACGACCGCATCGTGTTTAGACCCACGGTCACCGGCACCTACTATCTGGAGGCCAAGGACGCTTCGGGGCTCTACACCGGCTCATGGATGCTGACCCAGGAAAGCCTGGACATGATCGCCGGTAGCGTGAGCACCACGGCGCGTGCCGAGTGGTCGGCTGATCAGACCTTCTCCGTCACCAGCGAAGTCAATAAGCTGGGCGATCAGGACTGGTTCCGGGTCTGGCTGGACCAGGGCAAGACCTACGACTTTGGCGGCCGGGGTGCCAGTTTCGGGATGGGCAACACGCTGGCCGATCCGGTGCTCGCGCTCTATTCGGCCACAGGCAATCTGGTGGAGGTTGGCGAGAACACTGTTGGAAACGATGATCGCCTTGTTTTCCGCGCGGTGGACTCCGGCTGGTATTTCCTTGCTGTGGGCGCGTCGGGCAACAGCAGCAAGGGCACTTACACCGTCACCGGTTCCACGCTGAAAGATGACTACGGCAACACTTTTTCGTCTGCTGGGCTGATCGCCCCAGGCACACCGGTAGCGGGCACCATTTCCTATAACGGCGACAGTGACTGGTTGAAAATCGGTCTCGCAGCGGGTCAGACCTACCTGATCGATCTGAAGGGCGACTTTTCCGATAGCGCGCTACTCGATCCGCTTCGGGATCCCGTGCTCTGGATTCGGGATGCCTCGGGGCGCGTGATCCAGGTCGCCGACGATTTCGGCACCGGGCTCGACGCCCGCGCCTGGTTCACGCCCAAGACCACCGGCGTCTACTACCTGGAGGCGAGGAGTGCCTTCCGCTATGACGTCGGCGCATGGTCACTGTCCGTGAATCAGGCGCCAGCCGATGATTACGCGAGCAGCATTCGTACGATCACGTCGGGTGCCAGCCGACAGGGCGTGGGTAACCTGGCACCAGACCCTGCGACGCTGTCTGCCTCGCGTACTGGCCAGATCGGCATGCCCGGCGATATGGATCTCTTCAACGCCACGCTCGAAGAGAATCTGGTCTACCGGATCGAGGTGGCTGGGTTTTCGGGGAAAAAGGGCACGCTCGCCGATCCCTACCTGCGCATTTTCGATAGCCGTGGTCGCCTGGTCGACTTTGATGATGATGGCGGGCCCGGCACCGATCCTGCTCTCTACTTCGTACCCAAGGTATCGGGTGAGTATTTGTTCGAGGTGTCGGCGCGCTCAGATCGCGGGATGGGTAGCTACGAAATCTCGCTCGCCAAGCGCAATCTTCCTCCCGACGAAGCGGGCGACAATGTCGCCACACAGGCCGACATTGCCCCCGGTGAGACGCGTGAGGCCACGCTCCTCACCCATGGCGATCACGACTGGTTCCGGATCACGCTTGAAGCGGGCAAGGATTACGTGTTCCGTGCGCAGGGCGCGTCGAGCGGCAACGGGGAACTGCTCGATCCAGTACTGGAGATCCGCTCCGGTAACGGCACGCTGATCAGCACGCATCAGGACAGCATGATTTCGCGCGATGCATTCACTGTGTATCGTCCGCAGGCCTCGGGCACCTTCTTTCTGGTGGTGAAATCGGCGAGTCCTGATAGCGATACCGGGAGCTACCGACTGGTGGCTCGGGCGCCCGATGATCACGGCGACACTTTGCAACGCGCCACCCCGATCGCGATCTCTCAAACACTCGCGGGCGGCATTCAGTGGGCCTCCGGATCGTTTGGCGTGCGCGCGGCCGATTCGCTCGGTGAAGCAACCGACATGGATGTCGACTGGTTCCGATTCGATGCGGCGGCGGGTGAGATCGTCTCGCTGGTAGCCACGCCGGATGCTTCATCGGGTCTCAGCCGGCTGATGGTCGAAGTGGTGTCGGATCCGCTTGAAAAGCGCACGTTGGCGCTTGGCGATGGACTTGAAACATCGGATGGCTCGGCGGTTGCGACGCTTCGCGCAGCGCAGGGTGGAACGCTCTACGCACGCGTCGTTGACGGCGCTGGCGCAACCGGCGCCTACTCGATTCAATTGCGCCCGGGGGATGCCTCCGATGAGGATTCAGCGGGCACCGTGGCGTTGCAGTTTGCCTCGAGCGATGCGGGCAGCTTTGCGCTTGCCAATGCAAAAATCGGACTCCCCGGTGATCAGGACGCGTTCAGCTTTCAGGCGAGTGCTGGGCACCGTTACCGAATCGAGACGCTTGCGATCCGAGATGGCGCGCATGCGCCGCTTCCCGGCACCGACCTGGCTGTGACCTTCCAGCCTAGCGGCCAGACCGAGCAGGCAGTCGATAATGTTGTGACCGCTCGCGCGCCATCGGCATTCGGTGCGTCGCTGGTGGAAGCGAGTGCCGCGGGCATTGTGCGCATGAAGGTGGCTGCGCCCGGTAATCTGGGCGCGCAGAATGGCGAGATCGCAAGTCTCCAGACCGGACAATATCGGGTTCGGGTGACTGACCTCGGAGCAGGTACGGACGACGACCGTCCCGACCGGGTCGCCGACTATTCCGTCGACCGTGACGGCCTTCTAGCCGGCAACGGCGAACGGCGCGCAGTGATTGGCGAGGAAACCGATGCTGATCTGTTTGCGATCCAGCTGACCGCGGGCAGCGTCTATGACTTCCGCGTGTTGGGCTTTCAGGATGGGCTGGGTACCCTCGGTGAAGCCTCGCTTCAATTGCTCAATGCGCAGGGACGGCTTCTGAGCAGTGGCCGCTTCGATACGGAAAGCGGGCGCACGGGGCTTTCACTCGGAGTGTTCGACGGCGGGTTGCACTACCTCCGCGTTGCGGGCGAGCCAGGTGTGTTGGGGAGTCTGGGCAGCTATCAGATCGAGTCGCGGCTGCGGGCGAGCGCTGCGCCGCCAGCAGATGACCTGCCCGGTGACAGTCAAACGCCAGCCATCGTCCGGCCGGGTAAGCCAGTGGCTGGTCGGGTTGGCCATGAAGACGACCTGGACTGGGTGTCAGCGACGCTGGGGGCCGGCAAAGCTTACGTGGTGGATCTGCTCGCCAATGGAAATGGCCCGGGTGGAACGCTTGCAAACGGATTCCTTCGCATGCTGGATGCGAACGGTAACGAAGTGAGTGTGGATGATGACTCGGGCGCCGGTCTGGATGCGCGCCTGATGGTGCCTGCGGGTGCGGGCGGCACGGTTTACTTTGAGGTGGCGAGTGCCGATGGTGGCACCGGTACCTGGACGCTTCGGCTGCGTGAGCTCTACAGCGGTACCGCCGACCCGATGCGCGAATCGCAGTGGTATCTGGATTCGCTGGGGATTGCTGAATTGCAGGGCGAGTACAGCGGCGCCGGCGTGCTGATCGGCATGATCGATGACGGGATTGATACCGTGCACCCGGATCTCGAGCCACGCATTGACTTCGCGAAATCCTGGGACTCGGTCGGTCGGGTGCAGGATGGTCGTCACAAATCGATTCTGGATTTTCACGGCACGCCGGTGGCCGGCATCATGGTCGCCGAGGCGAATAATGAGACGGGTGTGGTGGGCATCGCCTACGAGGCCGAGATCGCATCGAACCGGGTGAAATGGACCTGGCCGCAGATCACCAATGCGCTCAGCCGGCAGTATCAGTTCGATATTTCCAACAACAGTTGGGGATCCATCGAACCCTTTTCGGACAACTTCAACAGCACCACCATGACCTTTGCCTATGAAGCCATCCGGCGGGCGGTGGAGGATGGTCGAGGCGGGCTCGGTACGGTGATGGTGTTTTCCGCCGGCAACAGCGCCGGACAGGGAGCGAACACCAACAACAGCAACTTTGCGAATGCGCGCGAGGTGATCACCGTCGGCGCCGCGACTCAGTCGGGCTCGCCGTCCTCGTTTTCTACACCAGGCGCCAGCGTGTTGGTTGCAGCGTATGGCGAAGGGCTGCTCACCACCGACAGGCTGGCTGGATTGGGCAGCAGCTCGACCAACTACACCGAGTTCACGGGTACGTCGGCCGCAGCGCCGGTGGTGTCAGGCGTGGCTGCGCTCATGCTGGAGGCGAATCCCGGCCTCGGTTACCGAGACATCCAGCAGATTTTCGCGTTGTCCGCGCGGCATCCAGAAGGTTCGTCCTGGAAGACCAATGGCGCAACGTCGCTTAATCTGGGCGGCCTCTCGTTTAACGATCAGATGGGATTCGGGCTCGTTGATGCGCATGCCGCGGTGCGAGTGGCTCAGACCTGGACAGGTAGCGCCACAGCGGTCAATGAGATTGCATCGAGCGCCCGCGCCTTCGGAATCAATCAGGCGATTCCAGACGACGGTACGGTGTGGCGGAAGACCTTCACCCTGTCGGGTGACCTCACCGTGGAGCATGTGGAGCTGGGCGTGGATCTTCGACACGCCAGAATGGGTGATGTGATCATCGAAATCGCATCGCCTTCGGGAACCGTATCGCGGCTGCTCGACCGGGTGTCGGTGAATGCGGAGCAGCCCTTCGGCCTGAGCGGTGCAGACAGTCCAGTCCCCACCCATCTGCTCTGGGACTTCTCCAGCGTCCAGTTCATGGGCGAGAAGGTGGCGGGCGACTGGACGGTGAGCATCCAGGACGTACGAGCCGAAGCGGTCGGGTCGATTAAGAGCCTTTCGCTCCGAGCCTACGGCGCGCGCGACACGGACAACGACACTTATGTGTTCACTGATGAAGGATTTGTCGACCCCCAGCGTATCCGTCCGGCACTCGAGGATGAGTCGGGCATTGATACGCTCAACGCCGCCGCGGTGCGCACTGAGCTCTTCATCAATCTGCCGGGGCGTACGCTCTCTTCTGCGGGAAGTACGTTTCAACTCGCAGAGTGGACCCTGATTGAAAATGCAGTCGGTGGTGATGCCTCGGACCGACTGGACGGTAACGAACTTGCGAACCGTCTGCTCGGGCAATCTGGTGACGACACGCTGGAGGGGGGCGCGGGTCACGATACGATCGACGGCGGCCCTGGCCGTGACACTGTGGTCTATTCGGGTGCACGGGCCGGCTTCAATCTGGTGTTCGATGCGATCAGTAAGACAGTCAGCGTACTCGATGCAAACCCCACTGACGGCGATCTCGGCGCCGATTCGCTGAAAGGTATCGAAAGGATTGTGTTCAGCGATCAGGAGTGGTCGCTTGGCAAACAGCTTGGCAACCGGGCGCCGGTCATGAACGCCAAGGTTTTCGATCAGCCGGTCAAGGTGGGGCAGGGCATGGCGATTCAGTTCGAACTGCCGCCCGATCTGCTGTTTGATCCCGACCACGTGAGCGAGGGCGCTGAGGCGCCTCAACCTCCCGGCGTATCCGGCGACGCACCGGTTCGCGCAGGCACGCAGCCGGGAAGCGTCGCGGTCTCGCTCGACTTCATCAAACCGTTTACCGCTGGTACAGAATCGGTACTCGCAGAGTTCGAGTTCACGCTGGCGAGTGGTGTCACGACTCTTCCAGTGGACATTGAGTCAGTGCGAATCGACGGACAAAGCGTGACTGCGAGTCGCTACACCATTGAGCTCCCAGGCGGGAACGGTTCGGCAGCGCTGCAGCAGGTGACCGATGGCGTGATCGATGTGAGCGTGAAGTCAGTGAAAGGTCAGAAGCTCGTGCTCGAGCTGCGCGTTGACGCGAATGCGGCAGGCGCGGCAGACGGCATTGACGCGATCGATCTGGTCGTGCGTGTACCCGAGGCATCGGTAGTGAACGACGCCACACGCGTCGACCTCGTCTCAAGTGGGCAGGGCATTGCGAACGCACTGAAACAGCGCAACGCGAGTGTCGGTGAGCTGTCAGTGGAGGCCACCAATGCTTCGGGGGGCGAATTGCCGTCGTGGCTCAGCTTCGACCCGAAAACCAAGCAGCTGAGTGGTACACCGCCCGATGACCTCAAGGGCCGGGTGAAGCTGCTGATCACGGCCATCGATGAATTTGGCGACAAGGCGCAGGACGAACTCACGCTCCAGATCGGGGACAACCAGGCCCCAACGGTGGAAGCATCAAGAACGCTCACGTTGAATGAAGACGCCGCGCTGGCGGCGATGAATATTCCGGTTCCAGCTGATCCCGAGGGCATGGCGGTTCGTATCGAGGTGCTTGATGTCCCAACGTTGGGCTCGGTGTTGAGGCCGGGTGGTGCGAAGCTTGCCGTGGGAGCCGTGTTTGATGCGGCGGAAATCGACGAGTTACTGTTTACCGCAGACCGGGATGCCTCGGGGGTTGCAGGCAGCTTGCGGTATCGAGCCACCGATGCCGAGGGCGTGGTGGCCGAGTCGGCTGTTCAGGTGTTCCTCACGCCCGTGAACGACCCGCCGCGGTTCGGGCCGGATGGATCGCTTGCCATTCGCTATCCTGAGCAGTCGTCTGTCGCACTAGACGTTGCGCTGCCGTCTGATCCGGAATCCACGCTCAGCGAGGTCAGCGTCAGCGAGGTACCGGGCGTCGGGCGTGTCGAGCTGGGTGGTGTGGCGGTCAAGGTCGGTCAGGTGCTTCCGTTTGCAGATCTCGCCAAACTGCGCTTTGCAATCACCGAAAATGTGAACGGCCCTGTGGGCAAGCTACAGATCACCGCCACCGATCCGGAGGGTGCCAGCGCCCGCTGGGCCCTTGCGCTATCGGTCCAGGGGCAGTCCTATTCGTCAAACGGCACCGCGGGTCCGGATTCCATTTACGGCAGCGCGGGCGACGATGCGCTTTACGGGCTTGGAGGGAACGATCTGCTGGTGGGTAACCCCGGTCATGACCGGCTGATCGCCGGGGCTGGTGATGACACCCTGATTGGTGGCTCCGGAAACGATCTTCTGGACGGCAGCAGCGGCAGTGATCTGCTTGATGGTGGCAGTGGGGCGGACACCATGGCCGGAGGCCCTGGTAATGACAGTTATGTGGTCGACTCCACGCTCGATCTGGTCATTGAAGCGCTGACCCGGGGGGCAGGCGGTACCGACGGCGTTGAAACCTCGGTATCGATGACCGCACCCGCCAACGTTGAGAACCTGACCGCAGCGCGTGAAGGCGCGATTTCGCTCGCCGGCAATACACTCGCTAACGTGCTTGCGGGGAATGATCAGCCGAATTCGCTTGCGGGCGGTGAGGGCGCCGACACGCTGATCGGCTTCGGAGCCGATGACACGCTGGATGGAGGCAAAGGCGTTGACCGCATGGCGGGCGGCGCGGGCAATGACCTGTACCGCGTGGACAGCCGCAGCGATCTGGTCATCGAGGTAAACGCCGAGGGAATCGATACCGTTGAGGCCTCAGGCAGTTACACGCTCGCCGCGCATGTAGAGCATCTGGTGCTGATGGAAGGTGGCGATTGGGCTGGCGGCGGCAATTCGCTCGCGAACCGGATCGTCGGCAACAGCGCAGCCAATCTGCTCTCGGGAGGGACGGGGGCCGATACGCTTGAAGGGGGCGCTGGCAACGATATCTACGTGCTGACGGATGCCCTGGACACCCTGATGGATACCGCCGGGGTTGATACGGTAAGAACGGCGTTTTCCTATACCTTGCCCGAATTCATCGAGCGGGGGGAGTTACTCGGTGTTCAGCCGGTGGCGCTCACTGGGCACGCGGGTAACAACACGCTGATCGGGAATCCCTCCGACAACATTCTTGAGGGGGCCGAGGGCGTGGATACGCTTACGGGCGGCGCTGGTGGTGACGGATTCGTGATCGCACGGAATGTCACGGGCGGTGCGCCTGACCGCATCACCGACTTCGAGCCTGGCGTTGATCTGGTGATGGTTGATCTGGCGTCGTTTGGTATCGATCCTGTGGCCCTGAAGCTCGGTTCGTCCGGAGCGCTCGCTGGCGATTCATTCGTTCGCGGGGTGGGTGCGCGGGCGCTCGACCCCGACGACTATTTTCTCTTTGATACGGCCTCGCAGGCCCTGCTGCTCGATCGCGACGGCTCAGGCGCTCAGACACCGGTTCAGGTCGCGCTCATCAACGGGGTGGATCTGAGTCAGCTGTCGGCCGGTGATGTGTATCTGATCGTCTGAGGCCTGTCGTGACACTCCTACGGATCGCCGCACCGCCCTTGGCCGAGATTACCAGCGGTCTGTCGGTGCTCGTCCATCTCGAACCACTCGGGTTTGATCCGTCGGGCGGTGGCTTTCACGTGCGCGCCACGTTTGCAGATGAGGGGCGGGTGCGCGAAGGCGTCTGGTTCTATCGCATACGGGATGAGGTTTGGGAGCGTTCGGTCAATTCGCTGTTGTCTTCTGAGCTGGATGGGCGTTCAGTTGATGTGTTGGAGCTTGCGTCGTCATCGCGGGAGGGCGCTGTCGAACGGATTGTTCGCTATCGCGAGGCGATATCGGGCGAAATGCCAGTTATCGAGGCCGCTGACAGAATCGCGGTCATACGGGGCGCAGAGGTTATTGAGCTCGATCTGATCGCCTCGATCACGGGTGAACAGCCGAATGCGCCCATCGATCGCGTGCTCGCGAGCGCCGACGGGCGCTTCGTGGTCCTCCAGACCCTGGCGAGCAATCTTGCGGTGGCGGGTGATATCGATTCGAACGCCTGCGCCGATATCTACCTGATTGATCGAGAGCGTGTGGTCATCAGTCGGGTCACGCTCCAGAACGGCCTTGAAATTGCAGCAGATGCCACGCTGGAGGATGTCCGGTTGGGCGCCGACGGAGTGTTGTCCGTAGCGTTTACCACGCTTGACAGCGGCTTGTCGGTGTCAGACCGGAACGAACTGAGTGACGTATTTGTCTGGAGACTGCCGGCCGCGGCATCATCCTTACCCGGGGCCGCGACGCTGCAACTCGCGAGCGTCGCCGCAGGACAGGCGCAGGGCGGCTCGGCAGCCTTGCTTGCTCTGCGGGGCACGATCTTTCAATCGGATAGCGCCTCGTTCTCCGCCTCTGATGTCAACGCTGCATCGGATGTCTGGATCAGTTCGACTGGCTCGGCGGTCCTGCCCGCCTGGCCGGCTGCCTTGGGCGCAACAGGCGGCATGTCGCTGGTCGATGTGGATTCATCAGGGGATAGGCTGCTGGTCAGTGGCCGCTCATCTGCCTTCGGCGTGGGCAACCCTGCAGTGGACCAGCTTGCACTCGTCAACCTTCGGACTTCCGCGATGCTGCCCCTGTCCGTTTCAGCGACCAGTCAGGCCGCTGATGACGCGGTTCTGGGGGCGGTGCTCAGTCCGAACGGCGCCCGTGCGGTGTTCGCCTCTTCCGCAAGTAATCTCGTTGGGTCAGATGATGATCCCGGCATCGGATTGTTCCTCTACAACCCGAACGCCAGTGCGGTGGTGAGTGGCTCGGCAAGCCTTTGGAAAAGCGGTGCACCGATCAGCAACGTGGTCGTACGCGCGTCAGACCCTGAAGCGGGGGCTGCGCCCACGCTCGCCAACCGTTCGAACGGCCAGGGCGCTTGGCAGATCGAGGGTCTCGATTTTCAGCCTTACGAGCTCACTGCGTATAGGGCAGGCACAACCTCCGGAGCACTGAACGCGGTGACGGCAGCCGACGTTCTGGCTGCGCTCAAGATGTCGGTGGGCCGAAATCCGAATCCTGATCCCGATGGATTCTCAGGTCAGTCTGTGGCGCAGTCCGCATCGCCCTACCAGTTCGTGGCGGCCGATCTTGATGGCAGTGGACACCTCACGCGAGCTGACGCGTCGTTGATAGCGGAGCTTGCCGCTTCTGATCAGGTGGCGAGGCAGCCAGTCTGGCAGTTCATCGCAGAAGGGGCAGACCTGGGTGCGATCAACCGGGCTGCGGTGGACTGGCCCGTCTCGACTCAGATCGACCTGAATCTGTCGGATGAGCTGCGCTGGGTCGGCGTCTTGTCCGGAGATGTAGACGGCAGTTGGGCAGCTACGCTGGATTCCCTGCTTGGTGGGTTGAACGCGCCAGTTGGCTAAGCGCGAGCCCCTCAATACGTCTCCAAATGCAGCCGTCCCTCCCGCTTCAACCCCCCCGCCACATCCTCCCAACTCAACCCAGCCCCCATCGCAATATCCCGAAGCGCCAGCACCACCCCTTCCTCCATCGCCTTCAGCCCGCAGACGTAGAAAAAGGCATTCGGATCGGTGAGTAGCTTCGCCACATCCGCCGCCCGCTCGCGCATCGCATCCTGCACATAGCGTTTGGGCTGACCCACCGCGCGTGAAAACGCGAAATTGATGTCGATGAAGTCTTTTGGCAGCGTTTGCAGCGGACCGAAATAGGGCAGCTCTTCCTTGGTGCGGGCGCCAAAAAACAGCATCAGCTTGCCGCCCTCAAACTTGCCGCTGGCGCGAAGACGTCGCCGCCACTCGGTCATGGCGCGCATCGGGGCGCTGCCCGTGCCGGTGCAGATCATCACGATATGGCTCTTCGGATGATTGGGCATCAGGAAGCTTGCGCCAAAGGGCCCGATCACCTGCACCGTATCGCCCACCTGGAGATCGCACATGTAGTTGCTCGCCACGCCGCGGACCGGCCGGCCCTGATGGTCTTCCAGCACCCGCTTGATGGTGAGCGACACGTTGTTGTAGCCCGGTCGCTCGCCATTACGCGGGCTCGCGATCGAGTACTGACGCGCGTGGTGCGGCCGGCCGTGCTCATCCACACCGGGGGCAATGATGCCGATCGACTGCCCCTCCAACACAGGGAACGGCATGCGACCGAAGTCGAGCACGATATGGTGGGTGTCGTAGTCTTTCCCGACTTCCGTTACCCGCACATTGCCCGCCACGGTGGCGGTGATGGATTTGTCGGTCGCCTTGGGGCCGTAGAGGTTGGTGAACGGATGCGCGGCCGACCAGGGAGGAAGCGTGGCACCGTACTGCGTGCTGTTGAACCCCCCCGAGTCTGAGAGCGCCGGCTCGTTGCCCCCCGAAATCGCCGCTTCAGGCGAGGGCGCTGACTGTCCCGCGTCGGCCGATGAGTCGCCGGACACCTCTACCCCCATCTGCGTCAACTGCTCGGCGCTCAGCTCTGCCGGCAACTCATCCCAGTCAAACTGTTCGACCACTGAATACGCATGGGCTTTCGGTACGGCCCGCCAGTTGTCAATCGACCCCGTGGGGCAGGGCGGCACGCAGGCCATGCAAAGGTTGCACTTCTCGGCATCCACCACATAGTTGCGCGAATCATGCGTGATCGCACCCACCGGGCAGGTGGCCTCGCAGGTGTTGCAGCGAATGCAGATCTCGGGGTCGATCAGATGCTGGCGAAGAATCTGGCCTTCGTTGATACCCATGGACTGCCTCCTGTTACCAATGTCCCGGATGTGCGTGCCGCGATCAGTTGAAGCGAACGTACTCGAAATTCACCGGTTGACGGTTGATACCCATGGCGGGCGGTGCAATCCAGTTGGCGAATTGACCCGGCTCGACTACGCGACCCATCAGGCTGGCGACAAACACCCGGTCGCCGGCGCTGGGCAGCCACTGGTCTACATGCGCAGCCCATTCTGCTTCCGACACCACGCGGCCATCGGGCGCAACCTTCACGCCGGAAAGCGCGCCGATGTTGCGGTGAAATGCCTTGTGCGGCGCCTTCAGACGGAAGGGAATGCCAGCCTTGTCGATGACGCGGTTCCAGCGATCAATGCCGCCGATGCTGTCCTTGATGTAGTCATCACGCAGCACTTCGTTGAGTGCATTGAGCATCGGCACTTCTTTCTCAACCAGCTGACCGTTCTTCACATTGAGAACCTTGTAGCTGAGACCGCGCAGCTGATGATCGTCGGTGCGCTTACCTTCCTCGTAGCGGCCCTTCAGACCGGTTGAATAAAACGTGGCCGCATTGCTCGATTCGTCTGCACCGAACAGGTCAATGGTGACGCTGAAGTGGAAGTTGAGATAGCGCTGCAGCGTCGGCAGGTCGATCACGCCGGCGGCACGAAGCTTGGCCGGGTCATCGGTCTTCAGCTCATTCATCATCTGGCAGGTGCGCTGAATGACGCGCGACACACCGGATTCGCCCACGAACATGTGATGCGCTTCTTCGGTCAGCATGAACTTGGTGGTGCGGGCGAGCGGATCAAACGCGCTTTCTGCGAGCGCGCATAGCTGGAACTTGCCGTCGCGGTCGGTGAAATAAGTGAACATGAAGAACGACAACCAATCGGGCGTCTGCTCATTGAAGGCCTGCAGAATGCGCGGATTGTCGGTCTGGCCGCTGCGGCGCTCAAGCAGCGCCTCGCCTTCCTCGCGACCATCGCGGCCGAAGAATTTGTGCAGCAGATACACCATGGCCCACAGGTGGCGGCCTTCTTCGACATTCACCTGAAAGAGGTTACGCAGGTCGTACTGGCTGGGCGCGGTGAGGCCCAGATGACGCTGCTGCTCGACCGATGCCGGCTCGGTGTCGCCCTGCGTAACGATGATGCGACGCAGGTTCGCACGATATTCACCCGGCACATCCTGCCAGGCGTCCTGACCCAGATGATCACCGAAATGAATCTTGCGGCCCTGCTCGGCGGGATTCAGAAAGATGCCCCAGCGGTAGTCGGGCATCTTCACATGGCCGAACTGCGCCCAGCCCTGCGGATCGACGCTCACCGCTGTGCGCAAATACACATCAAAGTCCTGGCTGCCATCTGGTCCCATGTCGTTCCACCAGGAGAGATAGTTGGGCTGCCACTGCTCGAGCGCGCGCTGCAGGGTGCGGTCCTCGCTCAGGTTGACGTTGTTGGGGATCTTGTCGGTGTAGTTGATGCTGGACATGTGATGCTCCGTGTCGTGATGCTGAGAATGAATTAAACCCGGTTCCAGTCGAACGCTGCGCGATCGCCCTTGCCGTAGACCTTGAGCGCGCCTTTCTCGCCCACGGCATTGGGCCGCTGGAAGATCCAGTTCTGCCAGGCGGTGAGGCGGCCGAAGACGCGCGTCACCATGTTCTCGGGGCCATTGAAACGCAGGTTCGCCTCCAGGCCGGTGAGTGCATCCGGGCTCATGGCCACGCGCTCTTCAACGGCAAGGCGCACCTCATCGGCCCAGTCGATGTCGTCGGGATTGCTGGTGATGAGGCCAACCTCAAAGGCCGCATCGGCATCGAGCGCCTGACCTACGCGAGCGCGCACTGCATCGAGCGCCGGCGCTTCGTTGTAGAAGCGACGCTGAAGGCGCGACTGGCCGGTAGGCATGGGATAAAGACCGAAATTGGCTTCGCCCACGGTGATGGTGGGGGCGCGCTCGGGCTCGTCGGGGAGCGCGAGCTGATAGCTCCGATCGCAGGCGAGCGCGAGCTCGAGGAAGGTGCCGGCAAAGCAGGAGCCGGGCTCGATCATGGCGAACAGGCTGCGCGAGGTGACATCGAACCGGGCCAGCGCACGCCGCAGCAGCCCGATGGTTTCGCGTACCAACCAGTGGTCGCGATGAGCCAGCAGCGTGGCGTCCATGGCGAGTACGTCGGCGGCACTGCCTTCGGTACGGATCAGCCAGGTGCCGAGATCCAGCTCGTTGGTGCGCATGGACAGGATTGCGTCGTCGAGTTCACGGGCAAGCGCGAGCGGATACCAGTTGGCGCCGGCGGCTTCGATCGCAGCGATGTCGGCAGGCTGTGCGCCCTGGGGGGCGCGTACGGTAAAGGTGGCGGTGCGGTGTGCGCGGTCGATCTGTACGGTGACATTCGGGTAGACGAGGCGATCAGCTTCTATCACCCGCGAGATGGGCGTGAGCGCCACGCCCTTCGCATCCGCCGGTCGATCGCTGCCTTCTGCGAGGGCCAGCGCGCGCTCGCGAACCCGAGCCGTAAACTGCGCAGGCTTCGCAATGTCATCGACCAGCCGCCAGTCTTTGGCGCGTTGGCCGCGCACACCCTCAACACTGGTGCAGAACAGGTCGGCCAGATCATGTCGGACACGACGCTTGTCGGTGACGCGGGTGAGGCCGCCGGTTCCAGGCAGCACGCCCAGAAGCGGCACCTCGGGAAGGCTCACTGAGCTTGAGCGATCATCAATCAGAATGATTTCGTCGCAGGCGAGGGCGAGTTCATAGCCGCCCCCTGCGCAGGCGCCGTTGACCGCCGCGAGGAACTTGAGCCCGCTGTGCTGTGAGGAATCTTCCAGTCCGTTTCGGGTCTCGTTGGTGAACTTACAGAAGTTGACCTTCCATGCGTGGCTGGATAGCCCCAGCATGAAGATGTTGGCGCCCGAGCAGAACACCTTGTCGCGCGCGCTGGTGATCACAACAGTGCGCACTTCGGGATGCTCGAAGCGGATGCGGTTGACCGCGTCGTGCAGTTCGACATCAACGCCCAGGTCATAACTATTGAGTTTCAGCTTGTAGCCGGGGCGAAGACCGGCGTCTTCATCAAACGCAGCCGAGAGCGTGGCAATGGGGCCATCGAACGCAAGCTTCCAGTGGCGATAGCGGGCGGGCTCGGTCTGGTAATCAACGCGGGTCAGGTCGTTCAAGCGTGTCTCCTCGAGTGGGCTGCGGGCCGCTCCGCTTGCCTGATGGACGGGCTATGACGTGCGGCTTCGGTCAGTAAATGCACAATAATGCATCAACCCGGTTCGTGTCAAGCAGTTTAATGCATGTTGCGCGCCGGCTCGGGTCGGTGCTGTGCGGGCGACGTGTCGGCAGAGGGAAGGTTGAGCGGCTCCTGCAAGGCCTGGAGCAGGGCTGCCTGCGCTTCGATGAGCGTTCGGCCGCTGGTTTCGAGATGGATGGCTGCCTTGGAGTAAAACGCCGAGCGGCCGTCGAGGATGTTGCGCAGATCTTGCATGGCCTCGCGACTTGCCGCGACGGGGCGCATGTCGCCCTGGGCGACCACTCGGCGCATGTGGTCCTCGGGGTCGGCCTTCAGCCAGACGGTGATGCAGCGCCCCAGAAGCAGGTTGAAACTGCCCGCATCGGTGACCAGGCCACCAGGTGTCGCGATCACGGACTGCTCATGCGCGGCAAGCGATTCCTCGAGCGCGCGCCGCTCGTAGCGTCGATAGGCGTTTTGCCCGTAGAGGGCTTGAATCTCGCCGGCGTCGCAGCCCGCCAGACGTTCAATCTCTCTGCTGAGTTCAATGAAGGGAAAGCCGAGCGATTGTGCGAGCGCCTGACCGAGCGTGGTTTTGCCGGCGCCGCGCAGACCGATGAGCGCGATGCGGCGATTGCGTTGCGAATCGGCTGACGGGTCGCCCAGCAGGCGGGCGGCGGCCAGTCGGACCTCGCGGAGGGTGGGCTCGTCGCGGCCCTCAAGTAGCGAGCGCAGGAGCAGCCACTCGGGGCTGGAGGTGGTCTCGTCGCCAATCAGCTCCGCGATCGGGCAATTGAGCGCCTGCGCCACCTCTTGCAGCACCAGGATCGACGCGTTGCCGATGCCGTATTCGAGGTTGGCGAGATGCCGCTCGGAGACGCCCGCCGCCAGCGCTGTGGCCCGGCGGGTCATGCCACGACGCGAGCGCAGTGACTTCACGCGCTCGCCGAGGGCAACCAGAAAGGGGTTCTTCGCCGCATCGGATGCCCCGGAGGTCCGTTGCTTGCTGCTTGACATGTTGCTGACCTTGATCGTAGAGTGCATGCACAATACTTCATGTTTTGGGCGCGGGCAAGCCCTCAACCTCCAGGGAGACACGCATGACTGCACTGCAGACCGAGCCGGCTGTGCCCGGTGATCGATTCAACATCGCCGCACATCTCATGGCGGCCAATGCCGGACGTCCCCATAAGGCCGCCTTCGTCGATGACCAGGGTAGCCTCAGCTACGGGGAGCTTGAGTCGAAGGTGCGGCGCCTCGCCGCCGGGCTTCGCGCCGTGGGGCTGCACCGCGAGGAGCGGGTACTGCTCCTGATGCATGACTGCACCGATTGGCCGGTGTGTTTCCTGGGCGCGCTCTATGCGGGTCTGGTACCCGTGGCGGTCAACACACTGCTCACAGCCGACGACTACGCCTACATGCTCGAACACTCACGTGCCCAGCTCGTCATGGTCTCCGGCGCCTTGCTGCCCGCGCTGAACGCGGCGCTCACGCGCGCCGATCACGAGGTGGGGCGGGTGCTCGTGTCGCGGCCTGCCGCGCCGCTCCGTCCGTCGGAGGTTGATCTCGAGGCTTTCCTGAAGTCGCATGAGGCTGCGCCCAGGCCGGCCGCCACCCACGCCGACGATCCGGCGTTCTGGCTCTATTCATCGGGCTCAACGGGGCGTCCCAAGGGAACAGTGCACTCGCATGCCAATCCCTACTGGACGGCTGAACTCTACGGCCAACGGGTCCTGGGCCTCACCGAGTCCGATGTGTGTTTTTCAGCCGCCAAACTTTTTTTCGCCTACGGCCTGGGCAATGCCCTGAGCTTTCCCATGAGCGTGGGTGCCACCACGCTGCTGATGGCCGACCGCCCGACGCCAGATGCGGTGTTTCGCCGCTGGGCAGGCGAGGTCGGGGGCTTAAAGCCCACCGTGTTCTATGGCGCGCCCACCGGGTTTGCGGGGATGCTCGCGCATCCTGCCCTGCCTGCACGCGAGTCGGTGTCTTTGAGGCTGGTGTCGTCGGCCGGCGAGGCGCTACCGGCCGAACTCGGTGAGCGATTCAAGCGGCACTTTGGCGTGGACATCGTTGATGGCATTGGGTCCACCGAGATGCTGCATATCTTCTTGTCCAATCGCCCCGACCGTGTTCGCTATGGCACCACCGGCTGGCCGGTGCCGGGTTATCAGGTGGAGTTGCGGGGCGATGACGGGGGGCCGGTTGCCGACGGTGAAACCGGCGATCTCTACATCCATGGTCCGTCGTCGGCGCTCATGTACTGGGCCAATCGCACCAAAACCCGCGAAACCTTTCAGGGCGACTGGACCCGTAGCGGCGACAAATATGTCCGTAACGATGACGGCAGCTACACCTATGCCGGTCGCAGCGACGATATGCTGAAGGTGAGCGGCATTTATGTCAGTCCGTTCGAGGTGGAGGCCACGCTCATTCAGCACGCGTCGGTGCTGGAGGCGGCGGTCATTGGTGTGCAAGATGCGGACGGCCTCACCAAGACCAAGGCGTTCGTGGTCTTAAAGCCTGGCCAGTCGGCCGACGAGGCAGAGCTCAAGGCCTTCGTGAAAGATCGACTCGCGCCCTACAAATATCCCCGCTTGATCGATTTCGTGTCCGATCTGCCCAAGACCGCGACGGGCAAGATTCAACGCTTCCGGCTTCGCGAAGCGGAGGCCAGCCGTCGATGAGGGCTACGGTTCCGAACCTCGAGCGCCGGATGGTGAGCATCAATGCCGGTGCCGGCGAGGTGCAGATTGAAACCGTCCTCCTGGGTGCGCCGGATCGAGGCCTGCCGGTAGTCGTGTTTCTGCACGAAGGCCTGGGCTCGATCTCCATGTGGCGCGATTTCCCGGCGTTGGTATGCGAGCGGCTGGGCTGCCGGGCGCTGGTGTATTCCCGACCTGGCTATGGTCAGTCCGCGCCCTGCGCGCGCGATGCGATCTGGTCACCCGATTACATGCATAGCGAGGCGCTGCAGGTGCTGCCCGCTTTGCTGGCGGCGCTTGCCATCGATGGCCGCGATCAGCCGGTCTGGCTCCTGGGGCATAGCGACGGCGGCTCCATTGCACTGATTCATGCCGCGCATGCGGCAGACCGGCTCGCCGGTGCCATTTTGCTCGCCCCGCACATCCTGGTTGAAGACCTGTCGGTGCACAGCATCGAACTCGCGCGAGATGCCTTTGTGAACGGATCACTGAGGGCGGGACTCGCGAGGCATCACATCGATGCCGAGGCCACCTTCATGCGCTGGAATCGGACCTGGCTGAGCACGGCCTTTCGAAGCTGGTCGATCGAGGAAGAAATTGCCGGTATCCGCTGCCCACTGCTTGCGGTGCAGGGCATTCAGGACCCGTACGGCACGCTCGAACAGGTTTACGGAATTGCGCGGCGCGTCCCGGGAACGCGAGTGGTGGAACTTCCCGACTGCGGTCACTCCCCGCACCGTGATCAGCCCGAGCGACTGCTCGCTGAGCTGGCGGCGTTTGTGGGGAAGGGCGCGTGACAGGCCTCACCCTCTAGGGCTGCCCTGATTCCACGCGCGGGCCGAGGGTGCGCGAGGCGGCGTCGCTCTCGACTCAGTCGATCTCAATCCCTTTGGTGACCGTGGCCCACATGGCGCGCTCAGCCGTGGCACGCTTTGAAAGCGTTGCGCCATCGCCCGTCCAGAGCGTAAAGCCCAGTTCTTCCAGGCGATTGCGGACCTCGGGTTGGGCCA
>CAIPNM010000352.1 GCA_903866395.1 uncultured bacterium
ATGTACGCGCCCGGGCTTCGGCCAATGCAATCGGGTCGCCTTCGCCTTCAATGTCGCCAGGATAGGCGTCTACCTCATCGAGAAACAGAAACCTGGCCGGCATGGAGCGCAGCCCGACCGCGCTATTGGCCCCCGTCAGCACAAGAATGCCGCCGGGGAATTCCTTGGACAGCATGGTATTGCCGCTGTCTCGCGCGCGGGCTGGGGCCACGCGGTCCCGGAGCGCCGGCGTTTCCTCCAGCAATGGATCAATGCGTTGGCGGGAGAAACGTTTGGCCAGTTCCACGGTTGGCTGCACCGCGAGTACCGGCGCCGGGACGTGATGCAGGATATAGCCGAGCCAATTGTTTCCCGCTTCCGTATTGTGCGTCGGCACCCAGCCCTTCCCGCAGAGATAAAGGTGGTTCGGCGAATCAACCTCAATGCATCGCACGGGTACGCTATCGGTGGGCTCAATACTGACAATCCGTCGCCGCCTGCTCTTGCCCGGTCGACCCTGAGCGATTGACCGCATCCGCGCTACCTTGCGCGACAAACGAAACATCGGCTCCTCTGCATAGGCGGTCCAGGATACGCGCCAGTAGTCTTGGCAAACCCGGTCATCACCATTGATCACTTTGCGGCGGGATGCGCTGAAATAGACATTCGGCTTATAGCCGAGGCTACGCAGCAGTTCGACCATTCCCTCGACAAGCTTGCGGTCACCGTTTGTGAACTCGCAGCGTTTCCCATCTGGCGTAATGGTTCCATCGGAATCCATCATGCCGCGGACCAGATCAAGTCGCTGGGAACGGCTCGCGCGCAGATAGGCGGCTGGGATATGCTTGTTCTCCAGTAGATCCAGCATGCGCAGCCGCGTGATAAACTGAGAACGATGCTGAATGCTTGTTGGCGCTGTCACGCCGTCCACCAGCCGAAAGGTCGGATCGATGACGATGTTTGCGCACCGACCTTTGCGCCATTTTGGAAGACGGAATTCGGCATTCACGCCGCATGCCTGAAGGTGCTCCGCCACCTCGGTATCGTCCTCGTGGACACTGATATGGTTCATGATGGATGACCCATCACCCAACCACATCCCAAGCACATAGGGATGGATGATGAGATCCTGCTCGGGCAATTCAGCGGGGGCGCAGCAATCAATAGCATAGCGATAGCGTGGACCAGCACCGATGCGAACCCGATGGATGATCTCATCCGTGCGCAAGATACGCTCGGTCGGCTGCTCCGCGTCCGTGAAATCTCTGACGGGCCAGCGATGCTCACCGTCGCAGGTTATAGTCTCCCCATCCTCAAGAGTAATCTTGAAGCATTCGCGACCATGGAACACGGGCGATGTGCCGGTTACGCGGCATGGTAGGCCAAGCTCGTCAAACAGCGTATCGCCCACCACCAGGGAGCCCATCGTGGCCCAGCCCGCTGCTGTCGGGATCGGCGTCTCGATGGCGAGTGGAGCGCCCACTTGCGCGCCCTTCATGAACACAATCCGCCGCGCCGGATGCACCGCGGACAGCGCATCCATCACATCGCGGAGATAGGGCGTGCGGCTGGTGCGCCAGGGGCCGGGTTCCGAGGATGCTCGGCTGCCAAGGATGCGGTGCTGTTCCGCCCATGCCGAGACAGTGAGCTGTGGCGGCGGGCGTAGCATGGCCCCGGCACGGCGGCGCACATGCTCACGCGTGCGGCTCTCGCTCGCCGCCGATGCCTGGAGGGTCGAAGCGATCGGAAGCCTCCGTCAGAAGCTCATTGATGTGCTGCTGCAGGATGGTTTGCAGCAGATGGGGCTCGATGCCGAGTTCGGCGGCAATCACGCCGGCCACGCGCGCGGGCCAGTTCAGCAGCGCGTCGCGCATGGTGCTGGCGATTTCGTCAATCGTCGCATTGGCGGTGGCAACATCCAGCAGCCGGCCCTTGCTTTCATCGAGCGCCAGGCGCTGGGCTTCGACCTTCAGGGCGAGTTGCGCGACTTTCAGCCGGGCGAAGGGCGTACCCTCGGCCGCCGCGCTGCCGCTCAGCGGGGAGCGCTGCGGATCCGCGGTTTCGCGCATTTGCACCCGGAGCTTGGCGATGTCCCATTGGCCGTCCGGTTCGCGCGTAATGCGTCCGGAGCGTTCGGCCTTGTGCATGGTGGTGTCGCTGACGCCAAGGCGTCGTGCTGCTTCACGCGTGGAGGAAGTCAGTTCAGCCATGGCGGCGACCTCCCGCCATCAGCGCGCGGAGCGGGAAGGCTTGGTGAGCCGAAGAACGCCTGCCGTCCCTCGACCGCCGCACACGCCTACTAGCAGGGCAGGCCCGCCAG
>CAIPNM010000353.1 GCA_903866395.1 uncultured bacterium
GATCGCCCGTGTGCTTGCGCAGGACTGCCGGGTACTGCTCGCCGATGAGCCGGTTGCGAGTCTGGATCCTGAGTCGGCCCGAAGCGTACTTTCGGATTTACGCCGTGTTGCACGCGATGAAGGGCTTGCGGTGCTGTGCAGCCTGCACCAGGTGGAGTGGGCCAGACAATTTGCCGACCGGGTGGTGGGTCTGCGTGGCGGTCGCGTGATGTTTGATCGGCCCGTGACGGATCTTGATGACGCGCTCGAGTCGGATCTCTATCGCGCAAGCACGGGTGACCTCGCTTGATCGCGCATCTGAAGGGCCAGGCTCTCGTAGAGCTCTACGCGCGGCCGATACAGGTGTTCGATCTGGACGGAACGCTGATCGACACGATCGTCGACCTGACCGTGGCGCTTAACCGCGCTCTTTATGATCAGCGACTGCCGCCGATCGAACGCGAACTGGTCCGCGCGTCGCTTCACGGCGGTGTTGAGTCGAGTGCTCGGGCAGCGCTCGCGGCCGCTGGTGCCCCCGAGGACAAGTTCGATCCGCTTCTCGAGGCGTATCGTCGTCACTATCGCGCGATATCAGGGAAGTTTGCCCGCGTATATCGGGGCGTGCCATCGGTACTGGCCGACCTTCGTGCGCGCGGCGCCCGACTTGCGATCTGTTCTAACAAAGCCGAGGCTGAGGCCCGTGAGTTGCTGGCCCGGAAGGGCCTGGACGGATATTTTGAAGTGGTGGTCGGGGCTGATACCTGTGGTGTCAGGAAACCGGCCCCAGAGCCACTCCTTGCTGCTATCTCGCGACTGCACGGTAACCGGGAAGATGCGCTTTTTACTGGGGACAGCCATGTAGATGTCGCCTGCGCGTTCGCCGCTGGCGTCGACTGTGCGCTCTTTGACGGAGGCTATGGCGACCGCACGGTCGAAGTTCCCGCACGATTTGCTAACTGGCTGGAGCGTTTGCACGCTGTTTGATTCGGCAAAAGCGCGCGTCGGTTCCTCGCCAAAACCCCACCGACATAAAACTGTCATAAGCAGTCACTAGCGTTCGAGGCTTCCATCGTTTGAGGCCTGCCATGACCAAGTCCCCGTTGCCCAGTCACCCCGCCACTGCCCCTGCCCCGTCTCAGGCTCGGATCGCTTCCAAAAAGACGCCGTCGGGCAATGGCCCTGCGCGAGCGGTACCTGTGATCGCTGACGGGTTGGAGCTCCTGGTCGATACCGCAGCGACGCCCGCTGCGGTTTCCATGAACGTGCGTGTGAAGTCCAAAGACGCTGACCGACTTGCAGAAGAGTCGGAGCTCCATGCGGAGGACGCTGCCGTCGAGGCGAGCGCTGCGGTATCCGTAGCCCCGATGACTGAACTCACGCAGGCGCAGGCTGCGGGCGCAGCCACCGGCGCGGCGACCGCAACCGATGCTGCCGCGCCCGCTGCCGGGGCCGCCGGCGCAATGCCAGCGCTCACCGGCGTACTGGTTGGGCTGGGTGCATTAGGACTCATTGCCGCGACCCGCGACAAGAACAGCACCCCCACCACCACCGGTAAGGTGGTCGATGGCTACATCGCAGGCGCAACGGTTTTCATCGATACGAACCGCAACGGCCAGCCGGATGCGGGCGAGCCGACCACGCAGTCAGACGCTCAGGGCAACTTCACCTTACCTCAGGGGGTCGACGGCCCGGTGGTGGCGTTCGGCGGACGCGACGTCACCACCGGTGTGGACTTCACCGGCATTCTCAAGGCGCCGGCGGGGTCCACAGCGGTCACGCCGCTTACCACGCTAGTCGCGGAGGTGATGCAGAGCAA
>CAIPNM010000354.1 GCA_903866395.1 uncultured bacterium
CACTTCGGCTGGCGTTGTCTGCACCCGTGCGGTCACGATGCCGCCGGTGGGGGTGTACCGGATGGCGTTATCGATCAGGTTGCCGATCATCTCGCGCAGCAGAATCGGATGCCCGGTGATGGGGGCCGGCAGGTCATCGCCCTCAAAGCCGAGATCGATCGATTTGTCGAGCGCGACGTTGTAGTGGTCGGCGATGATGGTGCGAACGAGAGGAGCGAGGTCGAGTTCATCCATCGCCACGGCATGACGCAAATTCTCTGTGCGCGCGAGTGCAAGCAACTGGCTCACGGTGTGCGCGCTTCGCTCTGCGCTGGAAGCGATGTGTTCGAGCGTACGACGCAGCTCGGCCGCGTCGGTTTCTCGCATGGCAAGCTCGGACTGCGTGCGCAGGCCCGCTAGCGGAGTCTTCAGCTGGTGAGCAGCGTCAGCGATGAATCGTCGCTGCGCCTGCAGGGTTTGCGCCTGACGGGCGAGCAGATCGTTGAATGCCACCACGAGCGGTGTGAGCTCCTCGGGTGCCTCTTTGGGATCAATGGGCGAGAGATCGTCGGGCCGGCGCTGCTGAATCTTGCCCTGAAGCAGCTTCATGGGTGCCAAGCCGCGGCTGAGCCCGAACCACACCAGGAGCAGCGAGAGCGGCAGGATCATGAACTGCGGAAACAGCACGCCACGAATGATTTCGCTTGCCAGCTGATCGCGATTATCAAAATTGTCTGCGACCTGAATGAGGAGCAACCCTTCCTCAGACGAGTCTGATGGACTCGCCCAGGTGTAGGCCACACGCCATTCGACGCCGTTATCGACTACGGTACGAAGGCGGATGCGCTCTGGCGCGGGAAAGTCGTAGAGTCCGGGCCGGGCGAGTGCGCGGTCGCCCGCGATGATGCGTCCCTCCGGGCCAGCAACCTGAATGCGAAGTGTGGAACCGTCCTGGGCACGGGTGAGCCTGTCGAGTAGCGGCAGCAGCTGTGCGCGGGCGTCGGTGTCGCTGGCGGTGATTCTCTCGCGCAGGACTTCCACGCGGTCAACGAGTGTGCGGTCAAAAGGCGCGTCGGTCAGTGAGCGCGCCACCACGAAGGTCACCGCTACCGACAGCGGCCACAGCAGCATGAGGGGAGCGAACATCCAGTCGAGGATCTCGCCGAACAACGACCGCTGTTCAGCCGGGGAAAATGGATTGGTTCGACGACGCGGCGCAGGCCGCCGAAGGCGACTGGCCGCCGGGGCGGGCGCTTCAGGCGGAGGGGGGCTTTCGCGCGTGGCGACCAGGTCGCCCAGGACAGACGGCGCACGCGCCGCGGGTTCGGACATTAGCGCGGTTCCGCGCTGGTGCTGCGTTGCAGGCTGTAGCCCAGACCTCGCACCGTAGCGATCCGAACGTTGCCGCCCTCGAGTTTCTTGCGCAGGCGGTGGACGTAGACCTCAATCGCGTTGTGACTGACCTCTTCGCCCCAGCCGCACAGGTGCTCAACGATCTGCTCCTTGCTCACCAGTCGGCTGTTCCTCTGGAGGAGAATTTCCAGAAGCGCGAGTTCGCGCGCGGAGAGTTCGACCTGCTGGTCGGCCACCCATGCCTGGCGACCGACTTGATCGTAGCGGAGTGAGCCCAGCTTCAAGGTGCTGCTTGCAGCGCCCATGCCCCTGCGGACCAGCGCCCGGATGCGGGCTTCGAGTTCGGTGAGGGCGAAGGGCTTGGCCATGAAGTCATCGGCGCCGAGATCGAGGCCACGGACCCGCTGCTCGACTGAATCGGCCGCCGTGAGAATGAGTACCGGGGTGCTGCTGCCGCGCGAGCGCAGTCGTTTGAGGACATCAAGGCCAGCCAGCCTGGGGAGCCCGAGATCAAGGATGACCAGATCGTAGTTCTGGGCGGCCAGTGCGGTATCGGCCGACTGCCCGTCTTCAACATGATCCACAGCGTTTCCGTTGGCGCGCAGGGCCCGGCACAGGCCGTCTGCAAGCGTACGGTCATCTTCGGCGACCAGGACTCTCATGGATGCCCCTTACCCCGTGCGGGCGGTCCATGCGGACGTGCGCGCAGCGCGGATCTCGTTTCGCGTGCGTTCGGCCACTTGTGCTGCGGCCTGCGCGAAGCGGGCGCCTGGGTCGGCGTACAGAATGGCCCGCGAAGAGTTGATCACCATGCCCCAGCCATCATCGGCGAGTCCCGCCGCAACGGTGGCCGCCACATCGCCGCCTTGCGCGCCGATGCCAGGTACCAGCATCGGCAAATTGCCCGCGATGGCACGCACCCGGGCGAGTTCAGCCGGAAACGTGGCACCCAGCACCAGCCCGATCTGGCCGCTGGCATTCCAGGGTCCAGCGGCCAGCCGAGCGACTCGCTCGTAGAGCGCTTCGCCTCCGACATCAAGCGCCTGAAGGTCGCTACCGCCGGGGTTCGAAGTGCGGCAAAGCAGGATCACGCCGCGCCCTTCCCAGGCGAGCCAGGGTTCGATGGAATCAAACCCCATGTAGGGGTTGATGGTGACGGCGTCGGCACCGTAACGCTCGAACGCTTCGATTGCATAGCGCTCGGCCGTGGAGCCGATGTCGCCGCGTTTGGCGTCGAGAATGACAGGGATGCCGGGGTGCTGCGCATGAATGTGTTCGATCAGGCGCTCGAGTTCGCGTTCTGCGCGCACCGCCGAGAAATAGGCGATCTGGGGTTTGAATGCGCAGACATAGGCGGCGGTGGCATCAACGATGTCGCGGCAAAAGGTGAAAATCGCCTCAGGGCCGCGTCCGAGCGTGTCGGGAATACGCTCTGGATCCGGGTCCAGGCCCACGCAGAGCATTGAATCGGCGCGTGCCCACGCCTGTCTGAGCGACAATGAGAAATTCATGACGCCGTCTGTCTCCTGGAGAATGTTCTGAGTCTGATTCTAGTCCCTGCGCTGAGCCAGGGGAAAGCGTGACCACGGATCGACTCTCCGGGCGCGAACTCGGTGGACTGGTGTTGCTCACCGTCCTCTGGGGCATCAACTGGCCGATCATGAAGACGGGGGTGAGTGTCGTTGCGCCCATGACCTTCCGGTCGATCACGATGCTGCTTGCCTTGCCGATGCTCTGGTGGATGATCCGCGCGGCAGGTGAACCGATTCGAATCGCGCGCGAGCACTGGGCCGAAATGCTGTTGATCGCGCTCTTTAACCTGGTGATCTGGTACGTGTGCGTGATGTATGGCGTGTCGCTGCTCTCTTCTGGGCGCGCTGCCATTCTGGGCTACACCATGCCGATCTGGGCGGCGGTGCTCGGCATGATTCTCTACCGCGAACGCCCCGGCTTGCGGCTGGCGGTAGGGGTACTCGCGGCAGCGGGAGGGGTGGCGCTTCTCATGGCGAGCGAGCTCTCGGCGATCAGTGGCAGTCCGGGCGGGACGGCGCTCATGCTCTGCGCGGCAGGCGCGTGGGCCTATGGCACGCACCTCACGCGCCGGCGACGCCTGCCCGCATCCATCAAGGTGATGACCTTCTGGTCGGTGGTGCTTGCGCTCGTCGTCTGCAGCGGGCTTGCGATCGCCACCGAACTTGATCGCTGGCAGCCCGCGGCGATCAACGCCCCCGCCCTGTTTGCGCTGCTCTACAACAGCTTTGTGGTGTTCGGCGTTGCACAGTTGCTGTGGTTCCGGCTTGCCTCCACGCTGTCGCCGGTGGCAAGCGGCTTGTCGGTTCTGATGATTCCGGTCATCGGACTGTTTTCGGGCGCCTGGGCGTTAAACGAGCCGCTCCACTGGCAGGACGGCGCTGCACTCGCCTGCGTGGTGTTTGCCATTGCCATGGTGCTGCTGCCCACGCGTGCGCGGGCTGGCGCGGTCTGAGCTGCCCGCCCGCACAGACCGCGATCGAACAATCAGCCCAGGTGCTTCTTCCAGAAGTCCATCATGCGTTCCCACGCGAGCTTGGCGCTTGGCGCATCATGAACCGCATCGCGCTGTTCATTGACGAAGCCATGGTCGGCTTCGTACATGTGAAATTCCACTCGCTTTCCTGCGGCTTTGACCGCGGCTTCAAACGCTTCAACGGCCTGCGGCGTGCACCAGTCGTCGCGACTTGCGAAGTGTCCCTGAAGCGGAATCCGGACCTGTGCTGGATCGGCCGCCTGTGCAGGCGGAATGCCGTAGAAGCAGACCCCCGCGTCGAGTTCAGGGATGCGTACTGATCCGATGATGGTGACCGCACCGCCCATGCAAAAACCGGTCAGACCGGCCTTGAGCCCCTGCTTCTTGAAGTACTGCACCGCGCCGCGTACTGCGTTGTCGGTGGCATCAATGAAATTGAGTGAGGTCATTTGCTGGTTCGCGGCATCGGGGTCGTGATAGGGCACGGCCACCCCGTTATAGAGATCGGGTGCTAGCGCGTGATAGCCCGCTGCAGCCAGCCGATCGCAGACGCCTTTGATCTGGTCCTGCAGGCCCCACCACTCCTGAATGACCACCACGCCCGGCGCGCCTGCGCGGGTGCTGGTGGCGAGGTAGCCGCGCGCCTTGCCCTTGCCGTCGGCGCGGTCGAAATCAATCATCGAACCCATCATGGTCTCCTGGTCGAAAAGGGGCGCGTGGAGCGCGCCTGGGGATGGCGGATAGGCCGGTGAAGGCAACCGCTCGGCCCAATGATAATGCGGTACGAGCAGCGTCTGGTCGCGCCCCTGTCTGCGCTGATGAAATGCAGACCAGCCCCGGCGTCGCACCGGGGCGGCTACGCCGGGGCTCAAGCCCGGGGGGAGGCGGCCGCGCCGC
>CAIPNM010000355.1 GCA_903866395.1 uncultured bacterium
ACATTCGCATCGGCATGCGCTATCGGTGTTTCTGACCGATCCGGATGTGCCGGTTGACACCAATCACCTCGAGCGCAGTCTGCGCCCGATCCCTTTGGGCCGAAAGAACTGGTTGTTCAGCTGGACCGAGCTTGGTGCCCGGCAGATCGGGATCGTGCAGAGCTTGATCGTCACGTGCCAGCTGCACGATATCAACGCTTACGACTATCTGGTCGATGTACTGCAGCGAATCGATCACCGAGGGTGTCCGGAATTTTGTGTGTGAGGCATAACATGACGGAAAGGAGCATGTATGCCAAGCAGGAAGACGACAAAGGCGGCATTGGCCGCGGCGGCGCGAATGCCGTCGATCCCCAAAGAGCTCATTGATCAGTTTGTGACCGGACCGATGAGCGCTGAGGCGGTTCAAGACATCTCGATGGCCTTCAAGAAGGCGCTGATTGAGCGGGTGCTGGGTGCGGAGCTCTCGCACCACTTGGGCTACCGTTCGGGGGAAACCAAGCCCGAGGGCGGTATCAATCATCGCAACGGGGCCACAGCCAAGACGGTGCTCACCGATACCGGACCGGTGCGTGTCGATGTCCCGCGTGACCGGGACAGCAGCTTCGAGCCCTTGCTCATTCCCAAACATGAGCGCCGCTTCACGGGCTTTGACGACAAGATTGTCGCGATGTACGCACGCGGGATGACGGTACGCGAGATCCAGGGATTTCTGTCCGAACAGTACGGAACGGAGGTCTCGCCAGAATTCATCAGTTCCGTGACCGATACGGTCATGGCAGAGGTCACCGCCTGGCAGGCCCGACCGCTTGAGCCGATGTATCCGGTTGTCTTCTTTGATGCGCTGCGAGTCAAGATCCGAGAGGATGCGGTCGTGCGCAACAAGGCGATCTACCTGGCCCTGGGGGTGCTGCCCGACGGCCATCGCGAGGTGCTGGGGCTGTGGATCGAGAGCACCGAAGGGGCCAAGTTCTGGCTGAAGGTCTTCAACGATCTCAAGACTCGGGGCGTGGGCGACATCCTGATCGCGGTCACCGATGGGCTCAAAGGAATCGGCGAGGCACTGGGTACGGTGTTTGCGTCGACCACGCTGCAGACCTGCATCGTGCACCTGATCCGTAACAGCCTGGACTACGCGAGTTGGAAGGATCGCAAGCTGCTCGCGGCAGCCCTCAAGCCGATCTACACCGCCCCCAGCGCCGAAGCTGCCGCCCAGGCGCTGGACGAATTTGAGGCGAGCCTTTGGGGCCAGCGCTTTCCAACTGTAGTGGCCTCCTGGCGACGCGCTTGGGATCGGGTGATACCGTTCTTCGCGTTTCCGCCGGCGGTGCGCAAGCTGATCTACACGACCAACGCAATCGAGAGTCTGCACAGCCAGCTGCGAAAGATCATCAAGACCCGAGGGCACTTCCCCAGCGACGATGCGGCCACCAAGCTCATCTGGCTGGCGTTGCGAAACATTGGCCATGACAGCGGCCGAAGCGTTCGGGAATGGAGAGACGCGATGAATCAATTCGCGATCGCCTACGGCGATAGATTTACAAGGATGGATGCGTGACATTCTCACACCGACTTGCCCACCGCGGCGGCCGTTCGTCGCAGGCGACGCCCGCCGCCGTGGACAAGTCTCTCAGCGCCTCGCACACAAAAAACCTGACGCCCCCGC
>CAIPNM010000356.1 GCA_903866395.1 uncultured bacterium
ATGCGGCCAGTTCTCACCTGCGGCACCGTGCCCGAGGTCTGGTCGCAGAGCACATCCACCTGGCCTCCCATCAGGTCGGCCAGCGCGGGGGCGGTTCCCTTGTAGGGCACTTCATTGAGCTTCACCTTGAGGGCGCTCATCATCATGAGCGCACACAAGTGAGAAGCCGACCCGACCCCAGCGTGAGCGAGGCTGATTTTGTCAGCGTTTGCGCGCAGATACTGGATGAATTCGGGAAGGGTGGTGGCGGGGAACCCCTGCCGCGTCACGATCACCATCGGGCCACTGGTGCCTCGCGCCACGGGTTCGAAATCCTCCACCGGGCTGTAGGGGAGGCTCTTGAACATGGCGCCATTGGTGGCGTGGCTCACATGAATCATAAGGAGCGTGTAGCCGTCGGGCCGGGCGCGCGCAACCTTCGCCGTGCCGATCGTGCCCGACGCACCGGCGGGGTTATCGACCACCACCTGTACCCCCAAATGTTTTTGGAGTGACGACGCGAATACGCGGGTAATGGCATCGCCCGGGCCGCCCGGGGCGTAGGGCATCGTGAGCGTGATCGGACGACTCGGAAAGTCTTGCGCCAACCCGAGGGTCGGTGCGACGAGAAGGGCAGATGCGCAGGCCAGCGCGGCGGTCCATGAACGCGGGCGGAACAGGGAGCGTGAAGCCATCGCGTCTATCCTCGTGGTGGAAATGGGTTGAGGGCAAAGCGCCCGACGGCACCTGCCTCGGCGAAGTCTGCCGGACGCGCCCCCACGCGCATCGAATCTCCCCTGATTCCGCTGGGTGACTCGCGCCGGGTTTTCGGCGGGCATCGGGTAGGCGATAATCCGCTCGGTCTCCACTTCGGTCCGCTCACGCACTCCGATGCCTACATCGCCGCTTCACGACCCGGCTGCGCCCCCCGTGCCGGGTGCCAAGACCGAAGTAAAAACCACCACCTGCTACATGTGCGCCTGCCGCTGCGGCATCCGCGTTCATTTGCGCGATGGTCAGGTGCGCTACATCGACGGCAACCCCGACCATCCCCTGAACAAGGGCGTGATCTGCGCGAAAGGATCGGCGGGCATCATGAAGCAGTACTCGCCCGCCAGGCTCACGCTGCCGCTTCGCCGCAAGCCCGGGTCCGAGCGTGGCGCAGGTGAATTTGAGGAAATCTCCTGGGACGAGGCATTTGCCACGTTGGAGTCACGGCTGCGGCATCTGCGCGCGACGGATCCAAAAAAATTCGCGCTCTTTACCGGGCGCGATCAGATGCAGGCACTCACGGGTCTCTTTGCCCGGCAGTTCGGCACGCCCAACTACGCAGCCCACGGCGGCTTCTGCTCGGTCAACATGGCCGCAGGCATGATCTACACCATCGGCGGATCGTTCTGGGAATTCGGCGGCCCCGATCTGGAGCGTGCCCGCGTGTTTGTGATGATCGGCACGGCCGAAGACCACCATAGCAATCCCATGAAGGTGGCGCTGTCCAAATTCAAAAGAGCGGGCGGCCGGTTCATTGCGATCAATCCGATTCGCACCGGTTATGCCGCCATCGCTGACCAATGGATTGCCATCCGACCTGGCACCGATGGCGCACTCATGCTCGCGCTTATTCACGAGCTGATTGCCCATGATCTGATGGATTATGAGTTTGTCTCCCGTTTCACCAACGCCGGTCAGCTGGTTAACCTCGACCCGGCCAGCGATGACTACGGACTGATGCTTCGTAATCCGGAGGGGGATGTCGTGAACCCGCTTCGGCCGCATAACTTTTTCTGGTGGGATCGGAACACCGATCGGCCGGTGAGTGATCATGCAGAAGGTGCTGTGCCCGCACTCACCGGACGTTTCACCATGCCTGACGGCACCCCCACTGCGCCGGCCTTTGAGCTGCTCAAGGCGCGAGTGGCCGACTACACGCCCGATTGGGCAGCAACCATCACCGGCATTTCAGCGGACACCATTCGAAAGCTCGCGCAGGAAATTGGCACCGCTGCGCGTGACCACCGGATTTCGCTCCCGATTGCCTGGACCGATAGCTGGGGTGGAAAGCACGCGTCGGTGAGCGGTAGCCCAGTGGCATTTCATGCCATGCGCGGATTGGCCGCGCACAGCAATGGCTTTCAGACCATCCGTTCGCTCGCCATTTTGATGAGTCTGCTCGGCACGATTGATCGCCCAGGCGGCTTTCGGCACAAGTCGCCGTATCCCAGGGCGGTGCCCCCCAACATGCGGCCGCCCAAGGGGCCCGATGCGGTCAAGCCCGACACGCCATTAAACGGTGCGCCACTCGGTTGGCCCGAAGGCCCCGATGACCTGTTCGTCGATGCTGCGGGCGAGCCTGTTCGAATCGACAAAGGCTTCAGCTGGGAGCATCCGCTGTCGGCGCACGGCTTGATGCACAACGCCATCACCAACGCCTGGCGCGGCGATCCTTACCCCATCGACACGCTGATGCTCTTCATGGCCAACATGGCCTGGAACTCGACGATGAACACGTCCGAGGTCCGCAAGATGCTGTGCGACAAGACCGAGAGCGGTGACTACAAGATCCCGTTTCTCGTGGTGTGCGATGCGTTTCATTCGGAAACCACCGCCTACGCCGACCTGCTGCTGCCGGACACCACTTACCTAGAGCGCCACGACTGCATGTCGCTGCTCGACCGGCCGATCAGCGAATTCGATGGTCCGGTGGATTCAGTGCGTATTCCGGTGCTTCCGCCCACCGGGCAATGCAAGCCCTTTCAGGAAGTGCTGGTTGAACTCGCCTCGCGGCTTGGGTTTCCCGCCTTTGTTAACGCCGACGGCTCTCGCAAGTATCGTGACTACCCCGACTTTGTGGTGCGCTATGAAACCGCGCCAGGGTCGGGCATCGGTTTTCTGGCCGGGTGGCGGGGCGAGAACGGCGACAAGGCGCTTCGCGGTGAGCCTAATCCACGGCAGTGGGAGATGTACGCGCAAAACAATTGCGTTTTTCATCACCGCCTGCCGCCAGAGTTCCAGTACATGCGCAACTGGAACCAGGGCTACCTCGATTGGGCGCAGTCGGTGGGGCTGCGTCGCGACCGCGATCCGATCGTGATCCATCTGTACTCCGAGTTCCTGCAGCGCTTCAGGTTGGCCGCAGAAGGTCGCCACCCGGGCAAGCAACCGCCCGAACGGCTCCGCGAGCGCGTGGCCCGGTTTTTCGATCCGTTACCGTTTTTCTATACGCCGCTAGAGTGGCAGGTCACCGACACCACGCGGTTTCCGCTCCATGCGGTCACCCAGCGCCCCATGGCGATGTACCACTCGTGGGACTCACAGAACGCCTGGCTGCGACAGATCCACACCTACAATTTTCTCTATGTGAACACACGTACCGCGCTCGCGGCCGGCATCGCCGATGGTGCATGGATGTGGGTCGAATCGGAATGGGGGAAGGTGCGCTGCCTGTGCAGGCACAGCGAAGCGGTGGAGCCGAATACGGTCTGGACCTGGAATGCCATCGGCAAGCAGCGCGGCGCCTGGAGCCTGACCCCTGATGCTAATGAATCGCAGCAGGGTTTTCTGCTCAATCATCTTATTCGGGAGGAACTCCCGATTGGCGAAGCCGAGGCATTGATGTCCAACTCCGACCCGATCACCGGGCAGGCGGCCTGGTATGACGTTCGCGTTCGTATTACCCCAGTGGGGCCAGACGAGCCCGCCGAAAGCTTTCCGCAGTTTGAAGCGATGCGGCCGGTGGCGGGGATGCCAGCTAAGGCGCCGCGTCGGCTGGGATGGATGGCAGGCCTCATGAAGGTGATCCGATGACTCAGCTCGCGTTGGTCATTGACTTGAATGTGTGTGTGGGCTGCCATGCCTGCGTCACCAGTTGCAAGCAGTGGAATACGTCCGGGTCGGCGGGGCCGCTGACCGACGACAACCCGTATGGCGCCGATCCGATCGGAAGCTTTTTCAACCGGGTACAAACCTTCGAAGTGGGCGAATATCCCGACACCCAGACGGTGCACTTCCCGAAAAGCTGTCTTCATTGCGAGGACCCACCCTGCGTTCCGGTGTGCCCCACCGGTGCCAGTTACAAGCGAAAAGAAGACGGGATTGTTCTGGTTGACTATGACAAGTGCATCGGCTGCAAATATTGCAGCTGGGCGTGTCCGTATGGGGCCCGGGAAATTGATGAGGCGAGCCAGGTCATGACCAAGTGCACGCTCTGTGTTGACCGCATCAGCGACACCAGCCTGCCCGAGGCCGAGCGCAAGCCTGCGTGTGTGATGGCCTGTCCGACCAATGCCCGGCTGTTTGGTGATGTCCACGATCCGGATTCCGCGGTGTCGGAGGCAATCCGTGAACGCGGCGGCTATGAACTGATGCCCGAGTGGGGCACGCGCCCGGCCAATCGCTATCTTCCAAGACGGCAGGGCGACTGATGCAGCCCGCTTTTTCGGTCATTTTTCTGACGGTGCTGATTGGCGCGGGGCAGGGTCTGTTTCTGGCGCTCTTCGCATGCGAACTGGGCGGGTTCGGGGCCGCCGCAGCAGAGCGTCTGATCCTGGCTCAGGGGGGCGCGCTCGCCGTGTTCCTGAGCGCGCTCGGATTGCTCGCGTCATTCTTCCACCTCGGACGCCCCGAGCGGGCCTGGCGTGCGGCCACCATGTGGCGGACCTCATGGCTGTCGCGCGAGGTGATTGTCTTGCCCCTCTTCATCGCCGTTTGTGCGGGCTGGGCGCTCGGGCATGCATGGGGGGCCGCGGGAACACGCATCCTGGGCGTGGCTGCGGTCATCGTGTGCCTCGGCCTCTTTGTCTGCACAGCGATGATCTATGCATCGCTCAAATTTCTTCAGGAATGGGCAAGCCCGCTCACGGTGGTGAACTATCTGACGATAGGGTGCGCATCGGGCACCACGTTGGCGGCTGCGTTTGCGAGCTTCGTTGCCCCGGCATGGGTCCCCGCGCTCACGATCTCGGCCTCGGTGCTCACGCTGGTCGCCCTTGCCACCCGCGTGGCCTCGCTCCTGCGTAATGCCCGGTTGAAGCCTCGCTCAAGCATACAAAGTGCGATCGGCGTTCGGCATCCAGTGGTCCGGCAGCGCGCGCAGGGATTCATGGGGGGCTCCTACGCCACGCGCGAGTTCTTTCATGGCCGAAGCGTACAGCTGCTTCGCAGCATCAAGTGGTTCTTTCTGGTGGCTGGCTTTTTGCTGCCTGCCGCGTTGCTGGCTGCATTCGAACCGTCACGAGGCGTGCTGCTGCTCGCGGTGGTGGTGCAGTTCACTGGCTTGATCGCTGAGCGCTGGTTCTTTTTTGCGCAGGCCAACCACCCGCAAAACCTGTACTACCAGACGATCTCATGAGGCCGCTCCCCAGCCGCCGCCGCCTGCCGTCGTCAGTTCCAGTCCGTCGCCGGCATTGAGGGAATGGGGGCCGCTCTTTGCGCCAAGGTCAATACGCCGGCCGTCGCGGATCAGGGTGAAACGCGCGCACGCACCGTCGTGTGCGCCTGCCGCGCCGCGCGCGGGCGTGTCGGTGCGCTCGCCGAGCACCGAGGCCTGCACGCCATCTGCAAGTGAAACCAGCGATTTTCGAACGCCGCTGCCACCCGCGTGCCGACCCGCGCCCCCAGATGCACGAACGATGGAATAGTCGGTGAACCGCACCGGAATCTGCGCTTCCACGTTTTCGATGGGCAGGTTCATGGTGTTACCCATATGCACCCTGATGCCGTTTGCGCCCGGGCCGTACGACGTGGCGCCGCCACCGCCGCCCACTGTTTCGTAGTGCACGAAGCGTCTGCCTGAGCGGGGGTCGAGGCCGCCCAGCGTGTAGACGCAGGCTGATCCGTAACTGCCGCCGGGTACCACCTCTGGCCAGGCCTTGGCCAGTGCACCAAACAGAATATCGACCATGCGGTTTGAGGTCTCGGTGTTGGCCGCGACCACGGGTGCCGGGTTGGTGGCATTGACGATGGAGCCGACCGGTGCGGTGATTTTGACGTCGGCATAAACCCCAGCGTTGGGTGCAATGTCGCCTCCCAGGAAACTCAGCACCGTGTAGTAAACGGCGGCGCAGGTGACCGGATAGGGCGCATTGATGGGTCCCGGCACGCAGGGCGATGAGCCGGTGAAATCGACATGGAGCGACCCGGCCGCCTTGGTGATCCGCACCTTGATGAGCGGCCGGCAGTTGGCGTCGATGCCGTCGCCATCCAGGCGTTCCTCGTGGTCGACCACCGCGTCGGCGAGTTTTGACAAACGATCCTGCACCAGACGCGCGCTGTAAACCTGGGTTTGCGCCATCACTGCGCGAACCACGGCTGCACCATAGCGCGCGCAGAGCGCCGCAACACGCTCAGTGGCGCGCGCATGCCCAGCCTGCGCAGCGCGAAAGTCGCCGAGCCGGTCCTGCGGAATCCGAACGTTAGCGAGGATCAGTTGCAGCAAGTCATTTCGGGTGACGCCTTTCTCCACGATCCGCACCGGCGGAATCCGGAGGCCTTCCTTGATGATGTCATCGCAGACGCTGGAACTACCTGCCGCGATGCCGCCAATATCTGGCCAGTGCAGGCGGCTGATCGCAAAGCCCATCAGCGCATGGTCGCCAAACAACGGCGTGACCAGCGACATGTCGGGAAGATGCGTGCCGCCTTCATAGGGGTCGTTCAACAGCACCGCGTCGCCCTCGGACCAGCTTTCAAGCGGAAAGGCTCTGACAGCTGCTGCGCCGCTCAGACCCGCAGCGCCTAGATGTACCGGGATATCGACCCCTTGCGCCACGACATTGCAGCCGGTGTCGAGCAAGGCGCAGGACAGATCAGCCGACAGACTGAGAAGCGGCGAAAACGAGGTTCGCATGATCACCGACTTCATGTCGGCGCAGAGCGCGTAGAGCGCGTTCTTGATGACCTCGAAACTGACCGGGTCGGTATCCAGCAGATTAGGTTCGGAGGCGTTCACCGGACGGGCTCCTGTACGAGGCGCTGGGTGGGCGGTTCAGGCAGGGTCGGCCGGATGACGAGGCACCCGTCTGTCCCGCGTTGTGCTGCCATGCCCGCTGGCACCCAGACGGTAGCGCCCGCCTGAATGAACAGGGCGGGACCCTGGGCGTGAAGCGCGCCGCCCTCGGCAGTCTGGTACGCGGCAATATCGCTCCATGACCCATCCTCAGCGAGAATGCTTCGTGGGTTGCCGGTTGAAATAGCGGCTGGCGTGTTGGCGGGAAACGGCTGAAACAGGCGCTTTGCTGGCGACGCGAGATCTGCTTCGGCGACCAACCCCAGTCGGACCAGCTGCACGGTGGCATGAGGCAGATCGATTGAGAATTCGCGCAGGTACTGCTGTCTGAATGCAGCCTCGATCTCAGCGATGGTGGGGGGCGGTGACTCGGCCTGCCCCAGCGTCACGCGCAGCTCAAACAGCTGACCCAAAAAGCGCAGGTCGGCGTGACGGCGCAGGCGCACGGGCAGGCCCTGCGCCCCTTCCGCATCGAGCAGGCTGAGGGCACGCGACGTCAGCGCAGTGAACGCCGCCTCGATTTGTGACGCAGCCAGGGTCGCGAGCGGCGCGAGCAGCGCCTGCGAGAGGTCATGCCGGATATTGCCGAGGGTGGCGCCGATCGCCGAAAACATCCCCGGGTAGGGCGGCACGATGATCTCGGCGACGCCCACCTCGCGGCCGACGAGCGCCGCATGCAGAGGGCCCGCGCCACCCGAAGCCAGCAATGCAAACCCGCGGGGGTCTAGCCCCTTGCGAACAGTCACCAGCCGTACCATCTCGGTCATGCTGGCGGCCGCGATGTTGATGATTCCGTAGGCGGCGCGCGCGAGACTCCAACCCATGGGCTCAGCCACGTGCCGGGTAATCGCCGCCACCGCCTGCTCTCGCGAGAACGCAACGCCAGTGCCAGCAAAGTCTTGCGCAGTCAGGGTGCCGATCACCGCATGCGCGTCGGTCACGGTGGGGCGCTCACCGCCGCGGCTGTAGCACGCTGGCCCCGGGTCAGCGCCCGCACTCTGAGGTCCCACCTTCAGCACACGCCCCGCGTCGATCCAGGCGAGGCTGCCGCCGCCTGCGCCGATCTCCACCAGGTCGATGACTGCACTGCGGATGGGATAGCCACCGATCGGATGACCGTCGCGGACGGCGTCTGCGCGGAATTCGCCACTGACCTGGAGTTCCCCCCGGCGGATCAGACCTGCCTTCGCGGTGGTGCCACCCATATCGAATGTGATCAGATCGGGGCGACCGGTTGCCTGGGCAAACGTTGCAGCGGCAATCATGCCGGCAGCCGGACCCGACTCGATCAGGTGTACCGGGTATCGACTGGCATTGACGGCGGCGCTCAGACCGCCATTGGATTTGACGATCAGGAGCCGCGAAACGCCTGCGGTATGGGTGTCGGTGGCTAGTCGGTCTAGATAGCGCGCGACCGCCGGACCGATGTAGGCGTTCACGACGGTGGTGCTGGTGCGCTCGTACTCGCCCAGTTCGGGGCAGACGTCGCTCGAGATGCTGAGGAAGCAGCCAGGAAAACGCGCGCTCAGATGCTCGACCAGGACCTTCTCGTGCGTTGGGTTGGCATAGGCATGGAGCAGGCTGACGGCGATGGCCTCGGGCGCCAGAGTCTCTAACCCGTCAAGGAAATCGTCGGTGACCGCGATGGGCGTCACCACCTTACCGCTTGCATCCAATCGTTCGTCTACCGGCAAACGGGCGCTTGCCTCCACCAGCGGTTCGGAGATCCTGACATGAAGATCATAGAGCGTGGGCCGGTCTTGCCGGCGCAGCTCGATGATGTCGGTGAAGCCGCGCGTTGCAAGTAATGCCAGGCGGGCGCCCTTGCGCTCGAGCAGCGCATTGGTGCCCACCGTAGTGCCATGGCACACGGTGGACTGCATGAGCGGGACCGTCTGCGCGATGCGCTCGAGCGCGCCAAGCACGGCCTTCGCAGGATCGGCGGGCGTGGACGGGAGCTTGAACGCAGCAACGATCTGACCGTCTTTCGGCGAGAAGACGATCGCGTCGGTGAATGTGCCACCGACGTCAATTCCGATCAGTGCGCCCGTAGTCATCACAGCCCGTTGTCAGCGGGCGGGCAGGTCGTTTAACGCGTTGAGGAATCGGTCCATATGAACTTTCAGGTTGAGATCGACCCGAAGGTATCGTGAGCCCAGTCCTTCAATGTGGTTACCGTTCTTCACGATCACACCGCGCTTCAGGAGTTCCTCGAAGACGATGTCGGAATCCAGCGCTGGATCGAGAATTTCGGTCAGGAAAAAATTGGCGCGTGAATGGGGCACCATACGAAACCGCGTCATGCTCGCCATCTGCTGGGCGACATAGCCTCGCATCTCCACCACGGTCTTTACCGCGCGCGCGACGTGCGCGTCATCCTGAAGGCCGGCGATGGCCCCCGCAAGCTGCAACTGGCCCACATTCCAGGTGGGCTTAAGGCGCCGTAGCGGCTCGATCAGCGCCGCGTTGCCCGACATGCCGAATCCCACTCGCAGGCCCGCCAGTCCATAGGCCTTGGAAAAAGTGCGAAGCACCATGAGGTTGGAATAGTTGCGGAGCAGGTGAACGCTACCTTCGGTTTCGCTGTAGTGAATGTAGGCCTCATCGAGCACGACCAGGGTGTCTTCGTGGGCCGCTTCGCAGACGCGGCGCACGTCGGCCTCGGACACCAGCTGACCGCTTGGGTTGTGTGGGCTGGTGAGAAAGGCGATCTTCGGTCGACTGGCCAGGGCGTCGAGATAGTGGTCCATCTCCAGGTTGAAGTCTTTTCCCATGGGGACGTAGACCGGCTTTCGGTTCTCCATGGTGGCAAAGATGCGGTAGAGCGGAAAGCAGGGTGCATGCATCAGCACCGGCTCGCCAGGGCCTGCATAAGCGCGGATGACCAGCGCGATGACCTCGGTTTCGCCAGATCCACAGACCACGCCCTCCGGCGTGACCCCATAGCGACGGGCAATGGCCTCGCGCAGCTGACGCGAGGTCCATTCTGGGTAGATCGACATGCGGTCCAGCACCTGTTCGACCGCACGGCGGGCAAGCGGCGAGGTGCCATGGGGATTTTCGGCTGAGCCCAGCTTGGCGATTTGATCGGCTGGAATGCCATAGGTGTCGACCAGGTGGTCGGCGGGTAGTCCGGGAACATAGACTTCGCCGTCAACCAAGGCGGATACGCTGGGGGAAATCATGAGTGGGCTCCAACTGTGCTAGTTCGGGTGCGATTCTGTGACATGAATCGCAAGGGGTCAATCTAGGGCCGATCGTTGCACATCAATCATTAATTCCCTACGAGATTGCTTGAGCGCCATTAAAGCGTAATATGACGCTTATGGCTCAGCCGCGTACCCCCTCTCCGCAGCCCCGATCCCTCGATGCGTCTGCCCGCGACTTCCTGGTCGCTGCCGGCCGCCGCCGCCTGGTGGCTGGAACGCCAAAATATCTCGGATTGGTCCAGGCGCTGGAGAGCGGTGTCAGGCAAGGGGCATTGGCGTCCGGGGCGCAGCTTCCTCCGCAGCGCGAGCTCGCTGCCCTGTTCGGCACTACCGTCGCAACGGTCACCAAGGCGGTCGCTGAGGCCGCGCGGCGTGGCATTGTCACCGCGCGCTCCGGCAGCGGCACCTATGTGGCCTCGGCGACCGGCGAAAGCACCGCGGATAGTTGGAGCGACCTCTCGCTCAATATTCCGCCGGTGGCAGTGTCCGCAGAGCTGGTGTCGGCTTCGTTTCGGCGAATGACGCAGCCGAGTACGCTGTCCCGTCTCGTCGACTACGCGCCAGTGAGCGGCAGTGCGGTGAATCGAAGCGCCGGCGCCACGCTGTTTGGCTTGCGGGGCCTCAGGGCTCAGTCCGAACGGGTGCTGGTCACGCAGGGTGCTCATCATGGGCTCCTCGTGGCACTGATGGCGCTGACCCGTCCGGGCGACAGCGTGGCCTGCGAGCGACTGAATTACAGCGGCCTGCGGCGTATCGGCGACCTGCTTCAACTGAAGCTTGTCGGTATCGACTCAGACGCTGACGGCATGGTGGTGTCGCAGCTTCGATCGCGGCTTCGCGAGGGGCGTATCAAGGCGGTCGTATGCACGCCGAGTGGCCACAATCCCACCTCGTCGGTGCTGAGCGAGCGCCGCCGGGCCGACCTGGCGAGGCTCGCGCGCGGCGCTTCGGTTCCCATCGTTGAAGACGACATCTATGGACTGCTCGCGGCCGACGGTTTGGCGCCGCTTGCGGCGCTCTGGCCGGAGGGAACCCTCTGCGTCACCAGCCTGTCGAAGTGCGTGGCGCCGGGCTTACGGGTGGGCTACAGCCTCTTGCCGCCAGCGTTGGTCTCGCGCGGGCGCGATGCGCTGCTATCGCTCGGTTGGACGGAATCGTCACTACAGGCCGCGTTGGCCAGCGATCTCATCCAAACAAAGGGGCTGGCCCTCTGCGTGGCACGTCACCAGGCCGAGGCGCGCAAGCGGGTGATGCTTGCCCACAGCTTGCTTCCAGCCAACAGCATTCACACTGCCTCAGATGCAGCGTCTTATCACCTATGGGTCGGCACGGGGCAGTTCAGTGCTGCCGACGTCGGCGTCGAACTCTCCCGTCGCGGCATCCTTGTATCGCCCGCTGCCGATTTTCTGATGGAAGGTTCGGACGCGCCGCATGCGCTTCGTGTCAGCCTCGGCGGCGCGCCAAATGCGGGGGCCCTCGAAGAGCCGCTACGCGAACTTGCGGGCGTGCTGCAGAATCGGCCCCGCAGTGCCTATGGGGCTATCGTTTAAACCGCTTCCACTTGCAAACCTGCTCTCTTCGTCTTTCACCATTTAGCCGAGGTGCCGCCCATGACATCCCTCCCAACTATCCGCCGCACCCGTGTTGCGCTCCTCGTGCCTTCATCCAATACCGTCATGGAAAATGATCTGCACGCGGGCCTACCCAAGGATCAATTCACGGTGCATACCGACCGCATGTTCCTGGTGGAAACCACAAGGGCCTGCGAACTCGCCATGATCGAACAGCATGCGCCCGCGGCCGCGAAAGATCTGGGCACCCTCAACCCAGATGTGCTGGTCTTTGGTTGCACTTCGGCGGGGTCGTTGTTTGGGCTTGCCTATGACACACAGGTGTGCAGTTCGCTGGGTGAGCTGGCAGGGTGTCCAACGATCGGTGTGGTCTCATCGGTGTCTGAGGCCCTCCAGCGCCGGAAGGCGGCCAAGGTTGCGATCATCACGCCCTATAACGAGGACCTCACGCAGTCGGTGGCTGCCGCCGTGGCAACGCATACCGGCGTGGTGTGCGCGCACGGCATGGGCATTACCGACAACGTTGCGCTTGCCGATCCCACGCCTGAACAAATCGTTGAGTTCGCGCGTGAGCGCCTGCGTGGTCAGTCCTTTGACTGCCTGTTTGCGTCGTGCACCAATTTTCGTGCGGTCGAAGCTTTGCCGCTTCTCGAGCAGACATTTGGTGTGCCGGTCGTCACGTCGAATTCGAGCGTGCTCGAGGCGATCAAACTGCGCTTCTCGGCTCATTCCGTCAATTGATGAAGGTCATCGCTGTTACCGTTGGTGTTCCGGCGCCCCTCAACACCGCGCGCGGGCAAGTCTTATCGTCAATCACGAAGCAACCTGTCATCGAGCGAGTGAGGGTGTCATTTAGCGGTCTGACGGGCGATCAGCAGGCTGATCGTTCGGTGCACGGCGGAGCGAACAAGGCGATCTGTCTGATGCCTTCGGAACACTATCCTCGCTGGTCCGAGTTTCTGAATGGGGCGTCGCTCCCAACCGCGTTCTTTGGCGAAAACCTTACTGCTGCAGGCGTATCCGAGCGAAGCCTTTTTATTGGTGATGTTCTTGAGGTGGGTACAACGCGCTTGATGGTTCGGTCGCCGCGACTTCCTTGCTACAAGTTTGTCGCGCGGGCGGGTCGTAACGACGCCGCCCGATTCATGCTAAATGAAGCCATGACCGGGTTGTACCTATCAGTGGAGGAGGAGGGCGAACTGGGTGCGGGCGATGCGATCCGCGTTGTAGTGCCTCATCCGGATCGCGTGTCCATTGCCGATTACGTGGATGCGATGATGCAGAAGCTTCCCAGCGATCGAGTTGAGAAAATTCTTCGCAACGATGCGTTGCCCGATGATCGAAAACAACTGCTGGTTCGGCGGATCGAGGCCCGTTACGACGGTAGCGTGTAGCGGGCATGCCTAAGTGCTCCACCCCCCTAACCTAGACGGAGGTTCTCGCATGCAGTCTGTCAATCCCACCACCATTCCCGCACCCAATGGCACCTACAGCCACGGCGTGTTGCTTCATCGTCCGGAAAATCTGCTGTTTATTTCAGGGCAGGTGGCGATCGACCAGGCGGGCGTCATTCCCGATTCGCTGGAGGCGCAGGCCGAACTGGTCTGGAACAACCTCCACGCCATTCTGAAGGAAGCGGGCATGAGCATGGCCAACGTCGTGAAGCTCATGTCTTTCCTGACGCGAGCCGATGATTTCGCCGCCTTTGCCCGAATTCGCGCGCGTCATCTGGGTGCGCATCGCCCAGCCTCAACGCTGCTGGTCGTGTCAGCGCTTGCGCATCCGAAGTTCCTCGTTGAGGTCGAGGCCATCGCCGTTCGCTAGGAGCGCGCCCTGCGCCCCACCGCAACAAACCTGACGACGAGGCGCGTTGGACGCGAGTTGCCTGCTATCCGGCGTATTGATCGGCCACCCGCATCCGGAATTCACCGATCTTCTCGATCCGGGCGAAGAGGGTGTCCCCCGGCTTCACCGGACCCACGCCATCAGGCGTGCCCGTCAGAATCACGTCTCCCGGGTGCAGTGTGTACCACGCTGAGGCGTATTCAATAAGCTTGGGCACGTCGTAAACCAGTAGGCGGGTGTTGGAACGCTGGCGGATTTCGTCGTTCACCGAGAGTTCCAGGCTCAAATTTCCAGGGTCGCCGAGTTCGTCGGCGGTGACCAGCCACGGGCCCAGCACCGCGTAGGTGTCGGGAGATTTTCGGAAGCTGCGGTCTTCGGGGCCGCGAACCGTCATGTCGAGCCCAATGGCGTAACCGGCGATATGGCTGAGCGCGTCTTCGCGTTTCACCGAGCGAGCGGTTTTCCCAATCACCAGCGCCAATTCAACCTCATGATCATTGCGGCGGTTCGGGTGTCGCAGTTGAATTTCGGCGCCGCAGCCGACCAGCGCACTATTGGCCTTCAGAAACAGGCCCCAGTCACCAATAAAACTGGTGGGCCGACCACCAATGCCCTGCTGCAGGTCCTTGTCCTTGTGTGCCTCGTTAATGTGCGCCTGATAGTTGATCGGTGCATTGACGATCTTCCCTGGGTTGGCGACCGGAGATTCCAGCTTGACCGACGCGAGCGCAACGCGCTGCGCGGTGGGCAGCAACTGGTTGATGCGGGCGCGTACTGCTGTGAGGTTGGCAATCAGGAGGTCGTGCCCCGGAAATGGGTAGCTGTGGGACGGAAGCACGGACAAGGCGTCGGTGACATCGGCAATCTGATCACCTTCCACTACACCCAGTCGGTTGGGTTCGAATCGGCAGATACGCATGAAGAGTCCTTGGGTCGGGTTGATCGATCAATCTTGGTGCGGCGGCTTCGACTATCTGCTACCAACCGGAGAATCGCGTCCAGTTCGCAGTGACCTGACCCTGCGCATCGACCACGTAGTAGCGGTCATGTTGCGCCGCCGTGGCGCAGGCATGGTTGGGCAGAATGCGTAGCCGTGTTCCAACCGGAAGTGCTGGAAGCGGCTTGCCGTGTCGGTGAGCAATGATGCCGTGTTCCTGATTGGCATCGGCCACGATCAGATCTGGAATCAGTACGCCGCTTGAGTCGCAGACCAGCCCGTAGCCCTGGTCGACGGGCTGGCGCGCCGTGCCACGGTCGCGCGAGGTCGCCATCCATCCGGCGTCGATCAGCGCCCAGCCCTTGTCTGACTGATGGCCGATCACGGTGGTGAGCACCGATAACGCGATATCGTCGGTTTGGCACACATTGATGCCGGCCATCACCAGATCAAAGAACACGAAGACGCCCGCCCGAACCTCGGTGACGCCGTCCAGGCACTCGGTAAAGAGCGCCGTGGGGGTGGAGCCGATACTCACGGTTGATGCGGGATATCCCGCTGCACGGAGTGTCTCGGCTGCGCGCACTGCGCCCGAGCGCTCAGCCTCGGCGATCTGGGCAATCTGCTCATGGGAGCGTACCTGATAGGAGCCGCCGGCGTGGGTGAGAACGCCAGCGCACACCGCACCATGATCGTGAAGCGTGCTCGCGATAGCGATCAGGTGGTCGCGATCATCGGGTCGGACGCCGGCGCGATGGCCATCGGTATCGATTTCAATCAGTGTGTGAAAGCCGCTCACAGCCTGGGCGCCCTCGAC
>CAIPNM010000357.1 GCA_903866395.1 uncultured bacterium
GTGGGGTGGCTGATGGGATTCGAACCCACGACAACCGGAATCACAATCCGGGACTCTACCACTGAGCTACAGCCACCACCGGGAACTGGCCTGCCCGACAGGAATCGAACCTGTGACCCTCAGCTTAGAAGGCTGATGCTCTATCCAACTGAGCTACGGGCAGCAAATCCGCAAACCAACTTCTGTCGTGCAGCGGGACAACAACCTCACCCGGCAAGGCCGCGCCGAGATAAAACGGCTTGGCGCTGATCGGGAAAGGATGGTCGGGGCGAGAGGATTCGAACCTCCGACATCTTGCTCCCAAAGCAAGCACTCTACCAGGCTGAGCTACGCCCCGCGAACCCGCGATTATAGCCGAAACGGCGGGGCTCGCTCGCTTACTTGCCCTCGCCGATTTTGGCCTCCGCGATCAGCTTGCCAAACCGCTGGAACTCGGCCCGGTTGAACGCCGCAAACGCATCAATGGTCATGTCACGCTGCTCGCCCCCCAGCCCTGCGAGTTTCTGTGACACCTCCGGGAGTGTCAGCACGCGCCTGAGTTCGTTATGCAGTAGCGCCACCACCGGGGCCGGCGTGCCGCCTGTGACAAACAACCCGTACCACGTGGACATCTCAAGGCTCTGAACCCCCGCCTCGGCAAGCGTGGGAACCTCCGGCAATTGCGCCGAGCGTCGCGGTGACATCACGGCAAGCGGCCGCATCTTGCCCGCGCGAATCTGCGGCATGGAAGACGACGTGGTGTCGAACATCAGCTGCACCGCTCCGCTGATCACATCCACATGCGCCTGGCTGCTGCCCTTGTAGGGCACATGAATCGACTTCACGCCGGTGGCGAGATCGAACGCTTCACCGGCCAGATGCTGGGTGCTCCCCACGCCCGACGATCCGTAGCGATAGCCCTGCGGCTTGGCCTTCATATCGGCGATCAGCTCGGCCACCGTCTTGATCGGGAGCGTGGCCGACACCAGCACCACGTTGGGCACTTCGACAATCATCCCAACCGGCTGCAGGTCCTTCAGCGGATCGTAGGAGAGCTTCAGCATGTGGGGCGCAATCGCCTGCCCGGTGTTGGTCGCGACCAGCAGGGTGTGGCCGTCGGGCGCGGCTTTGGCGGTGAGGTCTGCCGCGATCGTATTCGAGGCCCCCGGGCGGTTTTCCACCACGAAGCTCTGCTTCCAGGTGTCGGTGAACCGGTCAGCAAGCATGCGGGCGATCACATCCGTACCACCACCCGCCGAGGCGCCAACCATGATGCGAACCGGCTTACCCGGCCAGGCAGATTGCGCTTGCGCGGCAGGCGCGAGCGCGAGGCCCGCCACGCCGATCAACACCGCGCTGAGAATCCTACGAAGGGGGAGCAGATGGCCGTGTGCTTTTTTCATTGATTGTCTCCTCGTTGAATGCTGGTCGAGCTCGCCCGATTCTATCGGCCCCCGCCCGCCCATTACAATCTCAGGATGACAACCTCAACCCCCCCCCAAGATCGCCTCAAGCGGGCGGCTGCGCGCGCGGCCATCGACCATCTGCTGCCCGGTGAAGTCGTGGGCGTAGGCAGCGGCTCCACCGTTAATTTCTTCATCGAGGAACTGGGCGCGCGGCGCGATCAGTTTCCAACCGCCGTGTCCAGTTCGTCGGGCTCCACCGAGCGCCTGCGTGCGCAGGGCATCAACGTGCTGGATCTGAACGAGGTGATTGCCGCAGGTCGTCGGATTCCCGTTTATGTCGATGGCGCCGACGAAATCAACGCGTCGTTGCAAATGGTGAAGGGCGGAGGCGGTGCGCTGACGCGCGAGAAAATCGTGGCTGCTGCAAGCGAGCGCTTTGTCTGCATCGTCGATCGCAGCAAATGGGTGGATTGCCTGGGGCGGTTCCCGCTCCCGGTGGAGGTCATTCCCATGGCTGTTGAGTTGGTGAGTGTGCGCCTGCGACTGATAGGTGGCACGCCCACCGTACGCGAAGGCAAGGTCACCGACAACGGCAACCTCATCCTCGACGTCGCGGGGCTCAGCATCACCCAGCCTGATTCGCTCGAAGCGGAAATCAATCAGTGGGCCGGCGTAGTGACCGTGGGACTCTTTGCCCGCCAGCCGGCGAGCGTGGCGCTGGTGGCCACGCCCGAGGGGGTGGAAGAGCGGCGCGCTGCCGGCGCCGCGCCCTCTACTCGCTAGGCGGGACGTAGCCGGCGGGCTTGTCGCCGCCGTCACCGAAGAAGTATTTTTCCATTTGCGTGGCGAGGTACTTTCGCGCCCGCGCATCGGCCAGATTCAGCCGGTTTTCATTCACCAGCATGGTCTGATGCCGGATCCATTCCTGCCAGGCTTCCTTGCTCACGCTCTCCCAGAGCCGCTTGCCCAGTTCGCCCGGGTAGGGCGGGAAATCGAGGCCGTTTGCCTCGCGCTGAAGCTTCACGCAAAAAACGCTGCGCGCCATTGAAAACTCCCCTTGTGGTGTGTGCGGAGCATACCGCTTTCGGGCCCAACTGCCCCGCGCGATGCACGGGTTCGCACCAGGGCCATCAGAGGTCCTTGATCAGTACCTGCGACATGCGCTGCCAGTTGTAGAGGCGCCGACGCTCTGTGGGCAATTGCTCAATACTTGATTGAACGAACCCGCGCTTCAGGAACCAGTGCATGGTGCGGGTGGTGAGCACGAACAGGCGCTTGAGCCCCGCGGCGCGGGCACGCTGTTCGATGTGCTTCAGAATGCGTTCGCCATCGCCCACCCCCTGCGCCCCGGGTGACACAGCCAGGCAGGCCATCTCGCCAATGGCGTGTTCGGAAAACGGATAGAGCGCCGCGCAGCCAAAAATCACGCCGTCGTGCTCAATCACGGTGAAATTGCCAATTTCACGCTCGATCAGGGCCCGGTCACGTCGTACCAGGGTGCCGTCTTCCTCGAGCGGGCGAATGAGGGCGAGGAGCCCGCCCACATCATCGGCGGTGGCCTCGCGCAGTTCCTCAAGGGTTTCCTCGACCAGCATGGTGCCCACGCCGTCGTGGCTGAAGAGCTCGAGCAGGACGCTGCCATCGGGATCAAACGGAATGATGTGGGCGCGCGCCACGCCGCCTTCGCAGGCACGAAGCGCGTGTTTGAGATAGAACGCCCTGTCGACCTGCAGCTGGCCGCCCTCGAGCAGCGTCCGGGCCTGCGCCTCTGAGATTTCACCCCGCACCGTGCCCTGCGGATCGGCAATCGCCCCTGCCTCGGAAAGAAAAATCAGTTTGTCGGCATCAAGCGCGATGGCGGTGCTGGCGGCCACGTCTTCCATGCTGAGGTTGAACGCCTCGCCCGTGGGCGAAAAACCCAGGGGCGATAGCAGCACGATGGTGCCGCTATCGAGCGCCAACCGGATGGTGGCAACGTCAATCTTGCGGGTGAGGCCTGTTTGCAGGAAATCCACCCCCGCAACAATGCCCACCGGCCGGGCCGTGACCAGATTGCCCGACAGAATTCGGATGGCCGAATGCGCCATGGGTGTGTTGGGCAGCCCCTGAGAAAACGCGGCTTCGATGTCCAGCCTCAGCTCACCCGCTGCCTCCTTGGCGCATTCGAGCGCCACCGCATCGGTGACCCGCATGGTGTTTTCATAGCGGCTCTCGGCGCCACGCAGGCGCAATTGCTCGTTCACCTGGGGCCGCGAACCGTGGACCAGCACAATCCGCATGCCCATGGCGTGGAGCAGGCCCAGATCCTGAGCGAGCGCATTGAGCCGGCCTTGAGCGAACAGTTCTCCCGGCGCGCCAATCACAAATGTGCGGCCCCGGAAGGCATGGATGTAGGGCGCGACCGTGCGCAGCCAGCTCACAAAACGGGCGGGGTCGAGCGCAGACTGGGGGGCGGAAGGGGCATTCATCCCGACAATTATAATTTCGTCGCATGAAATCCACCGCCTCGGCGCGCACACCGCTGCCTGCGCTCATGTTTCCCGAGGCCCTGCCGGTGTCGGCGCAGGCCGAGGTCATTGCCCGCGCCATCCGCGAATCGCCGGTGGTGATCGTTTGCGGGGAAACCGGCTCGGGCAAAACCACGCAACTGCCCAAGATCTGCGCGCTCGCGGGCCGAGGCCAGGCGGGGCTGATCGGCCATACCCAGCCGCGCCGGATCGCTGCCACCTCGGTGGCGGCAAGAATTGCCGAGGAATTGGGCTCGCCGCTCGGCACGCATGTGGGCTACAAGATTCGCTTTGGCGAGCGGTTTTCACCCGGCGCAACGTTCAAGCTGATGACCGATGGCGTGCTGCTGGCAGAGACGCAGTCCGACCCCCGCCTGCGGCAATACGACACCATCATCGTGGATGAGGCGCATGAGCGAAGCCTCAACATCGATTTCCTGCTGGGGTATCTGAAGCGGTTACTTGAGGGGCCCCGTCGGCATGATCTCCGCGTGGTGATTACCTCGGCCACGATTGATGCGCAGCGGTTTGCCGCGCATTTTGCGATCGACGGCAAGGCGGCGCCAGTCATTGAGGTATCGGGCCGGCTCTATCCGGTCGAGATCCGCTA
>CAIPNM010000358.1 GCA_903866395.1 uncultured bacterium
AGGCTGGCTGACCCGTCAACGCGCAAGCGAGCGCTCATCGAGCGCGGTGGCCTTCACCATCGCAAAGATCCGATCCCCGATATCGATCGCCAGTTCATCGACGGCCTTCCGCGTGATCAGTGCCACGATCCGTTCATCACCAGGCAGCCGGATATCGATCCGGGCGATTGGCCCGGGATCACGCTCGATGGCTTCGATCTTCCCTGACAACACGGTGCGAAAGCTGACGTCGCGCGGCCGCTGCACGGCGAGCGCCACGTCGGTCGCGCGGATCACGAAACGGTGCGGCTCACCTGGGCGACCGATCCGGCCGGGTAACGCAATGACACCCGCCGGGTGATCGAACATCGTGAGCCCGTAGGCTTCATCGAAGGCAAGCACCCTCGCTTCAATCACCGACACCGCAGCGAAGCCGCCCGCGCCCCGCGCCCAGGCGGGGGCGAGCACTTCGCCAGGAGGGCCGATCGCCTGTATTCGGCCCGCATCAATCACCGCCACCTTATCGGCCAGGCGCGCAACTTCGTCCGCAGCATGGGAGACATACACGATCGGCATGCCCGCCTGCTCGCGAAGCCGCAGGATGTAGGGAAGGATCTCGAGCTTGCGCTCGGCATCGAGCGAGGCGAGCGGCTCGTCAAACAGCAGCAGCCGAGGCGCGCTAAGGAGCGCGCGGCCGATTGCAACCCGCTGCCGCTCGCCACCCGAGAGCGTGGCAGGCCGCCGGGACAGGAGGGCGGCGAGCCCCAGGAGGTTCACCACATCATCGAATTCCAGGGCAAACTCGGACCTCGTTGCCGCCCCCCGCAAATCGTCGGACGATCCACGTCCGAACCGCTCTGCATAGCGCAGATTGCCGCGTACATCAAAGTGAGGAAAGAGCGCCGAGTCCTGAAAGACCAGCCCCACACGGCGTCGGTGCGGCGGAACGAAAATTCGCTGTGCGGTATCGACCAGCGTGACACCGCCCACCCGGATGTGTCCGCTGTCGGGGCGGAGAAGCCCTGCGATCAGCCCCAGAACCGTGGATTTTCCCGAGCCTGAACGCCCGAACAGCGCTAGCGCACCGAATTCGCCAGACAGACGAAATTCGAGCGTGAAATCGCGTCGACGCAACGTGACGTCGATGTCGATCGGTGTCGACCGGGTCATGTTCACAGCCCGCCCCGCACCTGCCGGGCCACCCGCCTCGCCAGCCATTCGGAGGCCATCAGCGCTGCAATCGACACGGCGATGGCGACCAGCGTGAGTCGCCAGGCAGCCGAATCTGCCCCGGGGGTCTGCGTGAGCGCGTAGAGCGCGGCGGCGAGCGTCTGGGTTTCGCCCGGGATCGCCGACACGAAGGTGATGGTGGCGCCAAATTCGCCCAGCGCTTTCGCAAAGCACAGTACTGCGCCCGCAACGATGCCCGGCGCGGCGAGCGGCAGCGTGATCGTGAAAAACGTGACCACCGGCGACGACCCAAGCGTGGCCGCCGCATGTTCATATCGTCGATCGACCGATTCGATCGCGAGCCGAATCGCTCGCACCATGAGCGGCAAACCCATCACCGCCGAGGCGAGTGCAGCACCCGTCCAGCGAAACGAAAAAACGATCCCCAGGTGATCGGCCAGCCAGGCACCCATCCAGCCTTGACGGCCGAGCGCCACGAGAAGCAGGTAGCCGGTGACCACCGGCGGAAGCACGAGTGGCAGATGGACCAGCCCGTCGAGCAGCGCTCGCCCGGGAAAGCGCTTTCGGGCAAGCAACCAGCCGAGGGCAATGCCGACCGGGAGCGTGGCGAGCGTGGCCACCGAGGCCACTTTCAGCGTGAGCAGAATCGCCTCGAGCTCCTCGCTGCTGAACGCGAGCGCCACCGGTAACAGGTCGGGCCTCACCGGGCACCGGCAGACAAAGGCGGCGGTTGACTGAATCCCGCCGCGACAAACCGCTTCATGGCCACCGGCCCCCCGAGAAACTCGAGCGCTTCAAGCGCGCGCGAATGCACCGTGGCTGCCAGGACTGCCGCCGGATAACGGATCGGAGGATGAACCGACTCGGACAGCAGGCCGACCACCCTGACCCTCGGCTCCGCCTGCGCGTCCGAGGCATACACGATGCCGAGCTCGGTCTCACCGCGCGCCACCAGCAGCAGTGCCGCTCGGACGTTATCGGTCATCGCGAGCCGCCCCGACCAGGCCCGCCACAGGTCAAGCGCTTCGAGCGCGCCGCGCGCATACCGCCCGGCGGGCACACTCGCCACCTCGGCGATCGCCAGACGCGTCGAACCCGGCCAGTTCGCGAGCGCCGCCCGGAGCGCGCCATCCCCCGCCCCGCCCAGTTCAACCGGCGCTGCAAACGTGCGAGCGGCCACCGGCAACAGCGCCTCGCGATCGCTAGCGGCGATCAGCACCAGCCGGTTGACGAGCAGATCTCTGCGAGTTCCCGGCCGCAACGCTCCCTTTGACTGGAGATGGTCCATCCAGGCGGCGTCTGCTGACACGAACAAATCCGCTGGCAGCCCCTGCTCGATCTGCCGAACCAGCGCAGGCGTGCCCGCATAGGTCACGAGCGATGGGCCGCCTCCCGCCTCCCGCCAGTCGGCCAGCGCCTGATCGAGCGCGCCTCGAAGACTGGCCGC
>CAIPNM010000359.1 GCA_903866395.1 uncultured bacterium
CAGCGCTCGAACCTCATCGAAGAGGGGCTCGATCTGACCATCCGGATTACCTCCGAGGTTCAGTCTGGGGACATCGTTCGCAAGCTCGGGCAGTGCAGGCTGCTCACGTTCGCCTCACCGGCCTATTTGCGGCAGCATGGCGAGCCGCGCCATCCCTCCGATCTCAAACATCACGAGTGCCTGATCTACGCCCACGACAGGGCGGCAAGCACCTGGACTTATTTCGAACGCGGTCATGAGCTCCAGATACCCGTACGAGGGCGACTGGTTGCCAACAATGGCATAGCCCTCACCGAGGCCGCCGCGCGCGGCATGGGCATCGCTCGCCACCCCGATTTCATCGCCGCCCCCTATCTCGCCAAGCGCAAGGTCAAGGCCATCCTAAAACCGTTCGAGAAACAGGACCTGAGCATCTATGCGGTGCTGCCGAGCAACCGCTACGTGCCGCACCGGGTGCGCGTATTGATTGACTATCTGGCGCGCACCCTCTGACACGCCACGGTTCGACACACCACCCGCCCGCACCTTGGAGACTGCGAACATTCGCGAATTTCCTCGGGTACCCGAATTGCGCATCATTCACTGGCGCTGACAGCCGCCCGGCCGAACCTTCACCCCTAACCTGCCTCCAGCACCCTTCTAGGAATCAGCATCCGATCGGCAATCTGCCTGACGGTCGCATCCGCGTGCGCGAGCCCTGCAGCGCGCAGGTCGTGCAGCAACGCCCCCGCTACTGTTTTGCGATAGAACCACTCTTCAAGCTGAGCGGACGGAAGCGGTGAGGGTTGGGCCGCCGCAGCCTCCTCGTAATAGGTACGAAGATCGTCGATCGCGAGCTTGAGCGCCGGCCATTCGGCTGCAGTGATGGAGGCCGCCTCGGATAGCTCCATAAGCATCTCAGCCAACGCCTGCGGTGACTTGCCACTCAATCCGAATACGCTCGCGCCGCGGCGCTGGGCGGCGAGCGCCTGCCAGGGGGCAAGCTGCGCGACCTCGGATTGCAGCAGCGCAGCGCGCGCAGACTTGGATGCTGCCGCGGGGGCGTTAAAAAACACCGGACAGGCTTCACCGCCTGATTCGGCGGCATGCGCCACCACGTCAGCGGGTGCGTCCTCGGGAAAATCCTCGAGCACCGGCCCCGACTCACGCTCAAAGAGGGCCAGTAGCGCTCCCAGCACCCGGCGCTGAAACGCCGGATCGTGCGCCACCCCCATTGGCCTGCCCAACGGAAATGGCACCCACAGCGCGCGCGGTGGACGCATCACCTCGGTGTGTTCGCGAACCAGACTGATCGAGGCGGTAGCAATCCCCTCGGATTCCAGATAGTGACCGATGGCGCTCACGGCGCACGTGCAATTCGGTCAGACCGGCATCAGAACGGCTGCATCGACCCCATCGCGGCGCAGAAGCCCAGCGATCTCGCGGGCCTTCGATTCAAACCGCGTGGGCGGAAACGGTGCCCCCATGAATGAGTAATGAAAGTCGGCCACCGAGCCGATAACGCCCTCCTCGGCCAGCTCACGCAACCGGGATACGGGAAACACCACATCAGGGTCGCGCCGAAAACCGCTTCGATCGAAGTTCACAGAGAGATGACTCATCATGAGCGTTGCCGGGTTCACATCGCCCGGAATCACCCGATAGCCGGTGGCACCCTCACCCGGCGCGAATGCGGGATCGCTGCCCGCGTGTAAGCCCGCAGTGCTGATGATTGCCACGCGACGCCGGGAAAGAGGCCGTGCGTCTGCCCACGCCTTGGGCTCCAGGCGCGGGGCCTGCTCGCACATCTTGAGCAGATGAGTGCGCTCGTATTCGGTCAGATCGGATAGTCGTGCCATGCAGGTCTCCTCAATCCAGGCGATTGAAAGTCGAATGGAGCATACACCGCTGTCGAGCAAGCCAACTGGGAACGCAAGCGCATGAGGCCCCAGCTATCAATTCCATTAAAACTATCAATTTAATTAATTCATATACGCCACCTATCATTCGTTCCGTGCCGTGATTCACCACGACCACATCGCAAAACAAGCTGTCTCTCCTCCTCACCTACAAGGAAAAATCATGTCCCTCATCAACACCCGCGTTCAGCCCTTCAAAGCCAACGCCTTCGTCAATCGTTCCGGCAAGGGCGAGTTCATTGAAGTGACCGAGCAGTCGCTCACCGGCAAGTGGTCGGTCCTGATCTTCATGCCCGCAGCCTTCACCTTCAACTGCCCGACCGAAATTGAGGACGCGGCCGATCACTACGCCGACTTTCAGAAAGCTGGCGCCGAGGTGTACATCATCACCACCGACACCCAGTTCTCGCACAAGGTGTGGCACGAGACCAGCCCGGCAGTCGGCAAGGCGCGCTTTCCCCTGGTGGGCGACCCCACCCACCGCCTCACGCGCGCCTTTGGCGTCCACATTGAAGACGAGGGTCTCGCGCTCCGCGGCACGTTCGTGATCAATCCCGAGGGCGTGATCAAGACGGCCGAAGTGCACGACAACGCGATCGCCCGCGATGTGAAGGAAACGCTTCGCAAGCTGAAGGCGGCCCAGTTCGTCGCCAACAACCCCGGACAGGTCTGCCCGGCCAAGTGGCAGGAAGGTGCGAAGACACTTGCGCCGTCACTTGACCTGGTCGGCAAGATCTAAGTCGGCCATCAAAGGGGAGATCGTCATGCTCGATTCAGAACTCAAGTCACAGCTCCAGCAGTACCTCCAACTGCTGCGGCAACCCATTCGCCTGATCGCTTCGCTCGGCGACGACACAGCCTCCGGCGAGATGCTCGCACTGGTGCGCGCCATCGCCGAACTGAGCGACAAGGTGACGCTTGATCTGAACGGGCATGACGCGCGCACACCCTCGTTCCTGATCGCTCCCCACGATAGTAACCACGGTGTCCGCTTCGCTGGCGCACCGCTGGGACATGAATTCACCTCGCTGGTGCTCGCCCTTCTCTGGACGGGCGGGCACCCACCCAAGGTTGAGCCTGCGCTCATCGACAGCATCCGCGCTATCGATCAACCGCTCAGCTTCGAAGTGTTCATGTCGCTCTCCTGTCACAACTGTCCCGACGTGGTGCAGGCGCTGTCGCTGATGTCGATTCTGAATCCGCGCATCAAGACCGAGGTGATCGAAGGCGGCGTGTTTCAGGATGAAGTTCGGCAACGCGAGATCATGGCAGTGCCCATGGTGTTCGAGAGCGGCCAACTGTTTGGCTCGGGCCGCATGACCCTGGAGGAAATTCTCGCCCGACTCGATACCGGGTCGGCAGCACGCGAGGCGGCCCGGCTGGATTCGCGCGAACCTTTCGATGTGCTCATCGTGGGTGGGGGCCCGGCTGGTGCCGCCGCTGCGGTCTATGCGGCACGCAAGGGAATCCGGGTGGGCATCGCCGCTGAACGCTTCGGCGGACAGGTCAACGACACCCTCGGCATCGAAAACTATATCTCGGTACTCGAAACCGATGGGCCCCGTTTCGCCACCGCGCTTGAAGCCCACGCGCGCACCTACGGGGCTGACATCATGAACCTGCAGCGCGCGCAGGCGCTGGTCCCCGCCGCCGAACGCGGTGGGCTGATCGAGGTGAAGCTCGAAAACGGGGCCACGCTCAAGGGGCGTTCGGTCATTCTGGCAACCGGTGCCCGTTGGCGAAATGTGAATGTCCCGGGCGAGCAGGAATACCGCAACAAAGGGGTGGCCTACTGCCCACACTGCGATGGGCCGCTCTTCAAGGGCAAACGCGTCGCGGTGATCGGAGGCGGCAACTCTGGCGTGGAAGCGGCCATTGACCTCGCGGGTGTGGTGGAGCATGTCACGCTGGTGGAGTTTGCCGGCGCACTCAAAGCCGACGCCGTACTGGTTCGTAAGCTCGAAAGCCTTCCCAACGTCACGATCCGGGTCAACGCCGAGACCACTGAAATCACCGGTGCCTCGGGCAAGGTAAACGGGCTCAGTTATCGCAACCGGCAAACCGACGAGGCGCACTGGGTGCCGCTTGAAGGCGTGTTCGTCCAGATCGGGCTCGTACCCAACACCGAGTGGCTGCGCGGCACGGTGGAACTCAGCAGGTTTGGAGAGATCGTCGTGGACGGCGGTGGGCTGACCAACGTGCCTGGCGTTTTCGCCGCGGGCGACTGCACCACGGTGCCGTACAAACAGATCGTGATTGCGGCGGGTGACGGGGCCAAGGCTGCGCTAAGCGCGTTTGATCACCTCATTCGACAGCCTAGCCCCGCTCGCATACCAACGACAGTCACCACCGAGCTCAGTGCGCCCCGCGCCCCTCAACCCCCGTCATATGACGGTGCGATCCGTGCTGATTTCGAATGAGGCGCTGGGGCCCGAGTGAACCGATCACCATGCCCACGGCCGCCATGGCAAACCCGGCCAGCTGCGGCGGGAATACCTTGCCCAGCCCGGCAAGCAACAGAATGCCCCAGCTGGCAAGCCCCAGCACGATCGCAAACACCGCTCCCTGGGTGGTGGCTCGCGACCAGAAGAGGCCCGCCACCAGCGGCACGAATGCGCCAACCAGTGTGACCTGATAGGCGCCCGACACCATCTCGTAGATGGGCGTGCCTTTGAGCGCAATGGCGTAGGTGCACACGCAGCAGGCAAACACCAGCACCGCAATTCGCATGGTGAGGAGCTCCTGCCGGTCGCTGATCCGGGGCTTGAACTGCCGCCAGATGTTCTCCACAAAGGTCACTGAAGGCGCGAGCAACGTGGCTGAGGCCACGCTCTGAAGCGCTGCCAGCAGGGCACCAAAGAACAACACCTGCATGATGAGCGGCATTTTCTCGAGCACCAGCGTAGGCAGCACCTTCTGCGGGTCTTCAGCGATGAGTTCGGCCGCCTTCTCCGGCATGATGATGAGTGCGCTGGTAACCAGGAACATGGGCACCGACGCAAACAGGATGTAGCAGATGCCCCCGATCACCGGGCCGCGCGTGGCTGCCTTTTCATCACGCGCCGACATCACGCGCTGGAAGACATCCTGCTGCGGAATCGAGCCGAACATCATGGTGATCGCAGCAGCAATGAAGAACATGATCTCGGTGAAGCTGGGCTCGGGGAAGAACCTGAACAGATCCTTGCTCGCCGCAAGCTCGATCACCTTGTCGGCACCGCCAGCAAGATTGGCCGCAAAGATGGCAATCGCCGATAGCCCGACCACCAGAATAATCATCTGTACAAAGTCGGTGACCGCCACCGACCACATGCCACCAAACAGGGTGTAAACGAGAATGACCGAGGTGCCAATGATCATTCCCATCTCAATGGGAATGGCGCCACCGGACAGGAGATTGAACACCAGCCCTAACGCGGTGACCTGGGCCGAGACCCAGCCCAGATAGCTCATGATGATGATGAGCGAGCAGGCCACTTCCACCCCCCGCCCATAGCGCTCGCGGTAGTAGTCGCTGATGGTGAGGAGCGTCATCCGATAGAGCTTGGCCGCGAAAAAGAGGCCCACCAGAATGAGGCAACTGCCTGCGCCGAAGGGATCCTCGACCACCGCGCCCAGTCCGCCCTCAACAAATTTTGCGGGAATGCCAAGTACGGTTTCCGACCCGAACCAGGTTGCAAAGGTGGTGGTGACGATCATGATCATCGGCAGATGGCGGCCAGCCACCGCGAAGTCGGCGGTGGTCTTAACGTTCTTAGCGGCCCACAGCCCGATTGCGATCGTGCAAAGCAGATAAACAACGACAAACCCAAGCAGCATGACAAAACCCGAGTTGAGTTAAGGAAATGCCGAAGAATCGGGCCCGGCGACCCCGGTCAGGGCGTTCGCGCGACCAGCCACAGGGCGATCTGCGGAAACACCATCAGCAAAATGATCGCAACAATGTAGACGAGAAGAAAGGGCATGACGCCCTTGAACACATCGGTGATCGGCCCCGGATTACCGCGCATGCCTTGCAACACATAGAGCACGGTGCCGTCGGGAGGACTGATGAGCGCAATCTCGACCAGCATCGTCACGACCACGCCGAACCAGATCGGATCGTAGCCGAGCGCCTTGACGACCGGAAAGATGACCGGAATTGTCGTCACGATCATCGAAAACCCTTCCATGAACGTGCCGAGCGCGAGATAAAAACCCACGATCAGCGTCATGATCATCCAGGAAGGAACCGGCAGATCGGAGACCGCCTGTGACAGGGCTCGCGGCACGCCAAGCGCACCAAAGATGTAGTTGAGCAGATAGGCGCCGCACAGGATGAGTCCAATGAATGCGGTGGTCCGCGCAGCCGCTTTGGCGGATTCATTGAGCATGGACAGCGTAAGCCGCCCCGCGAGTGCCGCTGCGATGATCGCCGCCACCACACCGAGCGCGGCCGATTCGGTGGGTGTGGCCAGACCCGAATAAATGGTGCCCAGCACAATCGCGATCAGAATCAGGGTGGGCAGCAGATCGAGCAGACCGCGAAGCTTCACCGCCAGCGGGATCGCATCGGGCCGCGGGAGGGGATTGCGGACACCATGCCACAGGATGAGGAGCGTAAAGAGCAGCACCACCAGGATGCTGGGACCGATCGCCGCGGTGTAGAGCGCGCCCACCGAGGTTTCGGTGATCAGCCCGTACACAATGAAGGTGATGCCCGGCGGAATGAGATTGCCAAGCGCCCCGCCAGCGGCCAGAGAACCCATCACCATGGGCTGCGAGTAGCGGGTGTCGCGAAAATAGGGCAACGCCACTGAACCCATGGTGGCGGCCGTTGCCACGCTTGAGCCCGAAATAGCCGAAAATACGCTGGAGGCGGCAATATTGGTGTGCAGGAGGCCACCCGGCACCCGCTGCAGCCACATGTTGAGCGAGCGGTACAGGCGATCGGATAACCCCGCCCGCAACATGATCTCGCCCATTAATAGGAACAGCGGTACCGCGACCAGCACGAAATTGGTGGTGGGCCCCCAAACCATCTGGCCAATGAAGTTCCAGAAGGGCCGGTCGGAAAAGGCAAAGCCTGCGATGATGCCCAGAAGCCCCAGCGCCGCCGCCACATAAATGCCGGCACCAAAAAACAGACAGAACAGGCCGACCAACAGCAGGATTTGACCGACGGGTACCTGCGAAGCCGACGCTCCGCCGAAGAGCGAGGCTCCAACTGTCACCGCGAGCAGAAGGATCAGAAAAACAACCGCGATCACGGAATACTCCTGTCTCGCGGGCGAGGCGTACCAGCGGACGACCCACCGACGTCAGTTTGAAGCGACTGCTGCAAGGCACCTTCTTTGACGCCCAGCGCATCGAGCGTTTCCTCGGCTTCCTCGACATAGCTGCGCGGGCCGGTGAGGCGCTCGACCTCATCAATAGTGCCGTCGCGCAAGAGCAGGGTGACCTCGATGGTGCGAAGCGCCACCATGAGCCCGAATACGGCAAGACCCACCAGCCAGAGTCCCTGAGGAATGATGAGCGGCGTCTTGAGCAGGCTGTTGTCAGTCGCCCGAAATTCAAATGATTCCCGGGCGGTATAGAAGGCGCCATACACCAGGAAACCCGCGAAGATGGCCAGCGCCAGCAGCGCCACCCAATGCAGCCAACGCCGCACACCGGGCGGAAAGCGCATGATCAGCACATCGATCCGCACATGCGATCGGGCCTCCATCGCCGCG
>CAIPNM010000360.1 GCA_903866395.1 uncultured bacterium
CGGATGCTGATTCCGTCGCCACCCGGCGGAGCCACCGACATGCTGGGTCGTCTCTTCCAGCAAGGGATGGAGGACTCTCTGGGACAGCCGGTCGTCGTGGACAATCGCGGCGGCGCGAATGGACAGATCGCGGCGGCTGCGGTGGCAAAAGCCTCTCCCGATGGCTACACGCTGCTCTTCACCTACAGCGGCGTGCTCACCACAGGCATGGCCCTTTACGGCAAGTTGCCGTATGACCCGATCCGTGATTTTGCGCCGGTTGCAATGGTCGCGCATGTACCGGGCGTGCTGGTTTCGCATCCCTCATTCGCGGCAAAGTCCGTGAGCGAGATCATCAAGATGGCGAAAGCGCGGCCGGGTGCGCTCACGCACGGTACTTCCAGCATCGGCTCGAGCTCCCACATGAACATGGCGCTCTTCAAGCAGATGGCCGGCATCGACATGCTCCAGGTTACCTATCAGGGCGATGCGCCGGCGCTGGGAGCTTTGGTGGGTGGACACGTTCAGCTTGCATTCAGCAACGTGGTGGCGGCATTGCCGCACATCCAATCGGGCCGATTGCGTCCTGTCGCGGTAGCGACCCTCAACCGCACCCCCAGCCTTGCGGATACGCCATCCATTTCCGAGAGTGGACTTCCAGGCTACGAAAGCCTGTTGTTCTATTGCATGGTGGCGCCCTCGAAAGTGCCTGCAAGCGTCGTTGAAAGGCTGAATGCGCTGGTGACGCAGATCAAGCAGACGCCAGGCGCGCAGCAGCGCCTTGCCGGCATGGGTGCGGTGCCGTTCGACATGTCGCTCGCTGCCATGAAGCCCTTCCTCGAATCCGAGATCGCCAAATGGACGCGTGTCGTGAAGTCCGCCGGGATAAAGCCCGAGTGAAGCGTTACTGTCCGTATTGTCCCGGGCGCCCTCACGTTCAACCACGCGCAGCGCGCCAGGGAACAGTGTGACCCAAGGAATCGAAGACATGGACTCCCGATTGTTCTCGCCGCTGACGATCCGCGGCATCACGCTGAAGAACCGCATCGTGGTTTCACCGATGCTGCAGTATTGCGCCGACAACGGTCACGTCAACGACTGGCACCTGATGCACTACGGAAAGTTTGCCGCGGGCGGCGCTGGCCTAGTGTTCGTCGAATCGACCAAGGTTGATCCGCGCGGCTGTTCGACGCCGCGCGATCTGGGTCTCTGGAAGGACGACTTCATCGCGCCGCTGAAGCGGATCACCGACCTGATCAGGAAGAACGGCGCGGTGGCAGGCATACAACTCGGCCATTCCGGACGCAAGGCGCGCCGCAGCGTGCCATGGGAAGGGCGTATGCCGATGGCCCAGTGCCCGGGCGTCGACCATGGCGAGGAGTGGGAATTGATCGCCCCCAGCGCGATTGCGTTCTCCGACAGGTACTCCATGCCGCGCCAGATGACGCATGACGACATCCAGGAATCGCTTTCACACTGGGAACAGGCCGCACGCCGAGCGCTTGAAGCAGGTTTTCAGGTACTGGAGCTGCATGGCGCCCACGGCTATCTGATACACCAGTTCCTGTCGCCGGTCGCCAATCAACGCACCGACGAATATGGCGGATCACCGGAAAAGCGCATGCGGTTCGCGATCGAAGTGGTCCGTGCAGTGCGCAAGTCCTGGCCGGAAGACAAGCCCCTCTTCATGCGCGTATCGGCCGTCGACGAGTCCGGCTGGAGCATCGAGGACAGCATCAGGGTGGCAGGCGTGCTGAAGGAATACGGCGTCGATGTCATTGACTGCAGCGCCGGCGGGATGTCCGACGCGGCAACCGGTGAGGCGCCGGGTTATGGCTATCAGGTGCCATACGCCCGTGCCATCCGCAATGGCGCGGGCGTAAAGACCATGGCAGTAGGCTTGATCATTCATGCGGATCAGGCAGATGAAATCATCCGTTCCGGTGGCGCGGACCTGACCGCGCTGGGACGCGAGTTCCTGCACAACCCGAACTGGCCAATAGACGCCGCACAGAAGCTCGGCATCGAATCGCCGTTCGCAGGCGTCGGCGAGTCCCTGGCCTACTGGCTTGGAAAACGGGCTTCCAGCCGGGCGGGTACCAGGCCTTCCACGTGGCAGTGGGGCATCGACGGCAACACAGGGCAATCGGTGGAGTGATCGCGGATTCCATGCTCCGCGCACACGAACACATTTGAGGTACCCGATGCAGAAAGCAGCAAGGATCGTGGTTCCCATGGCTGCAGTCGCAATCGTTGCATTGCTGCCGACGGCAGCAATGCCGCAAGCCGGAACCTATCCGGAAAAGGTGATTCGGCTCGTGGTGCCCTTTCCGCCGGGCGGCGCCATCGACATCATGGGGCGACTGACTGCACAGAAACTGAGCGAAGCGTTGGGAACCCAGGTGATCGTCGACAACCGTTCGGGCGCCGGGGGCGCCATCGGTACGGACAACGTCGCGCGAGCGGCGCCCGACGGCTACACCCTGCTGGTCTCCTCGACCAGTCCGATGTCGATCAATCCCCACATCAACAAGGTCCCCTACGA
>CAIPNM010000361.1 GCA_903866395.1 uncultured bacterium
CTTCATGGATGGCGTCGGATTCGCCGACCCGGCGCCGCTTGCCGCCGTGATCCGCCGCCACCCGCAGGTCGAGCGCCTGATGTGCGGCCATCTGCACCGCCCGATCGTGCAGCGCTTTGCTGGCAGCGTGGCCACCACCTGCCCGAGCCCCGCGCATCAGATCGCACTGGAGCTCAAGCCCGGCGGCGGCGACAGCTATTGCCTGGAGCCGCCCGGATACCAGCTCCATTGGTGGAACGGCACCGCGCTGGTCACCCACACGGCGGTGCTGGGCGACTGGCCGGGACCGTTCCCGTTCCGCGAGGGCGGCGAACTGATCGACTGAGTCGCGGGACTCGGGTTGGTGATGGCCGTGCTGCCGGGTCAGTGCAGACGGCTGCGAACAGTCCACAGCCGATCTCGCGCGAAGCAGTGCGTGCCACAGGCGAACCCTGCGCCATGCGCGGTTGCACGCATGCCTGTAACAGGCGGCCGGCAAACTCATTCCACGCGGTCATGGTCGCGTGGCTGAGGACGCGAACCGCCACGCGTGACCGTAGCCGGCATCGCGCTTCGGGCCTCTGCCTGCCCAATGATCGAGGAGTCGTTCTTGAAATCGAAGCTTCTGCGTTCAGTCGCCGCATCTGCCGTGCTTGCCTGTACCCCTTTCCTGGCCTGGGGTCAGGCCTTGGGTCAGATCTATCCGAGCAAGCCGCTGCGGTTGATCGTACCCTTCCCGCCGGGCGGCGTGACTGACATCGTCGGGCGACTGCTCGCGCAGCGGTTGGGTGAATCGCTCGGGCGGCCAGTCGTGGTGGACAACCGTGGCGGCGCGAACGGGCTCATCGGTGCCCAGGCAGCGGCGAAGGCGCCTGCTGACGGCTACACGCTGCTGATGGCAACCGCCACCCACGCGATCAACGCCACGCTCGCGCCCACGCCGATATTTGATCTGCAGCGGGACCTGCTGCCCATTTCGCTCGCCGCTTCGGTTCCCCTTCTGCTCGCAGTGCATCCGTCGCTGCCGGTGAAGAGCGTGAAGGACCTGGTCGCGCTGGCCAGGGCGCAGCCGGGCAAGCTGGATTTCGCGTCGGGCAGCACCGGCTCGGCCTCGCACCTTGCGGGCGAGATGCTCAACACCATGGCCAGCATCCGCATGGTGCACGTGCCCTACAAGGGTGGCAGCCTGGCTATCCAGGATCTGATCGGTGGCCACGTGACGGTGATGTTCGAGAACATGCCCTCGATCCTGCCGGTCGTGCAATCGGGACGGCTTCGCGCGATCGCGGTGACCGGCGCGCGGCGCTCGCCTGCCGCGCCGCAACTTCCTACGATGATCGAATCGGGCTGGCCGGGCTTCGAGGCGGGCTCCTGGTACGGCCTGTTCGCGCCGGTGGGCACCCCGCGCGAGATCACCTCGCGCCTGAATTCAGAGGTGGTGAAGACGCTCAGGTCTGCCGAGACACAGAAGCTGCTGGCTCAGCAGGGCGCCGAGCCCGTCGGCAACAGCGAGGCGGAGTTCGAGGCGTTCATCAGGAGCGAGATCGCGCGCTGGGCGAGCGTGATCAAGGCTGCCAACGTGAAGGTGGACTGAGCCGGTGAAGATCCTGCAGATCACCGACACGCACGTCGGCCGGCCTGGCCACGTGGGTTATGGACTCGACCCGCGTGCACGACTGGAGGCGTGCGTTGCCGACATCAATGCGCACCACGCCGACGCGGCGCTGTGCCTGGTGACAGGCGATCTGGTGAACGACGGCAGCGACGCGGAGTACGAGAACATCGCGCCGGTGCTGCGCGCGCTGCGCGTACCGGTGCGCGTGCTCGCGGGCAACCACGACAGCCGCGATGGGCTGCGTCGCTTTTTCCCGGAGACGCCACTCGACGAGAACGGATTTCTCCAGAGCGCGATCGAGCTACCGCACGGACGCATCATCCTGCTCGACACGATGGTCCCGGGAGCCGCCTCCGGAGCGCTGTGCGACCTGCGTCTTGACTGGCTGTCGCGTACGCTCGCCGCGCGCGACGACACGGTCTGCCTGTTCATGCACCACCCGCCGCTGGCACTGGGCATCGAGTACATGGACCGGATCGGGCTTGCCGGAAACGAGCGTTTCTGGGCGGTCTTGAAGCCGTTCCGGCAGCGGATCGCGCTCATCGCCTTCGGGCACGTGCACCGGCCGGTCTCCGGCCTGTGGAACGGCATCGCATTCGCCGGCACGCCCTCCACGGTCCAGCAGGTGGCCCTCGAACTGGGCCCGCAGCCCGAGCTTCACCTCAACTTCAACCATGAGCCGCCCTGCTACGCGATTCTGGACATCAGCGGCGCCGGCGTGATCGTCCATCAGCAGCGCTACACGCACAACTGGGACGTGCTGCCGCGCCTCGGGCCGCTGTCGAGAACGGCAGTAAGCGCCTGAAGAAATCGACCGTCGGTATCACGATGGGCGTCGATGCATTCGCCACTGCTCGGCGTGCGCGACTTCCCGAAGCGGTGAGCAGATGGTACCGGCCCTCAGTGCGTCAATCCTTGCTCTTGGCACCCCGCCCGAACCGACTCACCCACTCGGTTCCCGCCTCGATCTTCGGCGCAGGCAGATCCACCCGCCAGTCTGACCTGAAATTCGGACGCTGGTGCTGGATAC
>CAIPNM010000362.1 GCA_903866395.1 uncultured bacterium
CGGCAGGTACTGAACCCGTTGCTTGCGGAGCTGCGTCGCCAAGGCGATGTGGATTCGCCCAGCCAGGTGGTGAGTGTTGGCGGTCGCGTGAAGGCGCCGGGCGAATACCCGCTCGAGCCTGGTATGCGCGTGAGCGATCTGCTGCGTGCTGGTGGCAACCTGGAAGATGCCGCTTACGGTGTGAAGGCCGAACTCTCGCGGTTTGTATCAGGGCTCGATGAACGCAAGAGCGAGCTCATCGAGGTTGACCTTGCTGCAGTGCGCCGAGGCGATGCGGCGGCAGACATTACCCTGCAGGCGTTCGATGCGCTGATCGTCAAGGAACTCCCTGAGTGGGCGAAGCAGGAGACAGTCACGGTCTCGGGTGAAGTGCGCTTCCCGGGCACCTACCCCATCCGTCGTGGTGAGACCTTGCGTTCGGTCATTGAGCGCGCGGGTGGGCTGACGGGTCTTGCCTTCACGAGGGGTTCTGTCTTCACCCGTAAGGAGCTCCGCGAGCGGGAGGCTGAACAGATCGCACGACTCTCGGAGCGTCTGCAGTCGGATCTGGCCGCAACCGCCATTCAAGCGGGACAGGTGGCTCAAGGCCAGCAGGCCGCGCAGGGTGCGATGACAGCGCAGGGTCTGCTGGGACAGCTGAAAACCACTCGGGCCGTGGGTCGCCTCGTTATTGATCTCGATCGAGTGCTCGCGGGCAATGTGGGTTCGCCCTCCGATGTGCTTCTGCGTGATGGCGACCAACTCGTGATTCCGAAGGTTCGTCAGGAAGTCACTGTACTGGGTGAAGTACAGAACGGCACATCGCATCTCTACCGCGCGGGCCTGAGCCGCGACGACTACCTGAACTTGAGCGGTGGGCTCACCCGCAAGGCCGATAAAAAGCGTGTCTACGTGGTCAAGGCCGACGGCAGCGTGATCGCAAAGACCGGCTGGCTGGGCGATGGCAAGACGGCTATTCAGCCGGGCGACACGATCGTGGCGCCGCTCGACACTGAGCGTCTGCCGCCGCTGCCGCTGTGGCAGGCGGTGACGAGCATCATCTACAACGCGGCGGTGGCTGTGGCGGCGATCGGCTCGTTGTGATTCATCCCGTGAACCTCTCTGCCTTCAAGGCCTATGACGTTCGCGGGCGAATTCCCGACGAGATCAACGAAGATCTCTCTCGGGACATCGGTCGAGCCTACGCGGCCTTCGTCAACCCGAAGCGCGTAGTCGTAGGGCGAGATATTCGATTGACGAGTGCCACGCTTGCAGAGGCGCTGACCCAAGGTCTGCTCGAGAGCGGAGTCGATGTGTATGACATCGGCCTCTGCGGCACCGAGGGCGTGTATTACGCAACCTCAGCAGGCGACGCTGCCGGTGGCTTCGATGGCGGCATCATGGTGACCGCGAGCCACAACCCGCCCGATTACAACGGCATGAAGTTCGTGCGCGAGGGCTCTCGGCCCATCAGCGCAGACACCGGCCTCAAGGACATGGCCGCACTCATCCGCGAGCAACGGCTCCCACCCACAGCGGCCGAGCGCGGGTTACCCGCGGGCATGCGGCGAACGATTGATACCCAAAAGGGGTATATCGATCATCTCTTGGGGTACATCGACCGGAAGGCACTGCGCAAACTGAAAGTTGTTGTGAATGCCGGCAACGGCGGAGCAGGGTTGTTCGTCGATTTGCTCGAGCCGCATTTGCCGTTTGAGTTTGTGAAACTCAATCACGCCCCCGATGGCACCTTCCCAAATGGGGTGCCGAACCCCATGCTGGAGGCCAACCGAATCCCCACCGCCGATGCGGTGGTGAAAACCGGCGCAGACGTGGGCTTGGCGTGGGATGGCGATTTTGATCGGTGTTTCTTTTTCGATGAAACGGGTCTATTTATCGAGGGCTATTACCTCGTGGGGCTCTTGGCCGAAGGCTTTCTCGCCCGTGAGCCCGGTGCGCGCATCGTGCATGACCCGCGATTGACCTGGAATACGCTTGAGGTCGTTAATCGATTGGGCGGCAAACCAGTGCTTTCCAAGTCGGGTCACGCGTTCATCAAGCAGAAAATGCGTGAGGTTGATGCCGCGTATGGCGGCGAGATGAGCGCGCATCATTATTTCCGGGATTTTGCGTATTGCGACAGCGGAATGATCCCTTGGTTAATCGTGCTCGAGCGCATTAGTCGCTCGGGCAAAACTCTCTCGGAGCTTGTCGGTGAGCGGATGAG
>CAIPNM010000363.1 GCA_903866395.1 uncultured bacterium
GGCGACAGCGCGAAGATCATGAAGCCGAGTGCGGCAAGCGTCATCAGCACGGCCTGAACCCGCCTGGGTCCGTAGGCATCAAGCGCGACCCCGAGCGGCAACTGAGTGAGCGAATACGCCGCAAACAGAAAAGCCGCGAGCATGCCGAGCTCGCTTGCGGACAACCCGAGCTCAATTGCCAGCACCGGACCCACGATGGCCATCACGGTCCGCGCGGCCTGATTCATGAAATTGGCCGCAGCCAACGGTATGGTGACCCGGGCCAGCATCTGCGATGACGCTCCTGAACCTCGCGAGCCCCCGACGGGCGCGACGGCGCTACACTACAGGCAAAGCGCAAGCGGCATTGCCGCGCAAACCGAAAATCACACAGGAGGAGACCCGATGCTTCTGCCCACCTCGCTCGTCGGAAGCCTGCCCCAGCCCGACTGGCTGGTCGACCGTGACAATCTGCGCGGGCGCTTTCCGCCGCGTGTTCGCGCAAGTGAAATCTGGAAGGTGCCAGCTGCGGTGCTCGCCGAGGCGCAGGACGACGCCACCCTCGCCGCGATCAAGCTTCAGGAAGATGCGGGCCTCGACATCATCACCGATGGCGAGATTCGGCGGGAGAGCTATTCCAACCGGTTTGCCACTGCGCTCGAGGGCGTTGATATCGACAACCCCGGCACCGCGCTCGACCGCTCAGGACACCCCAATCCTGTGCCCCGCATCACTGGCAAGATTCGCCGCAAGCACGCGGTTCAGGTCGAGGATGTGAAGTTCCTTCGCCGGCACACCACGCGGCCGATCAAGATCACCGTGCCAGGCCCGTTCACCATGTCGCAGCAGGCGCAGAATGATTTCTATCGGCATCCCGCCGATGCGGCGCTCGACTACGCGGTGGCGGTCAATGCCGAGATTCGCGATCTGTTCGCTGCCGGCGCCGATATTGTTCAGATTGATGAGCCCTACATGCAGGCCCGCCCCGCGCCTGCAGAGCAGTACGGGCTTCAGGCCTTGAACGCTGCGCTGGAGGGAATTACGGGCACCACGGCGGTTCACATCTGCTTTGGTTATGCGCACGTGATTCACGAGCGGCCAAGTGGCTATTCGTTTCTCAGCCAGCTTCGCAACTGCAACTGCCGTCAGATCAGCCTGGAGACCGCGCAATCAAACCTAGACGTTGCCGTGCTCAAGGATCTGGCAGGCAAGAAAATCATTCTGGGTGTCGTTGATCTGGCCGACATGACGGTGGAGTCACCCGACACCATCGCCGCGCGCATCCGAAAGGCGCTGCCCTATGCGCCCGCCGAAAACATCATCGTCGCGCCCGACTGCGGCATGAAATATCTGCCGCGCGATGTGGCGTTTGGCAAGATGCAGGCGATGACGGCGGGAGCGGCCATCGTACGGCGCGAGCTTCAGGCCAAGGCCTGAGCGCGCCCGGTTCTCGGCCCGCCACCCCATGAGTGCCTCAACCCATCCTGAAGGAAGCCCGGTCGCCCACCACCCCATCGTGGGCGGCTGGCGGCTCGCCGACTGGCGCACAGAATATTCCGATGGCCGCGCCCCCACGCTCCCCTTTGGCGAACACCCGGAGGGGCTGCTGGTCTACAGCCCCGATGGCTGGATGAATGCCAGCATCAGCCGCGCAGGGCGCCCGCCCATGTCAAGCGCAAGCTTGAAGCACGCGCCGGCGGCCGAGCGACTCGAGGCTATCGACGCCTTCATGAACTACGGTGGGCCTTATTCTTTCCCCGACGCGGATCATGTGCGGCATGAGGTGGTGATTGCGCTCTACCCCAACCTGATCGGGACCGACCAGGTGAGGCTAATGCGCTTCGTGGGCGAGCACACGTTGATCCTGTCGGCTGAGGACACGCTACCCGGCACGAGCGTGCAGCGCCGGCACTCGCTCACCTGGAAACGAATGAAGCCATGAATACCGTCACCCGTCCGCTCATCCGCCTGTTGCGCGCGGAGTTGGCTGACATGGTTGATGTTGGCCTCACGCCCATGGGTCATCGTCGGGTGGTGAACATTCAAGGCGGGCATTTTGAAGGCGATCTCATTTCAGGCACCGTGCTGCCTGGCGGTGCTGACTGGCAATGGGTACGAACCGACGGCACGATAGACCTGGATGCTCGATACACGCTCAAGACCGATGCCGGAGAGCTCATTCAGGTCACCAGCCAGGGCCTGCGCACGGCGTCACCCGAGGTGCTCGCGCGGCTCGGCCGCGGAGAAGACATCGACCCGGCGCTCTACTATTTCCGCACCGTCATGCGTTTCGAGACCAGCGCGCCTGCGTTGCTGCCACTCACTCGCCTGCTAGCGGTGGCCTACGGTCGCCGCACCCGAAATGCGGTTGAGTTGCGCGTCGATGAAATTCTCTAGGTTGTTTGAACGGCCGCGCGCCGTCCCCCCCTTCAGGAGTCCCTCATGATCCGATCACTGATTCATGCCGCGTTCGCAAGCGCCTGTCTCGTCACCGCGTCGCTTCCGGCCCTTGCGCAGCAGGCGAATTTTCCCAATCGACCGGTCCGGATCGTCGTGCCCTACGCTCCAGGCGGCGGCACCGACATCATCAGTCGCCAATTGGCCGCCAAGCTGGGCGAGGCCTGGGGTCAAAATGTGGTGGTCGAAAATCGTCCAGGTGCCAATGGCATTGTAGGTACCGACCTGGTGCTCAAGTCGCCGCCTGACGGGCACAACCTGGTGGTGGTGGTGGGCGCACATGTCATCAACGGAAGCCTGCAGAAAAGCATGCCATTTGATCCGGTGGCCGACGCCGCACCAGTTACGCTCATTGCCACCTCCCCCTGGGTGGTGGTGGTCACGCCATCGGTGCCCGCGAACACGCTCCGCGAATTCATCGCACACGCCAAGGCCAATCCGGGCAAGCTTCGCTTCGGAAGCTCCGAACCGTCATCTCGTCTGGCCGGTGAGCAGTTCAAGCAGCAGGCTGGCGTTGATCTCACCCATGTGCCCTACAAAGGCGGCTCGATGATCATGACTGACATGCTGGGAGGGCACATTGAGGCGGGCTTTACCAGCACGCTCACCGTGTTGCAGCATTACAAGTCGGGCAAGCTTCGCGTGCTGGCCGTGGCAGGGCGCGCGCGCCATCCCTCAATGCCTGATGTTCCCACGGCTATTGAAGCGGGGCTCTCGCAGTATGAAACCTATGCCTGGTATGGCATGTACACCGCCCGCAATGTGCCGTCCGACATCACCAGCCGCATCCAGAAGGAAATTGCGCGCATTGTTCAACTGCCCGAGATGCGCGAAAAGCTGAATCAGTTTGGTGCCGAGCCGGTGGCGAACACGCCCGAGCAGTTCGCAGCGTTCACTCGCGCCGAGTTTGAGAAATATGCGAAGCTGATCAAACAAGCAGGGATTCAAGCGGAGTAGTTGCGGGGCCCGCCCCACCACAAGCACGGGCACCTGATCGCGGCGCCGGTGCCGCTCAAACGGGTGACGCGCCCGCCGCCGCCGGCAGCCCCAGCAGTCGCCGCGCATTGCCCTCCAGGATTGCTACCTGATCGGCCTCCGAGAGCCCTGGATGCGCGGTAACCACTTCAACCGGCTGTTCATAAGCAATCGGGAAGCAGTAGTCGCTACCCATCATGATGCGATCGGCGCCGATGTGGCGAAGCAGATAGTCAAGCACCTCTTCGGAATAGCCGATGGTGTCGTAGTGAAAGCGTTTGAGGTAGCTGAGCGGGTCTGCTGAGAGCGGTTTCAGATCCTGGCGCTTCTCCCAGCCCCGACGCAGGCGCCCCACCAGCCAGGGAAACGCGCCGCCAGCATGCGGCAGCACCACTTCCAGCTTTGGAAACCGATCAAGGACGCCACCAAAAATGAGATGCGCTGCGGCCACCGCGGTTTCAAAAGGATTACCCAGCAGATTGGTGAGATAGAAACGCTCGAGCCGATCGGGCGCGAGGACAAAGGTGGGATGCAGAAACACCGGTAAGCCCAACGCTTCGAGCCGTTCCCAAACTGGCGTGAACGCCTCGTCTGACAGATCGCGATCGAGCACGCAGGTGGCGATGCACACACCTCGAATCCCGGGTAGTGATGGCAGCCGATCGATTTCGCGAAGCGCGAGATCAACCGCCTGAAGCGGCAGCGTAGCAAGGCCCACAAACCGCTCGGGATCCAACTGATGTGCCTCGGCAAGACAGTCGTTATAGAGCACAGCCAGGCTGTTGCCGTCTTCCCGACCCGCCCAGTAGACCATGGGCTGAGAAAGCGACAAGGCCTGCGCCGAGACGGCCTGGCCAGCCATGGCCTCGCGCCTTGCATCGAGATCGATGAAGCGCGGGCCGGTGGGTCCGGTTGAAAGATGTCCGTGCCGGAAGCGCGGGCCTGCCCCTGCCACCTCATCCCAGACCAGGCCATGCGCGGGGCCTCGCCGTTCGAGCTCGGTGAGCCAGCGCCGCGGGAACCAGTGAGCATGAATATCAATCGGACAGCATGCGCAGCGCATCAGAGAAGCCTCAGCGTGACAAGCGATAGTTGCGGAATGTAGGTGACCAGCATGAGCGCGATCACGCTGGCAATGATGAACGGCACAACAGCGGGATACATGACCGACATGGGTAAGCGAAACACCGCCTGCCCGACGAAGAGATTGATGCCGAAGGGGGGCGTGAAGGTACCAATGCTGAGATTCATCACCACGATCACGCCGAAGTGCACCGGGTCGACGCCAATCGCCTTGGCAACCGGCGCGAGGAGCGGTGTGAGCACCAGAATGGACGATGCGGTGTCGAGAAACATGCCGACGATCAGAAGCAGAATATTGATCGCCATCAGCACCATCCAGGGCTCGAACTTGAGTGCGAGCACCCAAGCGACCAGGCTCTGCGGCACGTTATTGACCGTGAGCAACCAGGAGAACACACCGCCTGCCGCCACGATGATGAACACCTGCGCGGTGAGCACCATCGAGCGCCCCGCCGACAGCAGAATTTCGAAAGCACCGATCTCGCGGTAAACCAGGCCGACCACCAACATCGCGTAAACGCAGGCAATACCTGCCGCCTCGGTGGGTGAGAACACCCCCGCGTAGATGCCACCCAGTACCGCAACGGGCGCAAGAATCGACCAGATGCCATCGCGGGTGGCTTCCAGAAACTCGGCCAGACTGAACGGCGTGCCTCGCCCCTCGGCACTTCGCCCCACCACCCAGAAAATGGTCAGCGCGAGACATGCGGCCATCACCAATCCGGGCACCAATCCCGCTGCAAACAGTTTGACGATAGAAGTTTCGGCCGAAATGCCGTAGAGAATGAAGCCGATGGAAGGCGGGATGAGGTTGTCGATGGCGGCGCTTGAAACCAACAGTCCTGATGCGAAGCGTTCGGAATAGCCTGCCTCACGCATGCGGGTGTAGGTGAGGCTGCCCACCGCAGCGACCGTGGCGGCGGTGGAGCCCGACACCGCACTGAATACCGCGGTGGTTCCCAACGCAGTGAGCGGTAGCGCGCCACGCATGCCGCCCAGCATCGCCATGACCCAGCGCACCAACCGCCGCGACACCCCGCCACGCCCCATCAGGTCGCCCGCGAAAATGAAGAACGGCACCGCCAGCAGCGCGAACTTGTCGATGCTGCTGTACATGGTCTGATGAAGCGCAGTGGCCGGAACCGTGCCGAAGATGAGCAGCACCGCCGTCGCAGTGGTGAGCAGCACCAGGAAAAATGGAAAGCCGAGTGACAGCAGGCCAAGCGGCAAAACCGAGAGCAGCCAGGTCATTGGCCAGCCCCAGTGTCAGGATTGGAAGGCGAGGTTGAACCGAACACCCAGCGACGCCAGCGAACCAGCACAGCAAGCGCTGAGAGCGAGAATCCGATCAGTAGTGCCGAGTGCGGAATGACCTTGGGAATCTGCGCACCCGCACTCACCGCCTCGGTCTGCGCAAACAACTGCACGATGGTGAACGACTGCCAGGCGATGAAGGCGCACACCGAAGCGAGTGTGACTGCGATGACCCCATTGAGCGCCACGCGGGCGCTGCCCGACACGCGTGTCGAGAACAGATCCATATTCAGGTGGTCACAGCGCCAGGTGACCACTGCTGAACCTAGAAAGACGCCCCAGATGGTGAGCGCAACCAGCACTTCCTCGGCCCAGAAGATGGGCTTGGCGAACGCATAGCGCCCAATCACATTGGCGAGATTGAGGATGACGCCCGCCAGCATGATGCAGCCCAGCACCGCATAAATGCCACGCAGCGCCCGGCTTTCGACGGGCGCTGCGGTAGCGGACTCAGCGGGCGGCACTGCGTTCATGCCGCAAGAAAGGGCGACACGGCTTAGTACTTGTTCGCAGTGGCAAGCATCTTGCGGTAGAACGCATTGACCGCCGCATTGTCTTTGGTGACTTCCTCACCGATACCACTCAGGAGGGTGTTGAGACGCGCCTTGTCGGCATCCGAGAAGCGCAACCACTCGCCGCCCGCCTCCGACCAGCGCTTACGCGAGGCCTCATCGATTTCTCGCGAGCGCGCCATCATGCGCGGCTGGAGCTTGGCCGCTTCATCGATGACCAGCTGACGCAGATCGGCGGGAAGCTTGTTCAGGAAAGCGCGGCTGACGACCCCCACAGACACCACCATAGTGTCGTTGGACTCGGTGAGGAACTTTGAAATTTCGTTGAACTTGAGATTCACATACACCGCAGTGGCGCTTTGGGTGCCATCGATCACGCCCTGCTGCAGGCCGGGAATAACCTCGGACAGATCCATGGGAACCGCGGTGCCGCCCAGCTGGCGCATCTTCGCGCGCTCGGCCGGAGTGGCGTTCACGCGCAGCTTTTTGCCCTTGATGTCATCAATCGAGCGGATAGGTTGCTTGCCGAAATAATTTGCAAACGCAAAGGTGTAGGTCGATACGACCTGCATGTTGCGGTTCGCGCCCAGCGACAGAATGTCCTTGTTCAGCTCCGCATCGAGCAGCGTCTTTTCAGCATGGATCATGTCCTTGAACAGCATGGGAATGCTGAAGGTGCCGAAACGAGGGTCGATACCGGCAAAAAAATCAGCCGGTGCAGTGAAGGCCTCGACCGTGCCCAGCTGCAGGCCTTCGATCTGACTGGCGATGGTCCCCAGCTGATTGCGGGGAAAGAGGTTCACCGCAATGCGCCCTTTCGAGCCAGCCTCCAGCGCCTCTTTCATCCAGGTGCCCCACTGATGCTGGATGTCATTTAACGTGGCAAAGCCGATTTTCATAGTGAAGTCGGCGGCTCGGGCGGGCATGCCTGCGCCGATGAGCGCGGATGCAGCAAGACCTTGCTTCAGGAACCGGCGCTTGCCAGCGTGCGTAAACGGTTTCATGCGGTGTCTCCTAAGAATTTTATAAGGGCGTATGGGGAACCCAGGGCTACCAGACGAGATCCCCCTCTCGGATCAGCATCTTGCAGCGCTCGGCCTCGGTGTAGGGCGCGTGGGCCACCCCGCACGGCATGCGAAACCAGGTGCCCGCCTCATAGGTGGAGAACTGGTCCTTGAGCACGCCTTCCAGCACGAAGGTTTCTTCGCCGATGGAGTGATCGTGAGACGGAATTTTCCGGTTGGTGTGCACATGACCGATGCGGCCGGTTTCAATGCCGGTGCTGTTCGGATAGAGGTGCAGGACATCGGCGCCGCGGTGCGGAAACTCGAGCCACTTGGCATTGACCGCATCGATCACGATGCGGGTGCTGTCGGGCATGATGGGCACACGCCACTTCATGTAGAGCACGCAGCCCCCTGCTGAATGGAGCGAATGCGCAGTGCCGGCCGGCTGCCGCACGAAGGTATGTTTGCCGTAGGCGCCATGCTCATCGGCACACTCGCCCTCGACCACGAAGAAATCCAGCCGCTCTGCCACAGTGGTGTGCGGCAGGCGCGCGCCCGGCTCGAACTTGAGCAGCGATGTTTCTCGACCCATGCGCGGATGGCTGACGAACTCGAGCACCTTGCGCGTAATGCCGGCCCACTCGGTGGGCTCCCAGGACATTGTGCGCGTGTCCATGAATGCGACCTGATTGCAGTTGGCGTTGACCTCGGGGGCAGAACGCATGACGGCACCTCTTGACGGACTAACGTTGAACGGATCAAATAACTGTAAGAGCATGAATTAGCGATTGTCAACGTCAATATCGATATTCACCCAGGACACGCCCATGAATGACGAACCGGTCATCGCCCAGAAAGCACCCTACAAAGTCGAGTTGCTGGAGGGTTACCGCTACGCATGGTGCTCATGCGGGCTCTCCAAGCAGCAGCCGTTCTGCGACGGCTCGCACACCTCCACCAAAAGCGGCATGAAGCCGGTGGTCTGGACACAGCAGAAAACCGTCACCGCCTATCTGTGCGGCTGCAAGCGCGGCGGCAAGGTGCCGTACTGCGACGGCACGCACAACGGTCTCTGAGCCCGCCCGCCCCACATGAGCGCCCCCGGCTCGTCTGTTTCGGAAAGCGCCACGCTCGCACAGTCCATCGCGCATCAGTTGCGCGATGACGTGCTGAACGGGCGCTACCCGCCTGGCGAGCGACTGCGCCTTGAAGACCTCAAGAACAACTTTGGCGTGAGCTGGAGCCCGGTCCGCGAGGCGGTCACGCGCCTGGTGAGCGAGGGACTGATCGTGGCCGACAGTCAGAAAAGCTATCGCGTAGCGCCGGCTTCGCGTGCTGAACTTGCTGAGACCATCAGCCTTCGGGTGCTGCTCGAGACCCGCGCGCTCCGCGAGGCCATCGCACGCGGCACTGACGCCTGGGAGGTCGATGTGCTGAGCGCGCATCACCGGCTCGCCAAACTCGAATCGCAGCGCATCTCGGGCCAGCAGATCAACGACTGGGAGGCCTGGCATCACGCCCTCCATCAGGCGCTCACCCAGGCCTGCGGCTCGCCAATCCTGCTTCAGTTCTGTCAGCATCTCAACACCATTCAGGATCGCTATCGGCGCATCTTTTTCACGCAGCATGATGTCGACCGCGATGTGGCAGCTGAGCACCGACAGATCACCGACGCCACGTTGGCGCGTGACGCGGAGCGCGCCTGCAAGCTGCTTGCTGACCACATCGAACGCACCGGCCGCAATATTCTGGCCACCATGCCAGAATGAATCCTGCCTGCTCATGACCCTGCTCCGCACCGACGACGCCGAGCTCTACTACGAGCTCCATGGTGACGGCCCACCGCTGGTGCTTATCCACGGCGCAAGCGGCACCCATCTGGCATGGTGGCAGCAGGTGGCCGAGTTCCGTCATCACTTCAGCTGCCTGATCTACGACCTGCGCGGCTATGGCCGCTCTCGTGCTTTGGGTGAACTCGACCCCGCCGACGGCGAGGCGCATGTGCGCGATCTGGCCGCGCTCATTGAACACACCGGCCTCGGCGGAGAGCCGCTCAACCTGATGGGTGCGTCCCTCGGTTCAGCCCCGGCGCTTCGCTTTGCCGCCGACCACCCGGAGCGCATCGCGCGATTGGTGCTGTGTTGCGGGCCTGGCTGCGTCAGCACTCCCCGTATCGACCAGGGGTGGGCGGAACGAATCGAGCGTATGAAGGCGCGTTACAAGCAGGTGGGCGCAAGCGAATCACCGCTGCCAGCGGGCGTGCCACGTGTGCGCAGTGCCGGTGAGAAGGAAAGGTTTGCAGCCGCCTACCACCCCTATGGGCCGGTTGGCGAGGCGATGCACCTCGATTTCCCGGCACTTACTTTTCTGTATGCCGAGATCATGGCCTCATCGGGCGGCCCGCCTACGCCAGCCACCTTCCCGGTCTTTACCGGCCGGCCTGTCTGTGCCACCGACGCCGCCCAACTCATGTTTCCGGTTCTGGTGGCAGGCGGTACCGATGATCCGCTCTTTGCGGCCGATGAGTTGCGCGAGGTGGCCAGCCTGTTTCCGAACGGTCGCTGCGATCTCTTCAAGGGCGCGGGCCACCTCGCCTACTACGAACGGCCGCGACGCTTTAATGATCTGGTGATGGCGTTCTTGCGCGGCACGGAGTGAGCGCGCGGCGGCCGCGCATCGCCCACTCGCTACCGCACGCCCCAATCAACGCCGGTGAACGCGCCGACCTTCACCCTGCTACACCGCGATGACCGGCTCGCCGTGATCTGTAAACCCGCGGGCTGGCTGGTCCATGCAACCGCACTCGACCGCGGGGAAACGCGCGTGGTCTTGCAGGCGCTTCGCGAGCAACTCGGTCAGACAGTGTTTCCGCTACATCGGCTCGATAAAGCCACCAGCGGCGTCCTTGCCTTTGCGCTCGACTCGAACACGGCGCGCTCCCTCGGCGAATGCTTCGAGCGCGGCGAGGGAATCAGAAAAACCTATCGTGCCATTGTGCGGGGCTGGCCAACGGGTGACCGGCTGATCGACCATCCGCTCACCCGAATGAAAGACGACCGCAGTGAGTCACGAACGCACAGCCTGCCTGCGCAAACACACCTTCGGATGCGACACCGAGGCGCCCTGCCAGTGGCACACGGACCTTATCCGGAAATCCGATATGCGGAGCTTGAACTCCAGCCGCTCACCGGGCGCAGGCATCAGATCAGGCGCCACCTGAAGCACATTGCGCATCCGGTGATTGGGGACTCGACCCACGGGAAGGGCCCGCTTAATCGAGCGGTGTCCGAGCATCTGGGCATTGCGAGACTCTGGCTTCACGCGGAAAGCCTGGAGCTCGTCATGCCAGGCGCGCGTGAGTGCCTGAGATTTATGGCCCCCACGGGGCCCGAGTGGCAGGTCTGGCGGAAAAC
>CAIPNM010000364.1 GCA_903866395.1 uncultured bacterium
GGCGAATCAGACCTGTCCATGGTGCCCGCCACCACCGCCGTGCCGCTGGTGGCAAGCGGCAAGGGTAAGCCCCTTGGCGTCACGCTCCCGCAGCGGCTGGCGGCGCTTCCCAATGTTCCCGCGATTGCAGAGACCGTGCCCGGCTATTCGGGCGATGCGTGGCACGGATTGCTCGCGCCGGCGGGTACGCCTCCAGAGGTGGTTGCGCGGTTGGCGGCCGAAACCGCCAAGGTGCTGGAGATGCCTGATGTTCGCAAGCGGCTCACCGATATTGGCCTCACGCCAGTGGGCGACACACCAGCGCAATTTGCCGCAACGGTGAAGTCCGATTTTGACCGCTGGGGTGCGGCCATTCGCAAAGCCAACATCAAACTCGACTGATCATGAAACTGGTGACCTTTGAAACATCGGGTGGCTCGCGCCGGGTCGGTGCGGTGGTGGGCGACCTCAATGAGCGGGTGGTTGACCTCACCGCTGCGGCCGCCGGGACCGCGCAGGCATCAAGTTTTGGCGACATGCTGAGCCTGATTGATGGCGGTGAAGCCGCGCTCGATCAGGCCAGAAACCTGAGCCGCTTGGCGCGCCAGACGCTTGCCCTGCAGGACGTGAAATTACTCGCCCCCATTCCGGTGCCAAGGCGGCTTCGCGACTTTCTAAGTTTCGAGTTGCATGTGCGGCAGTCACGCGCCAATCGACACCTGTTCGGTATCGAAACCGAGCCCCGCGACCCGGCAAAAATCCAGATCCCTAAGGTCTGGTACGAGCGCCCCATTTACTACAAGAGCAACTGCTTCAGCGTGGTGGGGCCAGAGGCTGAGATTCACTGGCCGTCCTATTCGGTCACGGTTGACTATGAGCTCGAGGTGGCGCTGGTGGTGGGACGGCAAGGCAAAAACCTGACGGTAGACACCGCGCCGCAGCATGTCTTTGGCTACTGCATCTTCAACGATTTCTCGGCGCGTGATGTTCAGTACGCAGAGATGCCTGGCTCGCTTGGCCCCTCCAAGGGGAAAGACTTCGATACGGGCAATGCGCTTGGGCCCTGGATCGCGACCGCCGACGAGATCGATCCGCAGAATCTCACCATGATTGCGCGTATTAATGGCGAGGAGTGGTCGCGCGGCCACTCAAGCACCATGCATCATCCGTTTGCCAAGCTGCTCGCTTATGCCTCCCTTGAGGAAACCGTGTATCCCGGTGAAGTGCTCGGGTCGGGGACGGTGGGTGGCGGTTGTGGGAACGAGCTCGGCCGGTTCATGAAAGATGGTGACGTGATCGAACTGGAAGTAAGCGGTCTGGGGGTGCTGCGCAATCGCATCGTGGCGCCGCATGTGCCGCAGCCACCCGCGTTTCCGATCCGAACCCCATAACCGACGCGCTGCCTCAACGAACCTCTTCTTTCACGCGTTTTTCCCTCGAAGGATTGAGCTATGCCCACAGCCTTGCCGCTCCCGCGCCTGCTTGTTACCGGTCATACCGCTGAAGGTCGTTCCACCTTCGTTTCTGACGGTGAGCCTCACCGGGTGAGAACCGTCGACGAGCGGCCCGGTTATCGGGTGAGTAACCTCTGGGCGCTGTTTGATTCGCCGGCCGCCATCAACGACCCC
>CAIPNM010000365.1 GCA_903866395.1 uncultured bacterium
CTTGCGCACTTCGATCGCCTATGGCGAAGACCTGTCGAGTGTGCCAGTCATGGGAATGATTCTCGACAGAATCCGGGTATTGCGGCTCGATCCGACCGCGTGCGGTGGCGTAACCGGAGCCATGCAGGCACTCGCATTGGCCAGGGCGGCCGGAACAGTTGTGATGCCCCATGTGCGCACGGCCCTGAATGGGCAGATCGCTGGCACATCAGCGGTCATGGAGGCTGTTGAAACGATCGCCGACAAGGCGGCATCATGGGAGCACCACCTGATGAAGCGCCAGTCAAACATCGTCAACGGTGTACTCGTTCTAGATCAAGAACCCGGCAATGGCATCGAGATCGATTGGGATGCGGTCGAGCGCTTCAGCCCGAGCTTTGTCCGCATGGATTTCGAATGAGCTTGCATCACGTGATTCGCGACTCAACCGACGATAAGTCGGTGACTTTGTCAGATGTCTTGATCACCGCTTGGCACCGGTGCGCTGAAGCCTGACTGTCACATCGATCCCTTGACTTGCCAAACGCGATAGGAACCGGAATGGATACCACTGAATCATCGAAAGCAAAACAGCCAGCGATCCCGGAACAGGACGCTGAATTCGCGCGGACCATGTTGGAGCGCATCGCGTTCGTACGGGCGTTCGAAACCAAGGCGCTCGAATTGAGCAAGACATCGCCGCCGGCTGTCGTCGGCTCGGTGCACCTGTGTGCTGGCCAGGAGGCGGTCCCACTTGCTGCAATGGCGGCTTTGAGGGCGACCGACAAAGTAATCTCCACCTACCGTGGTCACGGTTGGGCGTTGGCTGCCGGACTGGATCCGACTGCGGTCATGGCCGAACTTTGTCATCGCGCCGATGGCATCAACGGCGGACGCGCGGGGTCTGCCTATTTCATGGCACCGGACCAGCGCTTCTTTGGGGAGAACTCGATTGTCGGGGCTGGAGTTCCAATAGCCTGTGGCGTTGCGATGGCGGAGGTCGCCGCGGCAAGCGGTAATGTCGTTATTGTGTCCATCGGCGATGGTGCGATGAACCAGGGCTCGGTACACGAGGCCCTTGTGTTTGCAGCCTACAAGCGATTGCCCGTGATCGTGGTTTGTGAAAACAACGGTTGGTCTGAACTGACTCCGACCCATGAAATCGTCCGTGTCGAGCGTCTGGCCAGGCGTGCCTTGACCTATGGCATCGAGGGGGTGACGATTGATGGCGCTGATCCAATGGCCGTGCGCGACGCAGTTTTGGCAGCAGCAACGCGCGCCAGAGCAGGCGATGGACCTACTCTTCTCGAGTGCAAGGTGCCTCGCCTTTGGGGGCATTACAACCGGGACGTCGAGCACTATCGACCACTGGCCGAGCGCGCCGCTGCGGCGCAACGCGATCCGCTCAAGTTGTTGGGTGAGCGCCTGGTCGCTTCCGGCGTCATGGGACCGACCGAGGTTGCCGAGCTGGTCGGGAACGAACAAGCCAAGGTAGACCGGCTCGTAACCGTTGCGCTGGGTTCACCGCTCGCCCCTGCCAGTTCTGCGACTGAGCACGTCACAGCGCGGCCGACCAAATCTGTCTTGGCGGGCCGAGCTGAGGTGGTGACTGAAGAGATGAGCTATGTCGTGGCCGTGAGGGCCGCGTTGCATGATGAGCTCGAGTTGGACCGCCATACCCTGGTTTACGGCGAGGATGTTGGATTCGCGGGTGGCATTTTTGGTGCGTCCAAGGACCTCCAGAAAAAGTTCGGCAAAGAACGGGTCTTTGATACGCCCATCGCCGAAGCTGCGATATTGGGTTCGGCAGTGGGTGCCGCGATGGCCGGAATGAAACCCATTGTCGAAATCATGTGGGCGGATTTCATGTTGGTGGCACTGGACCAGTTGGTCAACCAGGCGGCCAATGTTCGCTACATCACCGCAGGCAAAGCATCGGTGCCAATGGTCATGCGAACGCAACAAGGTGCAACGCCTGGGTCTTGTGCCCAGCATTCGCAGTCCTTGGAAGCGTTACTGGCCCACATTCCCGGGTTGAACGTTGCATTGGCCGCCACTCCACAAGACGCGTACGATTTGATCCGCGAGGCTTCGGCCAGCCCAGACCCGTGCATCGTGATTGAATCGCGCGGCCTGTACCAGATGAAGGGCAACGTTACGCGCAACGAATCGGTGCGACCGATCGGTAGCGCCAAGCTGCACCGTGAAGGCAGCGACGTGGCCATCATCACCTGGGGCGCCATGTTGCACCAGGCACTTGCCGCGGCGGACTCTCTTGCCGATATGAAGATCAATGCTTCAGTCCTCGACTTGCGCTGGCTCTCCCCTTTGGACGAGAAAAGTGTGGTTGACGTAGTCGAACGCTGTAAAGGCGCGGTGCTCGTCGTTCATGAGGCCGTGCGAACAGGCGGGTTTGGCGCCGAGGTTGCGATGCGAATTTCTGAGTTGCGCGGGAGTCATGCGACGCTTGCGCTGCGGCGGATCACGACACCTGACGTCCGGATGCCCGCAGCTCCCCACCTGCAGGCGGCCTTGATTCCGAATGCAGAGCGCATTGCCGACGCGGCGGCGAAGTTGTTTCTTGGCCGCATCTAAGTCGTAAAGCGGTGTTCAACGTGGCTCAAACCCCTGTTCGTACTGGACGCTCCGTCACGAAGGAGATACTGGCCGATTACGATATCGAGACGCCGGGCAAAGCTCGGGGGCAGTCCGCCGCGCGCGTGATTAACATTC
>CAIPNM010000366.1 GCA_903866395.1 uncultured bacterium
AGCCGACGGCGGCGAGCGCGGTCTGTGCCGCCTGCCTACCGGCCAGGTCTGCGATCAATGGGCGTTCTTTCGGGGCGAGTGTGGATCGAGCCAGGTTGACCGTCGCCCGGGTTCGTGATCGGATCGAGCCTTGTCGAATGCAGCGCATGATGGAGCCCCCACGATGATCCCGACCCGAGAACTTGGCCGCAGCGGCCTGATGGCCGTACCCATTGCGTTCGGCGGCAATGTGTTTGGCTGGACAGCGGACGAAGCGCGATCGTTCGAACTGCTCGATGCCTTTGTGGAGGGCGGGGGCAATCTGATCGATACCGCCGACAAATACTCAAGCTGGGTGCCGGGAAACCGGGGAGGCGAATCTGAGACCATCATCGGCCGCTGGCTCAAGCGGAGCGGCAAACGGAACCGAGTCCTGATCGCCACCAAGGCGGGCATGGACCTGGGAGGCGACCGCTCGGGGTTATCCCGGCGACATCTGATGCGTTCGGTCGATGAGTCGCTGGGCCGGCTGGGCATCGACTGCATTGATCTTTACCAGGCCCATATCGATGACGCGAACACTCCGATCGAGGAAACCCTCAGCGCCTACGCCGACATGATCCGCGCCGGCAAGATCCGCGCGATCGGTGCCTCGAACTACAGCGCCGAGCGACTGGCGCTCGCGCTCGATACCGCCAACCGACTCGGCCTGCCAAGGTTTCAGACGCTGCAGCCCGAATACAACCTGATGGTGCGGCAGCCGTTCGAGGCATCGCTACAGGCGCTCTGCGTTCGCGAGCAGGTCTCGGTCATCCCCTACTACGCGCTCGCTTCGGGCTTTCTCACTGGTAAATATCGTCAGGCGGCCGATGCATCGGGCCGCGCCCGCGGCGGCCGGGTCGCTACCTACCTCAACGAGCGCGGATTCCGGATCCTTGCCGCACTCGACACCGTCGCCGCCCAGCACCGCACCAGCCTGACCGCAGTGACCTTGGCCTGGTTGCGCGATCGCGCCTCGGTGGCGGCACCGATTGCGAGCGCCACCTCCGCCGCCCAGCTGAACGATCTGTTCGCAAGCCTGCAGGTAGAGCTTAACGAGCAGTCAAGACAACTCCTGGATGAGGCGAGCGCATGACACCGAGCCCAGCCGGCGGATTCCTGCTCTGGGTGCAGTTCGGTGCGCTCGCATTCCAGCTGCTCCTCTGCAAACTCGCACTCGAAGTGGTGGAGGCGCCCGGCTGGACCCTTGGCTGCATCGCAGCGGGCATCGCGCTAGGCGCCTGGGCGCTCGCAGCCAACCGGCCAGGCAATTTCAACTTCCGCCCCGAGCCCAGGGAGGGCGGCACCCTGATCACCCACGGCCCCTATCGCTGGATTCGGCACCCCATGTACACCGGGTTGTTGCTGATCTCCGCCGGGCTGGGCGGCATTATCGACAGTTTTCATGGCTGGATGCTGTCGCTCACCCTGCTGGGTGCCCTCCTGGTTAAAGCAAGTTTCGAAGACCGCTGGATGACGAGTGCCCATCCAGACCATGCTGCCTACCAGGCCCGTACCCGGGGATTCATCCCTTTCATTTACTGATAGAAAGCGCCACCGGCAAACCCCCGTGCGTTGACAGCGCCCCGTCGCTCGCGCGTTAATACGCCCGCCTTAACGTCTTACCGCATTTCCTCGAGGAGTCACAAATGTCCGTCCGATTGATTCCGGCCATCGCGGCCGCCACCGTATTTGCCAGCGCGAGTGCCGTCGCCCAGGTCAAGTGGGATTTCCCGACGCCTTACGCCGACCGCGAAGTGCTCACCAAGAACACCGTTCAGTTCGCCGAGGATGTGCGGCGGGCCACCAACGGGCAGCTGGTGATCACCATGCACACCGCGCAATCGCTCATCAAGAACCCCGAGATCAAGCGCGCGGTCCAGACGGGCCAGGTGCAGATCGGTGAGATCTTCAAGCCCAACATGGGACCAGAAGACCCCGTATTCGAACTCGATGCCATCCCCTTCTTCGCTCCGGGCTACAAAGAAGCCCGCGCGCTCCTCGAAGTCTCGCGCGAGGCAATCTCGCAGCGGATGCTCAAGCAGGGCCTGCGCGTGCTCTACATGTGCCCCTGGCCCTCCCAAGCGTTTTATTCCAAGAAGCCGATCAACTCGCTCGCCGACCTGAAGGGCACCAAGATGCGCACCTACAATGCGCAAACAGCCCGCCTGGCGCAGCTGATGGGCGCCATCCCCACCACGGTGCAGGCCACCGAGATTCCCCAGGCATTCACCTCGGGCATCATCGACACCATGTTTACTGCGGCCGGCACCGGCGTGACCACCAAGGCTTGGGACTACACGCGGTATGTGTACGACACCCAGGCCTGGGTGCCGAAGAACATCGCGTTCGTCAACGAAAAGGCGTTCCAGGCGCTGTCCGAGCCGCTTAAGAAGGCGGTGCTCGAGCAGGCAGCTATCGCCGAGAAGCGCGGCTGGGACATGAGCGAAGCGGAAAACATCGCCGGACCGAAGCAGCTGGTGCAAAACGGCATGACGCTCGGCCCGATCACGCCGCAGTTTTCTGCCGAATTGAAGAAAATCGGTGAGCAAATGCTTGAAGACTGGCTGAAGAAGGCGGGTCCGGAAGGTAAGAAGATCACCGACGCCTACTACACGCTGATCAAGTAACGCGAACGCTTCTCCGTAGCGCGATCTGGAAACGGCCGCCCGCCAGGCGGCCGTTTCACTTGCCGAGTCGCGTAACGGGCGCCCCTCGCCAAGCCCTCTCTCCCGTTCCTGGACCGCCCCCATGAGACAGACCCTGGATTCGCTATACCGATTGAGCGGACTCCTGTCGGCATTTTTCCTTCTCATGATTGCGGTGCTGGTCACCGCGCAAATCGTGGGGCGGCTGTTTGACGTACTGGTACCTTCGGCAGACGACTTTGCGCGGCTGTCCATGGCCGCGTCCTCGTTCCTGGGCTTGGCGTGGGCGCTCCGCCGCGGGGCCCACATCCGCGTCGCGCTGCTGCTTGAAAAGCTCTCACCGCCCAGACGACGAATTGCGGAGCTGATCTGCCTCGCGCTGGGCACCGCGCTCACCGGCTACTTCGCCTGGTATGCCGTCGACATGGTGATCGACGGCATCGTGTTTCCCGAATACACCATCGGCCTGATCCCAATTCCGAAATGGATTCCGCAGATCGCCATGGCCACCGGTGCGATCGTGCTGTTTATCGCCTTCCTCGACGACTTGGTGGTCGTTGCGCGCGGCGGCACGCCGTCCTATCTGCAGACGGACGAGGGCGACGCAGCCGATCGCCACGCCGCCCACGAGTAATCAGCCGCCATGGAACAAACCCTCGCTATTTCAGTCCTGCTGCTCGCCGTCTTCGTTTTGCTGTCGGCAGGCGTCTGGATCGCGCTGTCGCTGGTGATGGTCGGTGTGATCGGTATCGCCACCTTTTCGAGCCGTCCGGTGGGGCAACTACTCGCCACCACCATCTGGGGCCAGAGCTCAGAATGGGCGCTCACCGCGCTGCCTCTTTTCATCTGGATGGGCGAGATCCTGTTTCGAACCCGTCTATCCGATGACATGTTCACCGGCATCGCACCCTGGATGCGCAGGCTTCCCGGGCGCCTGCTTCATGTGAACGTGATCGGCTCTGGGATTTTTGCTGCCGTGTCGGGGTCGTCAACCGCCACCGCGGTCACGATCGGCCGGATGACCATCCCCGAGCTCACCCGACGCGGCTACGACGAGAAGGTGATCCTGGGCTCGCTCGCCGGGGCAGGCACCCTCGGCATCATGATTCCGCCCTCCATCATGATGATCGTCTACGGCGTGGCGGCTGATGTTTCGATCGCAAGGCTGTTCATTGCAGGCATCGTCCCGGGCATCCTGCTGGTCGCCCTGTTCATGCTCTGCATCATGATCCACGCCTGGACCCGTCCGGGCGCCATCCCGCCCCCCGACCCGCCGATGACACTCGGCGAGAAGCTCTATGCCTCGCGCCGCCTGATTCCGATCGTGCTGCTGATCGTGCTGGTCATCGGCTCTATTTATCTCGGGCTCGCTACCGCGACCGAAGCCGCAGCCGTGGGCGTGGTGGGTTCGCTTATTCTCGCGGCCTCCACCGGGACGCTCACCCGACAAAGCTTCACCGAGAGTCTGCTGCGCGCCACCGAGACCTCCTGCATGCTGGCCTTTGTGCTGGCGGGTGCAGCCTTCACCACCGTGGCCATGGGCTTTACCGGCATTCCGAAGAGCCTCGCCGCGCTGGTGAACGATTGGCAGCTGAGCGCAGGCATGCTGATTTTCGTGCTCACGATTCTGTATGTGGTTCTCGGCTGCTTCCTCGATGGCGTATCAATGATCGTGCTCACGCTGTCGGTGGTCATGCCCATGATTCACGCCGCCAAGATCGACCCGATCTGGTTCGGCATCTACATTGTGCTGGTCGTTGAAATCGCCACCATCACCCCGCCGGTAGGGTTCAACCTGTTCGTGCTCCAGGGCCTGGCAAAACGCGACATCCTGTTTATTTCGAAAGGGGCGATTCCGTCTTTCATCGCGCTGGTGTTTGCCTGCTGGCTGATCTGGGCATTTCCCGGCATTGCCACCTGGCTGCCCTCGGTGATGTTCAACAACTGACGCCCCTATTCACCCGACACGCCGACCTGTACAGCAGGCGCGCCTTCAGGAGAAAACAAATGGCTCAACCCTGGGAAGGGATTGTTTCCGCTGACGAAATCGCCGCCTATGAAGCGGCGGGGTTCGGTCGTCCGCAGGGCATGGGTAAGCGCCCGGCACTTCTCATCATCGACGTTCAATACCGCACCGTCGGCACGAAGCGCGAACCTTTCTGGGACGCTATCAAGGAGTTCAAGACGGCGTGCGGCGAGCCGGGCTGGCGCGCGGTCGACCATATTGCGCCGCTGCTCGCGCTGTTTCGTGAACTCAATCTGCCGGTCATCTATCCCTATGTGTCGCCCAAGGAATCGTTTGACGTGGGGCGACTGGCCGAGAAGGTGCCAGCCCTCATGAAGGTGGCGGCAAACGGCTACCAGTTCGTGCCGGAGGTTGCGCCGCGCGAGCAGGACATCCTCCTTCCCAAGAAGCACCCCAGCGCATTCTTCGGCACCCCGCTTGTCAGCTATCTGGTCGATCTCGGCGTGGATAGCCTGGTGGTCACTGGCTGCACCACCAGCGGCTGCGTGCGCGGCAGCGTGGTCGATGGCTTCGCCTACAACTTCCGCTGCACCGTGCCGATCGAGTGCGTCTATGACCGCAGTGCCACCAGCCATGCGGTCAACCTGTTCGACATGGCAGCCAAATACGCTGACGTGAAGCCGGTGGCCGAAGTGATGGCCGAACTGCGAGCGCTCGGCGCCAAGTGACCGGTTGTGGCGGGCGCGGTGCCGCCCGCTCACCCAACCTCCCCTTCTGGCAGAGGACGCCCCCGCATGGAACGCTTTGACAACAAGTTCGACCGCTATCGCTTCTCAGCGCTTCCCTCCCGCCCCAAATATGCCTGGCCCAACGGCGCGCGGCTCGCGGTGTACTTCGCGCTCAACGTCGAGGCCTTTGAATTTGGTCGCAACCCCGGCAATGACTTCACCTCCATGCCGGCTGCGCCGTTTCATCGTGGCTACGCCTATCGCGACTACGGCAATCGCGTGGGAATCTGGCGAATCGCCGAACTGTTTCAGCGCTATCAGGTGCCGCTGTCCATCCTGGTGAACGCCAGCGTCTACGACGTCTGCCCCGAAATCCTGGTGCCATTTCGTGAACGCGGCGATGAATTCGTCGGACACGGCCGAACCAATTCCGAGCGCCAGATCGACATGGATCTCGACACCGAACGTCGAATGCTCGGTCAGGTCCGAAACCGCTTCATCCAGGAGGAAGGCCAGCCGCCCAAGGGTTGGCTGGGTCCCTTTATCTCGCAGAGCCCCAACACGCCAGAGCTACTTCACGAAGCGGGCTTTACCTACATGCTCGACTGGTTCTTTGACGAGCAGCCGCAGTGGTTTCGTACCGCGCGCGGCCCCATCCTTGCTGTGCCGTACCCCTCCATGGAACTGAATGACCTGCCGGCGTTCATCAACCGGGGTGCAAGCGACGTCGAGTTCACGCAGATGGTCCGCGATTCATTCGACCAGCAACTCGACGACTCCGAGCGGCACGGCTGGCCGCTGGTCTGCGGCATTTCGATCCACACCTTTCTGATGGGACATCCCCATCGCGCCCGGCAATTGGCGCGCATGCTCGAGCACATGGCGGCGCAGCGCTCGCGCGTGTGGTTTGCCACGCCAGGCCAGATTGCCGACCATGTGGCGGCCTTGCCCGCAGGCACGGTCGCGCTGCCCTGATCCTGCAACAGCCGGATCAGGTTCACGCCCCTCTTTGCCCTGACAGGATTCCGCATGACCCACCCGGCGCCCAATCCCGCGAAGACCGCCAAGCGCGACGAGCCCGAGCTCACTTTCTTCGGCACACCTGGGATGGACCGGCTCGCCCAGATGCTTCTGGTCATGGCCTCGGAACTTCACGTGCTCCGTGACCGGGTCCGGTGCCTGGAGTTTATGCTCGCCGAACAGGGGCAGCTCGACATCACTGCGCTTGAGCGTTTTCAGCCCAGCGATGCACAGGCTGCCACGCTCGCGAGTGAGCGCGACGCGTTCGTTGCTCACCTGATGGAAGTGCTAGACGGACGCGCCAAATCCACCAGCGGCCGTTTCCCTCCCCTTTCGCCGGAGCCCCGTTCATGAACGCGCCCGTTCGAGCAACCGTCGCCTTTCAGGAGCTGATTGGTTCGGTGCGACAGCACTGGGCCAATCAGCTGTATCCGGCGCTCCACGAGCGTTATCGCGAGATCGACCGCGGCGGCACCCCCGCGATGACCGAGCAGGCCATCGCCCAGGTGGCCGAGACACCGCTTTACCAGTGGTTTGCCTTCATCGAGCGCCACTATCAGCGCATGAAATATTCCGACCCGAGGTGGGGGCTCGCTGCAAGTTTTGAATCGCAGCCCAACTGGGTGAGCGAGCGGCTCGCCGCCGCCGAGTCCAGCCCGTATCTCGAACTCAATGCTGATCTCGACATCCCCGACTATTACCGCGAAATCGATATCCATCAGCACCCGGGTAACCTGATCGGCGCTGACTATGACGGGCTCATGTATCGGGCAAGCGCCACCTCCATTCATCCCAACACGCGACGCTTCGAAGCGCACGAGCGTTTCGCCGACACGGTGCTCGCGCACCGCCGGTTCAGATCGGTTCTCAACATGGGCTGCGGCTTTGGCAAATGCACCCTGCCTATCGCAGCGCGACTACCTGAGGCGCGGGTGATCGGCATTGACCTGTCAGCGCCCTGCCTGCGGTTGGCTGCCGCCACGCTTGCCGACACGACACTCACCAACACGCGATTTGCCCAGCGCGACGCCCTGCGATCCGGTTACGCCGATGGCAGTTTCGATCTCGTCACCTCCACCCAGCTGCTGCACGAGCTGCCCGTTGAGGACATCCAACGGGTGCTGCGCGAATCATTCCGGCTGCTCGAGCCAGGCGGCGAGGTGATGCACCTTGATTTCCGCCCGCGCGGCCGCTGGATGGAGTTCCTTCTGGACGGCCATGCCGTGCGCAACAACGAGGGCTTCATGCCCGCGTTCAACCGGGTGGACATGCATGAAGCGCTCCGCGAGGCCGGGTTCGTTGATATTGCGATCGAACCCTTTGCCGAGACCGAGGGCGCCACGCGTCCGGATTGGCCCTACTGGCGCTTTCCCTGGACGCTGTTTCGCGCGGTCAAGCCGCTCTGAGCGATCTGGCAAGCTGCTGCGCAGCCTGCTCGGCAAGGTGCGCCGACCTGGCTTCCACCATGACCCGCACCAGCGGCTCGGTACCTGAAGCACGGATCAGAATACGGCCCTGATCCGCGAGCTCACGCTCCACCTCGGCACGGACGCGACTGAGCGGCTCATGCGTCTGCCAGTTAAAGCCACGCTCGATGCGAACATTGATGAGCGTCTGAGGCATCATCTGCAGGCCTTCAGCCAGTTCGCCGAGCGATTGCCCGGTGCGCTGTACCGCCGCCAGTACCTGCAAGGCGCTGATGGTGGCATCGCCCGTGCTGTGATGATCAAGGCAGAGCAAATGGCCCGAACTCTCCCCGCCATACAGCCAACCGCGCTCGCGAAGCATTTCGAGCACATACCGATCACCCACCTTCGCGCGGGCAAACCCCACACCCAGCCGGCCGAGCGCCTGCTCAAGCCCGAGGTTGGACATGAGCGTACCGACCGCCCCCGCCACCGGGCCGTTGTGCAGGCGTTCGCGCACGATCAGATAGAGCAACTCGTCGCCGTTAAAGATCCGCCCGTCGCCATCGACCATCACCACGCGGTCGGCATCGCCATCCACCGCCACGCCGATCGCTGCACCATGCTCGCGCACAGCCGCCTGAAGCGCTGCCGGATGCGTGGCACCCAGCTGGTCGTTGATGTTCAAGCCATTGGGTGAGGCACCTATGGTGATGACGTCGGCACCTAACTCGTGAAACACATGGGGCGCCGTCTGATAAGCGGCGCCATTTGCGCAGTCAACCACCATCCGCAAGCCCTTGAGATCGAGGTTTGCAGGAAAGGTGCGCTTGCAGAATTCGATATAGCGGCCGGCCGCATCATTCACGCGCCGCGCGCGCCCCAGGGCGGAGGAGACCACACATCCGATGGGTCGTTCGAGCTCAGCTTCGATCGCTGATTCGACTGAGTCAGGCAGCTTGTCGCCATCGGCCGAAAAGAACTTGATGCCGTTGTCATCAAAGGGATTGTGCGAGGCGCTGATCACAATGCCAGCCGACAAGCGGAGCGCTCGCGTGAGATACGCCACAGCCGGCGTGGGAAGCGGCCCGCACAGGAGCACATCCACCCCCGCGGCCGACAATCCGGCTTCGAGCGAGGCCTCCAGCATGTAACCCGAGATGCGGGTGTCTTTTCCGATGATGACCGCGGGCCGCGTGCTCGCGCGCCCCCCGAGGGCAACCGAGTTGGTGGCGGGCGAACGATCGGCGATGCCCGCACCGGCCAGCACCCGACCCGCCGCATAGCCCAACCGCATCACGAAATCGGGCGTAATCGGCGCCTCGCCGACTCGCCCTCGAACCCCGTCGGTACCGAAAAACTTACGCCCCATCCCAGGCCTCCGCTGTCAGCGCATGCCACACCTTGAGGGCATCACGCGTTGCCGCCACATCATGAACCCGCACCACCGCGGCCCCGTCCTGTACCGCTGCAAGCAGCGCCGCCAGACTACCCGGCAGCCGTTCGCCCACGTCACGCCCCGTCAGACGTCCAATGAACGACTTTCGCGACAGGCCCACCAACATGGGTCCTACCTTTCCCAGGGCCGGTAGCGCACGGAGCAAGGTGAGATTATGGCCAAGCGATTTTCCAAACCCGATACCCGGATCAAACATCATGCGCGCCCGGGACACGCCAGCGGCTTCCAATGTTGCGCGCCGCTCGACGAGAAATTCAGACACCTGGCCCACGACATCGTGATACTGCGGAGCGTCCTGCATGGTGGCCGGATCACCCTGCATGTGCATGATGCACACGCCGCAGTTCGTCGCCGCCACCGCCTCGACCGCGCCCGGCGCAGTCAAACCGCCAATGTCATTGATGATGTCGGCACCGTGCGCGAGGGCCACCCGCATGACTTCGGGCTTTCGGGTATCGACTGAAATAGGAATGCCCCGGCCCCGCATGGCTTCCAGAACAGGGAGGATGCGGTCGAGTTCGAGCGATGCATCCACTCGAGGCGCCCCAGGCCGGGTGGACTCGCCGCCAATGTCAAGCAGATCAGCCCCCTCGGCGACTAACCGCTCGGCCCATTCGATCGCCTCAACGGGATCGGTGCGATCGAGCCGCTCGGAAAAGGAATCGGGTGTGATGTTGACGATTCCCATCACGAGCGGCCGCTCGAGACTCATCCGGAAGCGGCCGCAGACCCACTCAGAGGCCCTGTCGGCCGGCTCCGGATGCATGGCGATCAGCTGACGGGCACAAGGCCCGTTTAGGCTGCCGGTTCAGCCGAGGGCGACCCTGACGAGGCGCTGGGCTGGCTGGCCGGGGTGCCCGCACCCCCCGCACTGCTACCGGTCGACCCGCCCGGCTTCGGCGGCCGTGGCGGCCGACCCGAGATGATGTCGTCGATCTGATCGGCGTCAATCGTTTCCCAATCGAGTAGCGCCTTGGCCATGGCTTCGACTTTGTCGCGATTGGTGTCGAGGATGTTGCGCGCCACCGCATACTGCTCGTCGATGATCCGGCGAATCTCGGAATCGACTTTGCGCATCGTCTCTTCAGACATGTTGGTGGTCTTGGTGATCGAGCGGCCGAGGAAGATCTCGCCTTCGTTTTCCGCGTAGACCATGGGGCCCAGCACATCGCTCATGCCATAACGGGTGACCATGTCGCGGGCGATTGACGTGGCACGCTCGAAGTCGTTTGAAGCACCGGTCGTCATTTGGTGCATGAAGATCTCTTCGGCAATTCGCCCGCCAAACAGCACTGCGACGGTGTTCAGCATGCGGTCGCGATCCATGCTGTAGCGGTCTTCAACCGGCAACTGCATGGTGACGCCCAGCGCACGACCGCGCGGAATGATGGTGACCTTGTGAACCGGATCGGTCTTGGGCAGCATGCGCGCCACCACGGCATGACCTGACTCATGGTAGGCCGTGTTGCGGCGCTCTTCCTCAGGCATGACGATAGAGCGGCGCTCAGCGCCCATCAGGATCTTGTCCTTGGCGCGTTCGAAGTCGATCATCTCAACGACCCGGGCACTGCGCCGGGCGGCAAAGAGCGCGGCTTCGTTTACCAGGTTGGCGAGATCAGCGCCTGAAAAACCGGGCGTACCGCGAGCGAGCAGATCAGCGCGAACATCCTGCCCGATAGGCACCTTGCGCATGTGCACGTTCAGGATTTGCTCTCGGCCCCGGATATCGGGCAATGGCACCACCACCTGGCGGTCAAAGCGGCCCGGGCGGAGCAGCGCTGGGTCGAGCACGTCAGGGCGGTTGGTGGCGGCGATCACGATGATGCCCTGGCCGGTTTCGAAACCGTCCATTTCCACCAGCAGCTGATTGAGGGTTTGTTCGCGTTCGTCGTTGCCGCCGCCCAGGCCAGCGCCACGCTGGCGACCGACAGCGTCGATCTCGTCAATGAACAGGATGCAGGGCGCGTGCTTCTTCGCGTTTTCAAACATGTCGCGAACGCGTGCCGCGCCCACACCCACGAACATTTCGACGAAATCGGAGCCGGAGATGGAGAAGAAAGGCACCTTGGCTTCGCCGGCAATGGCCTTGGCGAGCAGGGTTTTACCGGTGCCAGGCGAGCCAACCATCAGCACCCCTCGGGGGATGCGGCCACCCAACTTCTGGAACTTGCTGGGGTCACGCAGAAACTCGACCAGTTCCTGGACTTCTTCCTTGGCTTCGTCGCAGCCGGCGACGTCGGCAAAGGTGATGCTGTTATTGCCTTCATCCAGCATGCGGGCACGCGACTTACCGAACGAGAACGCGCCGCCTCGTCCGCCGCCCTGCATCTGGCGCATGAAGAAGACCCACACGCCGATCAGGAGCAGCATGGGGAACCAGGAGACGAAGATGTTCAGCAGCAGCGACTGTTCTTCCTCGGGTTTGGCATTCACCTGAACGCCGAACTTCATGAGGTCGCCCACCATCCAGATGTCGCTGGGCGAGAAGACTGTGAAGGTGCGGCCATCACGCGAACGGACCCGTAGCGTTCGGCCATCGACGTGAACGCTGTCAATGCGGCCCTCTCGCGCCTCGGACATGAACTGCGAGTAGGGCATGTCCCCACCCCGACCCTGACGCGTATCGAACTGCTTGAAGACGGTGAACAGGACCAGCGCAATGACGAGCCAGACCGCCGCCTTCGAAAACATGTTGTTCACTGATGAACTCCCACAGGAAACTGCGGATGCTGCGAAAAATGCCGAGGTTTCAACGCAGAACCAAAACGATTGGGACGCCTTGCCTCAAGTTGAATTTTATTCCGATCCGACTCGGAGTGCTCGACCAACCAGGTAGGTTTCAGCGGATTCGTCACGCGAGGAGTCGGGTTTTCTGGGTGAAACCTTGCGAAATACGGACTTGAATCGCTCCACGACCTGGCTGTAGCCGCTACCGTGGAAGCATTTGGCGAGCAGCGCCCCCTCGGGGCGAAGGTGTTCGGCAGAGAATTCAAGGGCGAGTTCAATCAGGTCGCTCATCCGCGCGGCGTCGGCTGACGCCACTCCGCTCAAGTTGGGGGCCATATCGGAAACCACAAGGTCAACCTTGGTACCAGACAGGGCTTCGCGAAGGCGTTCAAGGGTTTCGTCCTCACGAATATCCCCTTGGATGAACTCGACGCCCGCCACCGGCTCCATGGGAAGCAGATCAAGCGCGATGATCCGGCCGTCGAGCCCGGCGCCCGCCGGTCGGGCCAATCGCTCACGTAATACCTGGCTCCAGGCGCCAGGCGTACTGCCGAGGTCGACCACGGTGATGCCACGGCGGATCAGCTTGTCCTTCGCGTCGATCTCAGTGAGCTTGAAGGCGGCACGCGAGCGATAGCCGTGCTTCTGCGCGAGCTTCACGTAGGGATCGTTCATATGCCGGGCAAGCCAGGCACGGTTGACTTTGCGCTTGTTCATGTAGCCAGTAGGATGCGGACGATCATTATCGCCGGATCTTCAATGAACGCGACTCGTTCGTCACGCACTGCTCCTGCTGCCCTCCCGGAAACGGACCTGCCAGATCTCACTGAGGCCTCGGCCGCGCGGGCTATTCCTCCTCTAAATTCAACCGCGCGGCGTGCGTTACGCGCCGACGCCCATCATATTGACCCGGTGGTGATGATCGGTGATTCGGGCCTCACCCCTGCGGTCATTGCCGAGACCGATCGGGCACTGAACGCGCATCAATTGATCAAGATCAGGGTTCTCGGCGACGACCGCGAGGTTCGCCGACCGATCATGGAGGCCCTCTGCAGCGCCCTCGGATGCGCGCCGGTGCAGATCATCGGCAAGCTGCTCGTGGTCTGGCGTCCGCTGCCGGTCACCTCCAAGGACGAGGGCTTTGTGCCGAAGAAAGAGGCTGCGCGCCGTGCGGCGGCCCGACCTGAGGCCGACGGCAAACCTGCGCGACGAGCCGTCACCAAGCGCAAACCCTCGGGCCGCCCGGCCAAAGCTGCCAGCGGCGCCCGGGCGGGCAGTTCGGGCAGCGCGCCTCGCGCGGGTGGCGCTTCCCGTTCGGGCACCTCTTCCCGCTCTGGTGGCTCGCGCTCGGGTGGGTTTACGCCCGCTGGCGGTTCAGGCTGGTCAAGAGGCGAGGAGCGTTCCCCGGGGGGCGCAGGTCAGTCGCGCGGCGGCTTTGCCAATTCAGAGGGTGGTCGTTCGCCTCGGCCGAGCGGCCCGCGATCTGGCGATGGAGGTGGATTTCGCTCCCCTGGCGGCCGTCCGACGGGCGGTGGCGGGTTCGGGCCGCGTCGTAGCGACTCTGGCGACAGGGGTTCGTTCAGATCGGAGGGCGATCGACCGACCGGTGGTCGACCGACGCGTGACGGTAGCGCCCGCCCAGCGCGATCCAGCACCGGAGCAGGACCTGGTCGACCTTCGGGTTCCCGTACGTCGTCAGGCGAGCGCGGGCCTCGCCAGTCCGGGACGGGGTTCCCGTCTCGTCCGACTGGCGCCCGCGCTGGGTCAGAGCGTTCAGGATCGTCTCGATCCGGTCCTGGCCGTTCCGGGCCGTCGCGCACCGCTGCGACCAAAGCTCCGAGCCGGCGGGCTCCGCCGCGCAAGCGTTAGTCAGGCAGGCTAGTCAGACGCCCCTTCCAAAGCGAAACTAACCGCCGTGGCCTGAGGCCGGGGCGGTAGCTGGGTGGCGGTGAGTCTGGCCAGCCGAATTGAGCAGGCGTCGGGCGGGAGGGGTCTACTCGTACCGCACGTCGAGAATTTCGTATTCGCGAGTACCGCCAGGGGCTGCCACACGCGCCATATCCCCCGCACTGCGACTGATCAGCGCACGGGCAATCGGGCTCGACACCGAAATCTTTCCGGATCGGATGTCGGCTTCATCGTCACCCACGATCTGATAGGTGACCTTATCCCCGGACTCGACATCTTCCAGGTCAACCGTGGCGCCAAACACCACGCGGCCGTCGGCGTCGACCAACCGCGGTTCGATGATCTGGGCATTCGAGAGCTTGGACTCGATTTCCGCAATCCGCCCTTCAACAAACGCTTGACGCTCGCGCGCTGCGTCGTATTCGGCGTTCTCAGACAAGTCGCCCTGGGCTCGCGCCTCGGCGATGGCCGTGATGACGGCCGGCCGCTCAACATGCTTGAGTCGTTGCAGTTCTTCTCGCAGCAGTTCAGCGCCGCGTACAGTCAGTGGAATCGTGGGCATGGAATACCTTCGGAGAAAACATCACGGACCGGGCGAGCAACGCACGGTCCGAGTTCGGTCATAACTGTATCGCACTCCGCCCGCGCCATCGACGGCGCGGATGCGTTTAACCAGCCAGCGCCGCGTGCAGCGACTGCAGGCTGTAGACGTCGAGATCACGCAGATGGCGCATGCCCTCCACTGCCGCGCTGGCGCCAGCGATGGTGGTGTAGTAGCTCACGCGCTGGGCAAGCGCAGTGGTGCGGATAGACCGTGAATCAGCAATCGCCCCGCGCTTTTCTTCGACCGTGTTGATCACCAGCGCAACCTCGCCGTTTTTCAACATGTCGACGACATGCGGCCGACCCTCCTGGACCTTGTTCACCGCGGATACGGGAATGCCCGCCGCCGCGATCGCTGCCGCCGTACCGCGGGTGGCGACCAGCGTAAAGCCCAGCTCGTGCAGCCCGCGAGCCACCTCCACTGCGCGGGGCTTGTCACCATTGCGCACCGACACAAACGCGGTTCCGCCTTTGGGAAGTTTAACGCCCGCACCCAGTTGCGATTTGACGAACGCCTCGCCAAAGGTGTGGCCCACCCCCATCACTTCGCCTGTGGACTTCATCTCGGGGCCGAGGATGGTGTCGACGCCCGGGAATTTCACGAACGGAAACACCGCTTCCTTGACCGAGTAGTAACGAGGCGTCACCTCGTCACGCACATTCTGGGCTGCAAGGCTACGGCCGACCATGCACCGCGCCGCAATCTTGGCGAGCTGCATACCGGTAGCCTTGGAGACATAAGGGACCGTGCGCGAGGCGCGCGGATTAACCTCGAGCACAAACACCGTGCCGTCGCCCGACCCATTGTCGCTGCGCTGAATAGCGAACTGCACATTCATCAGTCCGCATACGCC
>CAIPNM010000367.1 GCA_903866395.1 uncultured bacterium
AATCTGGCCCACCCTCAACGGAATCCCCCGATGACATGGCTCGACTGGATCGGCTCGGGGCGCTCGCGCGCGCTCGGGCCCATTGGCCGCATTCTGAGCGCCGTGCTGTGTTTCGGTCTTGCGGTCACCTTCATCGCGGTCGCAGCCGGCGTCTACATCGATGAGGCGATCGGTCTCTATCTCTTTCTGGGCGGGGTCCTGTCACTCGCGTTTCTGCACACCACCGGTAACGCCCGGCGACCGACCACCGAGACCTGGAGCGGCTGGCTGCTCGCGTTGGTATCGCTCGGATGCTGTGCCTATTTCGTGCTGATGCACGATGTGCACAAGGATCGGCTGCCTGTGCTCGATCCGCTCAGCACCGCCGACGTGGCGGTCTCTATCGTACTCATCGCATTGGTGCTCGAGGCCACGCGCCGCACGATCGGCATCGTGCTGGTGCTGCTGGTGGGCCTTTTCCTGGGCTATGCGGCGCTTGGCGACAAGCTCACCGGCGCGTTCTCTCACCGGGGCATGAGCATGCCCGAAATGATCGACCAGCTGGTCTTCACCAACAACGGCCTCTACGGACCGGCGCTGGAGGTGGCGGCTTATCTGGTGTTCATTTTTGTGCTGTTCGGCGCGCTCCTTGACCGCTTCGGCGGGGGCGACTTCTTTCACGACTTGTCCAACGCCCTGGTGGGCCGTCAGGTGGGCGGCCCGGCCAAGGTGGCAGTGCTCTCGTCGGGCCTCTATGGCTCAATCTCGGGCTCGCCCACAGCCGACGTGGTGACCACCGGATCTTTCACCATTCCACTCATGATTCGCACCGGATTCACACGCGTGCGAGCGGGTGCGATTGAAGCAGCCGCTTCAACGGGCGGGGCGATTCTGCCGCCAGTGATGGGATCAGCCGCCTTCATGATGTCTGACTTCACCGGCATTCCCTATGGCGATATCGCGCTGGTGGCAATCATCCCCGGGCTGCTCTATTACCTCTGCGTCTACCTCGCGGTGACGCTGCAGGCGCACCGCGCTGGCCTCGCGCCACTCGAGCAGGCCGACCTTCCGAAGGTGGGCGCGGTACTGCGGCGCGACTGGATCTATCTCATTCCCCTGGTCACCATCGCGTGGGCGGTGCTTGCGCTCAACCGGCCGGCGTTCGCAGGGGCGGTTGCCTGCGCGGCGCTGGTTCCGGTGATCTTGCTCCGCTGCCGGCCGCTTTCGGACCTGCCAAAACGGCTGGGTCAGGCCCTGATCGAAGGCATGCAACGCATGATCACGGTGGGGGTGGCCTGCGCGGTCGCCGGGCTCGTGATTGGCACCCTCTCCATGACCGATCTAAGCGGCAAGATCAGCTCCGGGCTGTTCCTTCTTGCCTCGGGCAACTTTGCGCTCACGGTGTTCACCGCAATCACGGTGATCGTCGTGCTGGGAATGGGGATGCCGGTACCAGCGGTCTATGCGCTCTCGGCGGTGCTCGCAGCGCCCGCGCTCATCTCGTTGGGCCTGTCCACCATGGCCTCGCACCTGCTGGTCGTCTACTACGCGGCGGTGTCGGCCATCACGCCGCCGGTTGCGGTCGCTGCCTTTGCGGCCGCCTCCATTGCAAAGGCCAACCCGATGCCGATCGGATTTCTGGCCTGCCGGATTGCCGCAGTGGCCTTCGTGGTGCCAGTGGTGTTCGTCGCGCGCCCTGAGCTCCTCCTCGAGGGCGCCGTGCTCGATGTCATCGGGGTCTGTCTCGCCACCGCGCTGGGGTCGATCGTCATGACGATCGCTTTCGAGGACTACGCGTTCGGTACGCTCGGGATGCCTGCGCGCTTAGCTTTCGGCGTTCTTGCGATTCTCATGTTCATGCCCTCGGCCGCGCTCAATCTGCTGGCCGCCATTGCAGCGATCGCCTGGATCGGCTGGCGGTATCGCCGTAGCCGGCAAGGCGGCGGACCGGGCGCTGCGGCCTCCCCCTCTCGTTCCTGACTTTTTCACTTCCTCACGGAGCTCTCATGTACGACATCTTCCAGGTCGACCGGCTGATCGATCTCTGGCTCACCGAAGACATTGGCTACTGCGACCTCACCGCACAACTCATGATCGATGAAGACGCGCAGGCCACCTTCCATATGAATGCCCGGGAGCCGATGGTGATCGCGGGCATCGGCATCGCGCAGCGCATCTTCCAGCGCTACGACCCCACCCTGTCGGTCACGGCGCTGGTGAAAGACGGTGTGCGGGTGGACAAAGGCACGCGGCTTCTCACCGTATCGGGGTCGGCGAGGAGCATCGTGACCGCCGAGCGGCCCACGCTCAACATCCTGCAGCGGATGTGCGGCATCGCCACTGAAACCGCCCGCTATCGGGCCGAGATCGAGGGCAGCAGCGCCTGCCTGATCGACACCCGCAAGACCACCCCGGGACTGCGCATGCTGGAAAAGCATGCGGTGGTGTGCGGCGGCGGCGTCAACCACCGGCTCGGCCTCGATAACGGCGTCATGCTGAAGGACAACCACATTGCGGTTGCGGGCAGCATCACCAGCGCGGTCAAGCGCGCCCGGCAAAAGCTTCCGATTCTCACCAAGATCGAGGTGGAATGCGACCGACTGGAGCAGGTTCGCGAAGCGGCCGACGCCGGCGCAGACGTGATCATGCTCGACAACATGCCCGTGGCACAGATGCCCGAGGCGGTCCGTATCGTGGCCGGTCGCGCCAAGATCGAGGCCTCTGGGGGCATCCGGATCGACACCATCCGCGCAATCGCCATGACCGGCGTCGACTACATTTCGACCAGCAAGATCACCCAGAGTGCACCAGCGGTCGATATCGGGCTGGACGAGTGACGGGCGAGTCCTCGTTGCCC
>CAIPNM010000368.1 GCA_903866395.1 uncultured bacterium
GCGCGCGCGCGGCTGCGCTGGTCACGGGGGGCAGCACCGGTATCGGGCTGGAGGTGGTAAGGCGGCTGCTCGCGCGTGGCCATCCGGTCGTGTCGGTTGCGCTGGCACCGTGTCCGATCGATCATCCGTCGCTTCAAAGCAAGGTGGTCGATCTGAGCCAGCGTGAGGCCACCGCGCGGCTCGCCACTCAGATTTCGGCGCGCGCCGATATTGGAATCTTCGTGCATAACGCAGGTGTCGTGCGCGAGTCGCGGCTTGAGAACGTGCGCGTCGAGCAGTTTGACGAACTCACCGAACTACACGTCGGGGCCGCTATCACGCTTGGTCAGGCGGTGCTACCTGCCATGCGTGCACGCGGGCTTGGCCGCATTGTGCTGATCTCATCGCGCGCTGCGTTGGGCCTGCCGGGCCGCACGCATTACTCCGCCACCAAGGCGGCGCTCCTCGGGCTCGCACGAACCTGGGCACTCGAACTCGCAGCCGACGGCATCACCGTGAATGCGATCGCCCCCGGGCCGATCCGAACTGAAATGTTTCATGCAGTGGTCGAACCGGGAAGCGCACGCGAGCTCGCAATCGCCGCCTCGATCCCGGTGAAACGGCTGGGTGAGGCGGGCGATGTCGCGCGCGCAGTCGAATTTTTCGTTGATGACGAAGCGGGGTTCGTCACCGGCCAGACGCTTTATGTCTGCGGCGGCGCGAGCGTCGGCACGCTCAGCATCTGACGACCGGCGCAATGAGAGCCCTGTCACAACTCGCCAGAGCTTGCGCGATTCTCGCGGGGGTGCTGCTTGTTTGTATCACTGCGCTCACCGTCACCAGTGTCATGGGTCGAAGCGTGTTCGGGTCGGCGATCAATGGTGACTTTGAGCTGGCTGGATTTGCGGCGGGCGCAGCGGTTGCGCTTTTCATGCCTTGGTGTCAGCTTCGCCGGGGCAACATCATCGTGGACTTCTTTACGGTGAGGGCGTCGCCGCGCAGTCGTGACGCTATGGATCGGTTCGGCGCGTTGCTCCTAGGTTTGGTGATGGCGCTCATGACCTGGCGCACGACGCTGGGCGGGCTCAATGCGTGGAACACCGGGTCCGGTTCGATGATGCTGGGCTTTCCCGAGTGGGTGGTTTATCTCCTGATGGTGCCGGCGCTCGCGCTCACGACCTTGATTGCGCTGGCTCAGGGGCTCGTCGGCTTCGGTCGGTTGGATGGCGCGGCCGAGCATCCCGAACCCGCGAAGGATGTCGCGTGACGCCGATCGGACTCGCAGTCCTCATTTTCGCGATCATGCTCGCGCTGATGGCAATACGGGTCCCGATCGCCATCACCATGTTCGCTGCCGGCGCGGTCGGCTATGTGATGCAGGCGGGTTGGTTACCCCTGGCAAATTTCCTTAACGGCCAGGCCTTCTCTCGATTTGCGAGCTATGACCTGTCGGTGATTCCCCTTTTCATCCTGATGGGGCACTTCGCCACGCAGGGGGGGATCAGCAAGGCGTTGTTCGAATTTGCTGCAGGGGTGATGGGTCGTCTGCGAGGCGGGCTCGCCATGGGTGCGGTGCTGGCCAGTGCCGGCTTTGGAGCGATCTGTGGATCATCGGTAGCCACTGCGGCAACCATTACCCATGTCGCCTATGACGAGATGCGGCGCCACGGTTATTCGGGTCGCCTTGCAACGGGAACACTGGCTGCGGGCGGCACGCTCGGTATTCTGATTCCTCCCTCGGTTCCCCTGGTGATCTACGCCATCCTGACCGAGCAGAACATCGCCAAGCTGTTTGCAGCGGCCTTGGTGCCCGGCATCATCGCAATGCTGGGCTACATGATCGCGATCGGTTTCTATGTGCGCTTCGTTCCCGGCCACGCACCTGCGAATGACCAGGTTGCCAGCGTCGACCCCTTGGTTGCGGCAAAGGGCATCGGCCCGATCGCCTTGATTTTCCTGATCGTATTCGGTGGGATCTATGGAGGGGTTTTCACGCCGACCGAAGGCGCGGCCGTGGGCGCCTTCGCGACGTTCCTCGCAGCCGTTGCTCGTGGAGAAATGACGCTACGCCAATTTGCAGAGTGCTTCTATCAGACCGCGGAAAGCGCAGCGATGATTTTTCTGATTTTTCTCGGCGCCGACCTGATGAATGCAGCGCTTGCGCTCACCCAGGTTCCTGCCCAACTCGCGAAAGTGGTCGGCGGTTGGGGGCTTTCACCGGTGGCGGTGGTGGCGGCCATCCTGTTGTTTTACGTGGTGTTGGGGGCGGTCATGGACGAGCTCTCCATGATTCTCCTCACCATCCCGATATTCTTCCCGCTCGTCACGAGCCTCGACTTCGGACTCAGCCGCGAGTACACGGCAATTTGGTTTGGCGTCATGGTGCTGATGACGGTCGGATTCGGGCTGCTTGCACCACCGGTCGGACTCAATGTTTACGTGGTGAACGGTATCGTTAAGGGTCGAGGCGGTCAGGTTCCAATCGGCGAGAGCTATCGCGGGGTGATGCCGTTTCTCGCGAGTGACGTGATTCGTACCCTGCTGCTGTTATTTTTCCCCGGGTTATCGTTGTGGCTGGTGAAGTTCGTCGGATGAACCAACAAGGAGACACGTGATGAATGATCGTCGTTCGATCCTCAAGGCCTCGGCCGCGGTGCTTGCAGCGGGCGCGCCCGCGATTCATGTTCGAGCCCAACAGCCGATCACGCTCAAGTTCCACACCTTCATGGCGCCACAGTCCGCTGTGTTTCTCACCATGCATAAGCCCTGGATGGAGAAGGTGGAGAAAGAGTCGGGCGGGCGCATCAAGTTCGAGGCTTACCCCGCCATGCAGTTGGGTGGTGCGCCTGGGCAACTCTACGATCAGGTTCGGGATGGCGTGGTCGATGTGGTCTGGACCCTGCCTGGCTGGACCGCAGGGCGTTTCCCGCGGGTCGAGGTCTTCGAACTGCCGTTCATGATGAACAACGCCGAGGCCACGTCGAAAGCGTACTGGGACTATGTTCACACCATGACGCCCGATGAGTTCAAGGAAGTGAAGCTGATCGCGCTTCATGTTCATGGGCCCGGCATGTTTCATACTACCGAGCGACAGATCCGCACCCCTGCGGATCTGCGTGGGCTCAAGATTCGGGGCGCGACCCGGCAGATCACCAAGCTGCTGGCATCGCTCGGCGCTACACCGGTCGGGATGCCGCTACCCGCGATCCCCGATGCGCTCAGCAAGGGCACCATCAATGGTTGCGCTATTCCCTGGGAGGTGGTCCCGTCGGTGCGAGTGCACGAGCTCACACGGTTTCACAGCGAGTTCCCGTCGAATGCAGCCGCGCTTTATACGGCCACGTTTGTCATGGCGATGAACCCAGCCAAGTATCAGTCGCTGCCGCCTGATCTGAAGAAGGTGATTGACGACAACTCCGGCATCAACACCTCGGCCTGGCTTGGTCGAATTCAGCAGGAAAACGATGTTCCTGGGCGGAAATCCGCAGCAGACCGCGGCAACACCATCTATCAGATCACCGAGGCGGATGCCGCGGAATTTGTGAAGCGCTCGAGCCAGGTTGACGACGAATGGGTGGCCGATATCAGCAAACGCGGCGTGGATGGCAAGAAGCTGCTTGAGACCGCCAAGGCCTTAATCGCCAAGCACGGCAAGGCCTGACGTCACTGCAGGCAAGCCCCACAGCGAAAGCGCTGCGGGGCTGCGCGCTCAGATGGCGACGCCTGACTTGCCCTTCAGTTGCAGCATCTGACGGGCATCGTCGGGCGAGGCGACAGACAGCCCCAGCCCTTCAATGAGTTGTCGCGCAAGGGTCACCTGTTCGGCGTTTTTCAGCGC
>CAIPNM010000369.1 GCA_903866395.1 uncultured bacterium
AACATCATCTTCGTCAACGGCGTGCCCAAGATCGCCTCGCCGATCTACAAGCAGGGCTTCGACCTGCGCAACGGTCGCTGCCTGGATGACGCCGGGGTCTGCCTGCCGACCTATCTGGTGCGAATCTCTGATGGATTCGTACAAGTGGCAATCTGAGCTACTGGAGGGCTCAAGAATCGACATAAAAAACTGAGTTTCACTTTTGACAATGACTTAAAAAAATCGGCACGGAACGAGCTCAGTACAGATGGCCCCCAGACCTTCGGTTAGCGAAACGGCGTGGCTGGAACTCATCCGCGCCGAATCCGAGCATGAAGTGGCCCGCCGCCTCGGCATCCCGATCGTCAGGTGCGCCGGATCGAGTCCGACAAGGTCAGTGAGGTACGGCTGCGTGAGTACGCACAGGCTGAACCGAAGCATCGGAAGGAATCCTGCCGCCCGCGCCCGGGCAGCGTCGTCAAGGTGCCGATGCGGTGCTCCAACCGGTCGAGGAGCTGGGTGATGTTGCTGGCTGGAGCATCTGGAGCGCAGCGACTGACCGGAGGTACCCGGACGCCCTTGTGCGCCTGATCAGGTCGCAACGTAGCGGGTGCCGCGCTTCTGCCCGACGATGCGGGCATGCCCTTCGGCAACCAGGCGCTGCAGCAACGGACGCACAGACACGGCATCCAGGCCGGTGGCCTCGCGGGCCGCGGCATTGTCGAATGAGCCGCGCTTGCGCAGCACGCCCAGGAGACGGCTGGCGGGATCGCGGGGCGTCCTGGCCGGCTTGGGCTTCGCACGCGCCACTGGCACCGGTGGTTTGAACGGTTCCGGCTCAGGCTGATCCATCTCCAAACCGAACAACGCTCCGACATCGTCGGCCGCCAGTGTCCGGTCGGCTGACGGCGCGGTGGCGTTCGTCGCGAGGCCTGCCCCGGCCTTGGCCAGCAGATCGGTGGCCGCAACCCGGCGCAGGGTGAACAGCAGCTCCGGCTGATGATCGAGCCGGTCACCGACGCCGTAGAGGACCGCCGCGACGTGCTTGCACATGTAGGCACCATCCGGGCAGCTGCAGTCGAGATTGATCTCCTTGGGCGTGGGGAAGAGGCCGTCTCCCTGCCGGCAGAGACGCTCCATGACGCCCTTGGAGAAGCGGCCCTGGAGCAGTTCGACCAGCGAGTCGATACCGCCGGCGCAGTCGGCGACCAGCATCTCCCAGCGCAGTTTCGGCAGCGCCGTCACCGTGACGGTGGCGCGGTAGATCGACGAGCCGCTGACCCTGGCCTCGATCCGGCCGGGCGCGATCTGCAGATCGACCACTGAGCCGTTGCGCACGTAGGTGCGGCCACGCGGCAGGCGGTTGGCGTAGTCGCTGTAGGCTTCGAGGTTGGCGCACCACGCCTTGCCCCACACCGTGGTGGCGATGGCACGACCCTCGATCCGCACCGGCGAGATGGTCTGGCCCTTCTTGGCCAGCTTGGCCATCTCGGTCGCGGCCTTGCGGCGGCGCTCCGCGACGGGGACGTAGGATGCCCACTGGTAATGCATTGGTTAGGTCTCGGCGCTGGCGGTGTGCAGGTCAAGGCGTACGAGGCGCAGCAGATCGTCGTCGGCAAGTTCGGTTAGGTTGAGTTCGCCGCTGCCACCGCCGT
>CAIPNM010000370.1 GCA_903866395.1 uncultured bacterium
CCAATCGACTGCTCGAAGACGATAGAACCGCCTGCCGCTGATAGCGTGAGCGCATCGTTGCCTGCGCTACTGCCGCGTACGGGCGTCTGTACCCGCACCGCATCACCGTCGAAGGCGGCCGATGGTCCGGCCGACAACTGCACCGCGCCCGCAACCTGCATCGTGCTACCCGCAAAGCTTGCGCCGCCGCCCAAAGTACCGCTCGCCTGCGTGATCGAAATGACGCCCGAGCCTGCAGCAAAGGTGCTTTGGCCGGTCACACGCACCGCGCCGGTCTGCGCCAGTTCACCTGCGGAAGTCACCTGCAGGTCGCCGCCGACTGTGACGGCACCGAGCGAGGCGGCGGCCGCACTGGAGAGCGAGAGCGAACCGGCCACCACCAGCTGATCGACCGCGAGCGTGCCGGCACCCGTGGCGCGCAACGTGAGATCTGTGCTGCTTCCGGAGAGCGAGCCACCCGCATTGAGCGCACCGGCCGCCTCAATGATGGCGTCAGCAGTGGTTGTTAGATTGATCCGAAGCGAATTGGCATCGCGCACCCGCGCCTCGCCCGCCACCAGTTTCAGCAGGCCACCAAAGTCATTAGCAGCCTGATCGAGCACGACGGACTGCCCAGCCGCTGAGATGTCGATCGCACCCGTCACTGTGAGCGCGTCGGTCTGCGTGACCGCGCCACCTGCCGTCAACATCAGCCCATCACCCACCGAGATCGGTCCCAGCGTGAGCGCGCCTGCGCTCGCGAGCCGCAGGTCGCTTGCCGCGCCCGCCACGACCGCACGGGCGACCGTCAGGCTGGCCGCGCTCTGGATACGCACATCCTCGCTCGCCTCGACATCGACCGACAGGGACTTCGTCGACTCAACCTCGATCCGGCTGCCGATCAGTTTCACCGGGCCAGCCAGATCATTACCGGCGGCTGTCAGCGTCACTGCGCCCTCGCCCGCGTCAATCGTGGCGGTGGCGCCAACCTTGAGCACGCCGCCCACGGTCTGCGTGACGGGCCCTGACGCATTGACGGCCAGCGCGCCGCCCAGCGTGAGCGCACCAAGCGCCACGCCCTGCGCACCCGTACCGGTCAGCGTCAGATCGCTGCCCGCACCGACCAACGCTCCCGACACGGACAGCGCGCCGCCACTGTTGACCGTGACATCGTCACTCGCGGACACCTCGAGCGTGAGGCCGCTCGTGCTTCGCAGACTGATCGTTGAACCCGTGGCCTTCAATGTGCCCGTGAAGCGATTGGCATCCGACGCGAGCGTGATCGCATGGGCGCCCGCATCGATCGTCGAGGCCGCACCCAACACCATCTCACCCGCCTGCGTGACTGCACCCTTCGCGGTGAGCGCAAGCCCGCCCGCGAGCGTCAGCGAATCGAGTGATACGGCCCCTTCACTCACAAACGCGGTGGTGCTCGCCGCACCTGTGCCCACGCCTCGCACCACGCGCAGCGCCCCAGCGCTTTCGATTTGCGTGGCCCCGCTCGCGTCAAACCGGACAGCGAGTTCGTTGTCAGCATCGCGCACGGTGACGGCGGCGCCGGTCACGTTGACCTCACCCGCGAGGCGGTTACCCGCTGAAGACAGCGCAACCGTCTGGCCGGCCGCGCTGACGGTGAGCGCACCGCCCACGGTGAGCGCACCCCACTGCGTGACCGCTCCCGTGCTGGTGAGGCCCACACTGCCCGCCACCTGCAGCACGCCCAGTTCCAGGCCCGCCGTATCAGCAATGAGGCTGTTGCCTGCGCCCGTGATTGCACCACTCAGCTGCAACACGCCGCCCGAGCGCGCATTCACCGCGCCGGTCGCAGCCACCGATAACCCCAGCGCATTGCGGTCGCGAATCTGCAGCGCCGCCGACTCGATGCTCACCAGTCCGCCAAAATCATTGCCCGCCCGGTTCAACACCACCGACTGCCCGGCCGCACTCAAGGTGGTCGCGCCCGTGATCGCCCAGTCACCGCTCTGGGTGACCGCGCCCGCACTACGGAGTCGCGCATCGCCGCCCACCGTGAGCGTACCCGCCGACAGCGCTCCGTCGCTGCGCGCATCGAGCGCGCCGCCCACCGTGGTCGTGCCCAGCGTGAGCCGCGCGCCCGCTGCCGGCGTCACCGTCAGATCGCTGCCTTCACCCGTGACCGAGCCGCTCAGCGTGATCTCGCCAGCGGCCTCCACCACCGTATCCCCGCGCAGATCGAGTTCGATCGCGAGCGCCCCGCTGTCAACGATCCGCGCCGACGCGCCACCTAGCTTCACCGACCCGCCAAACACGTTGCCACTGTGGGCCAGCGTGACCGCTGCGCCCGTGGACCGGACCTCGGCGGCACCGCCCACCGTGAGCGCCTCCGAGCCCTGCGTGATCGCACCGGCCGCGGTGAGCGTCAGGGTTCCACCGATCTGGGCCGAAGTGAGCGCCACCGCGCCGCCCGCGACCACCGTGAGATCACTGCCCGACGCAGCCATCGGCGCACGAAGATCCAGCGCACCACCGGTCTGGATGCGCACATCCCCGGGACTCGCAAGCTGGACCGCGACCGCCTGACCACCGACTGTGGTGAGCGTGAGGTCGCCGCCCGTGCTCGGACGTACATCGGCACTACCCGTCACGGTGAGTGTGAGCGCGGTCGTGTCATGCACCGCCACCGAACCCGTGGACGTCGCCGATACCGCGCCATCGAACCGGTTCGCGGCATGCGTGAGCGTGACCGCGCCGCTACCGGCACTGATCGCTGATGTGCCACCCACCGTGAGCGCACCGGTCTGCGTCACCGCGCCACCCGTGGTCACCGCGAGCGCGCCTGCGATGCTGGTCGCTGCAAGCGTCGACGCGCCGGTCGACGTGAGCTGCAAGTCGCTTCCCGCGCCGGTCACCGTTGCCGTCACCGACAGCGCCCCGCCGCTTGCGAGCGACGAATCGCCGCGTGCGATCAGCACCACGTCCAGGTCATCGCTATCGCGTAGCGAAACCGATGCGCCCTCGGCGCGCACCGCGCCGCCGAACACATTGTCCGCAGAGATCATCGTGACGTCGCCGCTCGCCGTGAGACCCACCGCACCGCTCACGCGAAGCGAGGCGCCCGCGCCTTGGGCGATCGCACCAGCGTTTGCCGCCGCGGCAAGCGTGGCCGCACGGATCTGCGCATCGAGCTGAAGCGACGTCGCGCTCAGGATCTGAAGGTCGGCCACGTCGAGCTGTGCGCTCGCGCGCCCGCTCACCGGGCGCAGCGCGAGCGCCGCCCCCGCGAGGCCCTGAATCGCAAGGTCATCCAGAACCAGACGGCCGTTTTCGACCCGGATCTGCGGTGCGAACGTACCGATGCCGGCAAGCTCGAAGCTGTTGCTGTCGCCCGCGAGGACCCCTGCCGCAAAACTCACTACGCTGCCGCCCGTGCGAGCCGAGGTAATCCGGATGGGGTCGGCATAGGCCGGGCCACCCAGCGCGATGCCCGCAGCAAACCGCACGGCATCCGCGCCATCGATCCGTAGCGTTGCGCCCGGAGAGAGGCTGAGCATGCGGGCAAAGCCAACCGAGCCCCCGATCGAGGTGATGTCGAGGCTACCCGACACGGTCGGATCAATCTCGAGTTCGCCACCCGAGCGCACCGTGAGGTTGCCGCTTGCGCGCGCCTCCAGGCTGAGCGCATTTGCGTCGGCCACGCTCACCGCGCCGCCCACCACCGTCACACGACCACCAAAATCATTGTCTGCATTCGCAAGCGCGACCGTCTGGCCGGCTGCGCTCACCTGCGTCAGTCCACCCACCGCAAGCCAGCTGGTCTGACTGATTCCAGCGCCGTCGGTGGTCACCGCGAAGTCGCCCGTCACCGAGATACGGCCCAGGCTCACCGAGCCGCCGGCCGCCGGCACCAGCGTAAGGTCGCTGTCGCCGCCGCTTACCGTGGCGCTCAGCGTAATCGAGCCGCCCGCGCGGACATTGGCATCGGCGCTCGCCGCAAGCACGGCAGAAAGTGCCGTGCTGTCACGGAGCACGATCCGACCACCGGCCGCATAGACGCTGCCGCCGAACACGTTGGCTGCGTCATCGAGCGTGATCGCGGTTTCAACACCCAGCCGGTTCTGAGCGGCATCAGCCACCGCCGACCGGTTCAGCTGCAGGCGTTCAACGCTTGCCGAGAGCACC
>CAIPNM010000371.1 GCA_903866395.1 uncultured bacterium
GTTCTTGCGGTTGCCCGCAATCTGCCGCCGCTCAACCAGACCTTTCTCCTCCATGGCCTTCACCGCGGTGAAAGTGGTGGGTTCCATCACGCCGGCCTGCTCGCTCAACTCGCGCTGGGTGAGGCCGTCGCGGGTCCAGAGTACGCGCAGAAAGGTCCAGTGGCCGAAGGACACATCGAGCGGCGCGAGCCGTTGCTGAAGCGCGCGCATTTGCGCCCGCGCCACGTCTCGCACCAGATGCGCCATGCGGTCGTTGGGTACGGCCTCGCGCCAATGGCGCAGGATGCTACCTGCGGGCTGGTCGCGGTTCATGCCGTGCCGGCGCGAGGCGGCGTGATACCCGGCGCGACCTGACGCGACAGCATGATGTCTGTGCCCTGGCGGTCGCTTTCCAGGAGCGCGAGGCATGCCTCGACGGTGGCGCGCGACCAGCGGCCGTCATGAAGCGGCGCCACACCGTCGTGGGCCACGGCGCAGAGTTCGTCAATCACTTCCGAGCGCGCCACGACCGGGGTGGGTGCGGCGATGAAACGCGTGCCCTCGTCATTGATCAGCTCGACCCCGCGCGGCGTGAGACGCAGGTCGCCCTGTTCGCCGCAGACCAGCGTGGGCCCGAAATGCTGCCAGGCAGTGGGGGGGCCGCTTCGCGCGGGTTGGTATTGGCTGCCTCCGAAATTGCGCTCGGCTTTGAATGCCGCCTCGGCGGCCTCATCGGTGACCGCGCGCAGACGCGCGCGGGTTTGCTGATGCGAGCGCTCGGGCTTGGGTTCGCCGAGCTCGCCGATGCCCTCCATCAGGGTGTCGGTATCGAAGAATCCGTAGCCGTTGTACGTGACGTTGGCGAACACGCCGTCTTCAAAAAAGAGGAGTGCGGTGTAAGCACCTTCGGTGGGGCGCGCCGGATCCCATCGGCCGGCAGCGGCGCGCACGCTGCGAATCCGGCCGCCCGCGAGCAGGCGAACGATGTCGAGCTGATGCGCGGCCTGGCTGAAGGCCACGCCACCGCCGCGGGCGGTATCCAGCTCTTCCGGGCGGCGCGGACGATACAGAAAATCGGTGAACTGCATGGCGTGCACAAAGCGCACGCGACCGATCACACCTTGACTGATCAGATCGAGCGCAAGCCGCACCGGTGCGTTATGGCTGTGACTGTGGCCCACGATTAGCTGAACACCCGCGCGCTCGCAGGCATCGACCATCGTGTCGCAGTCGTCGAGCGTGAGCGCCATCGGCTTTTCCACCAGCACATGTCGGCCATGGTGAGCGGCGAGTTTCACGTGCTCCGCATGCAGGCCATGTGGTGTCGCGACGTAGACCCATTCCACCTCGGGGTTGGCGCAGACCGCTTCGGGCGTGTCATGCGAACAGCCACCGAATTCGCTCACGAAGCGCTCGCGTGCGCCAGGCCGCGGGTCGAAGGCAGCCACCAGTTTGATGCGAGGGTCGGCGGCAAACGTGGGTACCATCAGCGTGAAGGCCCGGCCCATGCCGAGTACGCCCAGCTTCACGGGCGCGTTCACAGTTCGAGCTCCAGGCGCTCGCTCCGGGCGCGCGAGACGCAGACCATGATTTGGCTCGCGTGCTCTTCGGGTAGGAGCACCAGGTCGCGGTGATCGGCTTCCCCTGCGAGGAGCTCCGTTTTGCACGAGCCGCAGGTGCCGCTTTCACATGAACTGGGAACGCTGATGCCCTGAGCGCGTGCAACCTCCAGGATGCTGCGGCCCACGGGTACCTCGAATTCAAGGCCGCTTCGACGGCAGGCCACGCGAAACGCACGATCGTCCGCGCGCGCCGCGGTTTCCACACCGAAGCTTTCAAAATGCACCGCGCCGGACGGCCAGTGTCCGGTCATGTCGCGCACCGCCTCCATCAGCCCCGAAGGTCCGCAGCAGTAAACATGCTGGCCGCTTACGCTGCCCGGCTTTTCAAGGAGTGGCCACAGATCGAAGGCATGCTCCGGGTTGCCGCCGTCATGGTGAAGGGTGACGCTTACCTTCAACTCGGGGGAGGTGAGCTGATCGAGGAAGGCGGTGGATTCGCGATCGCGGGTGAGGTAGACGAGCCGAAAGCGGCGACTGCCATCTTCGGCAAGCGCGAGCGCCATGGCAAGCATGGGAGTGATGCCAATGCCGCCCGCAATCAGCAGGAAACTGCGTGCGCGATCGTCGAGCGGAAACTGGTTGACCGGCGCGCCGATCTCGAGTGTGTCACCCGGCTTGAGCACCTCGACCATGCTCGAAGAGCCGCCGCGGCCGCTCGCCTCACGCTTGACGGCAATCAGGTATCGGCTGGTATCCGATTGGGCGCCGCACAGCGAATACTGGCGCATCATGCCACCCGGGGTTCGAACAGGAATGTGTGCGCCGGCAGCAAACGCAGGCAATGCCGTCCCATCCGGTGCCTGCAGTTCAAACCGCATGATGTCGTGCGCCACCGGGTCGGCGGCGGTCACGCGCACAGGAAATAGAGACGGGCTTTCGGTCGGGGTAGGTATCATCACGTCCAACGCTGTTGATCCGTAATTATCTTAGACGGCTAAACATCGCGCAAACGCTGGCGTGATTCCCGGGAGATCCTCATGCAACTGATCCGTGCCGTGTCTGCGGCCTTGGCTTTGGCCCTCGCGCCGCTCATGGCCGCCGCGCAGTCGGCAGCCCCCGCAGGCTATCCCTCCAAACCCATCCGCCTGATCGTTCCTTACGCGGCGGGCGGCTTGCCCGATTCGGTGGCGCGCACGGTGGCACAACGGCTCACCGAGCGGATGGGTCAGTCGGTGGTGATCGATAACCGCCCGGGGGGCAATGGCGTGATCGCGTTTCAGGTGCTGCAGCAGAGCAGCCCGGGTGATGGTCATGCCTTCATCGTATCGGATGGCTCGATGCTTTCGATCACGCCGCTGGTGAATCGTCAGGTGCCGTATCAGGTTGGGAAAGACATCCTGCCGGTGTCTCTCATTGCCCGCTCGCCCCTTTTTGTGGTCGCGCATCCGAAAACCGGTGTGACGAATTTTCAGCAGTTCATCGATCTGGTGAAGTCGAAACCTGATGAATTCACCTACGGCTCATCGGGAATCGGCAGCACCCATCACCTCACGATGGAGGCCTTGAAAGCTGCGCTCGATCTCAAGGTTCGTCACGTGCCGTTCCGCGGCTCCGGGCAGTCCACCCCTGCGCTGGTTGGCGGACAGGTGGAGTTTTCGGTGGCGGCGCTGCCCTCGATGGCGGGGTTCGTGAAGGCCGGGCAGGTCCGCATTCTGGCCAGTAACGCTGCGAGCCGCTCGCCGCAGGCGCCCGACGTGCCTGCCATCGCCGAGGTGGTACCTGGCTTCGATTTCGCGGTGGTGATCGGCGCCATGGCGGCTGCCGGCACGCCGCAATGGGCGATCGACCGACTGGCGGGCGAAATTGCCCAGGTGGTGAAAATGCCCGAAGTCATTCGCACGTTCGATGGCGCAGTGATCGAGGCGGTGGGCGCGGGCCCGGCTGACTACGCCAAGGTGATCGCGCGCGAAAATGAACTGATGGCGCGCGCGGCCAAGGCGGCCGATCTCAAGCCCGAGTGATGGTGATGATCGCTCACCCGCCATCAGGTAGCGGCGCTTGATCGCCGCCATTTTCGATGCGGCCTTTCCGTGGCCGCTTTTTCTCGGCGCGCTCTTTGCGGGGGGGCTGGTGAAGGGGGCGCTTGGCGTGGGGCTCCCGCTGGTCAGCACACCGCTGTTGGGTCTGGGCCTGTCGAGCTATCAGTCCATCTCGCTTCTGGCTGCGCCGGTCGCGCTGTCGAATCTTTATCAGGCGATCGATGGCGGACGGATTGTTGAAACCCTGCGGCGTTTTGGCGGTCTCATCATCGCGCAGTTCATCGTCACGATTCTCACGGTGAAGCTCACGCTGGCGCTCTCGCCCGCGCAGTTGAACGACCTGCTCGCCATTGCACTCCTGCTGGCGGTGGCGTCCATGATTTGGCAGCCCACACTATCCGTCAGCCGTGAGAAAGAGGCCCGGGTGGGGGTGGTGGTGGGCCTGCTCGCCGGCATCCTGGGCGGTGTCTCGTCCCTCACCGGGCCGGTGACGCTCACCTATCTGCTCGCGCTGAGGCTGGATCGCGAGACGTTTGTGAGCTCCATCAGCACCATTTATTTCATCGCTGCGCTTCCGCTCTACGGTGCGCTCATGTGGTATGACCGCATGACCCATGTAGATTTGGTGCTGTCTGCGTTCGGGCTTGTGCCGATGGCGGCAGGGCTCGCCATCGGTAAGCGAGTTCGATACCGACTCAATGAACAGTTGTTCCGAAGACTCCTTCTCGCATTTCTGACGCTTCTCGCCCTGATACTGCTCTTCAAATGAATTCGCCCGACCCGCTTGAATGGACTGACGCGCTGCTGCTTGGCTATCCGGCCATGGATCGTCTGCACGAGGAATTTGTCGCTGAGGTGGAAGCGCTTCGGAATGCGCCCGACGACCAGCTCGCCGCGCGCCTTTCTCAGGTGCGAGACCATCTCGAAGCGCACTTCGGTCAAGAGGATCAATGGATGCTCGAGACCGAATTCCCGCCGCGCGATTGTCACATCGACGAGCATGCGGCGGTGCTGAATTCGGTGCGCGAGGTGCAGGCGCTGCTCGCGCAGGGCGACCACTTCCAAACCTGCCGCGGTCTGGCGGACGAACTCGCCCGCTGGTTTCCCGGTCACGCCGACTACCTTGATTCGGCGCTTGCCGCATGGATGTTCAAGCGCCGCCACGGCGGCAAGCCCGTCGTGGTTCGTCGCACCATTACCTCGGGCGAACCCACCGCCTGATCAGGAGGCCCTGCATGTCAGACAACCCTTTCAGGAATCGTCCCCAGCTGGCGCGCCGCCAGCTGCTCGCCGCAGTTTCGTTGGGTGCGGCCGGACTGCCGGTGCTGGCGCAGCCATCCGCCACTGTTCCCGACGACGGGCTCGCCGCAGCGGTGGCGGCCGGGCACCGCAGCGCCGCCAATCGCGCGCGCGACCGCTGGCGTCATCCGCTCGAGACGCTGCGCTTCTTCGGACTGAAACCGTCGCATAACGTGATCGAAATTGCCCCGGGCGCAGGCTGGTACACCGAGATTCTCGCGCCCTGGCTGCGCGATCGGGGGCGGCTGGTGGCGGCGCATTATTCTCAATCCGATCCCAGTGAATACCGCCGCCGGTCGCGCGCGGTGTTCGATGCTTTTCTGGCTGTACGCCCCGCGCTCTACGACCGCGTCACCACCGTCACGCTGCCCACCGGTCCGCGCTTCATCGACCCCGGTATGCCAACGCAGGTCGATGCGGTGCTCACCTTTCGCAATGTGCACAACTGGGTGACCGACGGTCATCTCGACGACACGCTGAAGGCGTTTGCGTCGGTGCTGAAGCCGGGCGGTGTGCTGGGCGTGGTCGACCACCGCGCGCCGGAGGGGGCCTCGCTCGACTGGATGATTCGTAGCGGCTACGTCTCGGAAGCCTTGATGGAAGACCGTGCGCGGGCAGCGGGTTTCCGGCTGGATGCGCGAAGCGAAATCAACGCCAATCCCAATGACACGCGATACCACGTGAATGGTGTCTGGTCGCTGCCGCCGAGTTTCAGGGGGGGCGCCGTTGATCGGGAAAAATTTGCCGCCATCGGTGAATCCGACCGCTTCACTCACCGCTATGTCCGGATCTGAGTCGGCGCGCAAAGACCGTGCCGCCCGCGCGCGCTGGCCGCGCGCGATCACGCTCGACCTCGACGACACGCTCTGGCCAATGCTGCCTGTGTTGAAGCACGCCGAGCGCACGCTCGCCAGCTGGCTGGGCGCTCACGCGCCGGCTACCGCTACCTTCCTGAATGCCGACACCCGTGTGGCGCTCAGAGAGGCGGTGATGGCCGATCATCCCGAGCGGGCACACGACGTGGGTTTCCTCCGCCTTGAGCTTCTCAGGCGGGCGCTCGTTCGTGCTGGCGATGATCCTGCGCTCGCGCAGCCTGCCTTCGATGTTTTTTTTGAGGCACGCCAGCAGGTCAGCCTGTTTGACGATGTGCTGCCTGTGCTTGAGCGCTGGTCAGCGAAGGTGCCGGTGGTGGCGCTCACCAACGGTAATGCCGATCTGCATCGAATCGGGCTCGCCAGGTTCTTCACGGGTGTGGTGTCGGCACATGAACTGGGCTGCGCGAAGCCTGACCCGCGAGCGTTTCACGCTGCGTGCGAACTCGCGGGCGCGGCGCCCGCCGATACCCTTCATGTCGGTGATGATCCTGCCCTTGACGTTGCCGGCGCGCAGGCTGCCGGCCTGCAGGCGATCTGGCTGCTTCGGCCCGAGTTGCTCGACCGGCATGCCGGGCATGCGGCGGCCGCCCAGTCGGTGGCGAGCCTCTACGACATCGATCGCACGTTTATCCGCGACTGAGGGCAAGGCCAGGTCCGCTTCGTGCCGGCGGAACGCATCGCGCAGGTTCGTGCCTGAGATCGCTATGATCGGGCTCGTGTGACACGCTCCAGGAGCCGTACGATGCCCCGCAAAACCCCCGATGCTCTGCGCAGCGCGCGCTGGTTTGCGCCCGATGACCTCCGTTCTTTCGGCCACCGCTCCCGCCTCATGCAGATGGGCTACTCGCACGCCGACTGGGTGGGTAAGCCCGTGATCGCGATCGTGAACACCTGGAGCGATATCAACCAGTGCCACGGCCATATGCGGCAGCGTGCCGATGATGTGCGTCGCGGGGTGTTGCAGGCGGGGGGGCTGCCGATTGAGTTGCCCGCCATCAGTCTGTCGGAACCCATCGTCAAGCCCACCACCATGCTCTATCGCAATTTTCTGGCGATGGAGACCGAGGAGTTGCTGCGCAGCCATCCGATCGACGGTGCGGTACTGATGGGGGGGTGCGACAAGACCACGCCGGGCCTCACCATGGGCGCACTCAGCGCCGGTTTGCCCTTTATCTTTGTACCGGCCGGCCCGATGCTGAGCGGCCAGTGGCGCGGGCAGACGCTGGGCTCGGGATCGGACGCCTGGAAATATTGGGACGAGCGACGCGCCGGCCGATTGTCCGAAGACGCCTGGCGCGAAATCGAGGGCAGCATTTCGCGCAGTCACGGCACCTGCATGACCATGGGCACGGCCGCCACCATGATGGGGATCGCTGAGGCAGTGGGCCTGACGCTACCCGGTGCATCGAGCATTCCTGCGGTCGATTCTGCGCACATGCGGATGTGCGGGGACAGCGGTCGACGCATCGTTGACATGGTCTGGGAAGACCTCACGCCAGCGGCCATGCTGTCGCGTGCCAATTTCGAAAACGGCATTGCCTGCGCCATGGCGATGGGCTGTAGCACCAACGCGATCATTCATCTGATCGCGATGTCGCGTCGTGCGGGCTATCCGGTCACGCTCGATGACTTCGACGCTGCCAGCCGAAAGGTCCCGGTGATTGCCAACATCCGCCCAAGCGGCGAGCGCTACCTGATGGAGGATTTTCACTATGCAGGCGGGTTGCGGGCCCTGCTTGCCACCGTGCGCGAGCACCTGCATGGCGAGGCCATGACCGTCAACGGCCGCCCCCTGGGCGACAACATTGCGGGCGTCGAGCCCGCCAATCGCGATGTGATCCGGCCGCTTGATCATCCGATTTATGCCGAGGGCGCGCTCGCGGTGCTGCGCGGCAATATTGCGCCGGATGGGGTGGTGATGAAGCCCAGCGCCTGCGCGCCTCGATTGCTTCGCCATGTTGGCCGGGCACTGGTGTTTGACGACTACCCCAGTCTCAAGCGCGCGACCGACGATCCGGATCTGGACGTGACAGCCGATGACATCCTGGTGCTGCGCAATGCCGGGCCGCTGGGCGCGGGCATGCCCGAGTGGGGCATGTTGCCGATTCCGGTGAAGCTCGTCCGGCAGGGCGTGAGCGACATGCTGCGGCTGTCGGACGCCCGGATGAGCGGCACCAGCTATGGAGGATGTCTCCTTCATTGTGCGCCCGAGGCTGCAGTCGGCGGGCCGCTCGCCCTGGTGCGAACCGGTGACCGAATTGCGATCGATGTGCCTGCGCGCCGGATCCACCTTGAGGTGAGCGACGAAGAGCTCGCACGCCGGCGCGCCGAATGGCAGGCCCCGGCGCCGCGCTGGCAGCGGGGCTATGGCTGGATGTTCAGCCGCCATGTGCTGCAGGCCGATCAGGGCTGCGACTTTGATTTCCTCGAGCGGGATTTCGGGGCGCCCGTGCCGGAGCCCGACATCTACTAGTTTTGCGGGGGGCGCGGCTACGCGTCTCGGGCATCTGCATGGCACCTCGGCTACCATTCGGGTCGAAACGGATGGGGACGGCCTTGAACGACAATTTCTCTTCGACGCAGACGGTTCGCAAAGCGGTAGTGCCCACCGCAGGCGGCGTGGTGGCCGCCCAGCACCGCGTGGCCGCCGAAGCCGGCGCCGCCGTGCTGGCCGCGGGCGGCGATGCAGTCGATGCGGCAGTCGCTACGTCGTTTGCACTCGGGGTGGTTGAGCCCTGGATGAGCGGGGTGGCAGCGGGCGGGTGCATGGTCGTCTGGCGGGCTGATGAACAGCGTGCCCGCGCTGTCAATTTCGGCATGCGCTCGCCGGTCAACCTGGATCCCGCTCACTTTCCCCTCACCGGTGCTGGCGTCAATACCGACCTCTTTGGCTGGCCATCGGTGCTTGAGGACCGCAACATCCAGGGCGCGAGTTCGGTGGCGGTACCCGGCGTCATCGCCGGCATGGCGTTGGCGCACGGCGAATACGGCCGGCTCGGCTGGCGCGAACTGGTGGAGCCCGCTGCCCGCCTGGCCCGCGACGGGCTGCTGTGTGACTGGTACTCCGGGCTGGTCACTGCGTCGAACGCCAAGGCGCTGGCCGCCGACCCCGATGCCGCAGCCATGTTCCTTGATGAGGGGCGATGGCCGATTCTTGGCGCCTGGACCGGCGGCCCATTGCGGCGGCTGAATCAGAACCGGCTGGCCGATACCCTGACCCAGATTGCGCTCGACGGCGCCAACGCCTTTTATGGCGGTGATGTCGGGCGGGCGCTTGCCGCCGATGTACTGGCCAAGGGCGGATTCCTCAGCGATCGTGACCTCGCTCACTATCGCGCGGAGTGGGTGGAACCGCTCCGACTGGCTCACCCCGGGGGCGTAATCTGGGCGGTTCCTGGCCTCACCGGCGGGCCCACTTTCGCGCGCGCGCTGTCTGCACTCGATTTCGACGCCGACCACGCGACCTCGTCCGAGGCACGGCATGTGGGCCCCAGGCATTACCAAGCGATAGCGGCCGCTCTCAATGAAGCCTTCACCGCCCGCCTGGCCGAAATGGGGGATCACGAGTCGGGCAAGGCGCCGGGCAGCACCACGCACTTCAGCGTGGTGGACCGGCACGGCAACATCTGTTCAGTGACGCAGACCTTGCTTTCGATCTTCGGTGCGCGGGTGGTGTCGCCCGCCACCGGGGTACTGCTCAATAACGGCATCATGTGGTTCGATCCGGTACCCGGCAAGCCGAATTCACTGGGACCTGGCAAACGGTGTCTCGCCAACTACTGCCCAGTGATTGGCGCTGACGGCCAGCACCGGATGTTCGCACTCGGCGCGTCGGGTGGACGCAAGATTCTTGGCGCCGTGCTGCAGTTGGCGACCTTTGTCTCGCGATTCGGCATGAACCTCGAGCAGGCATTCCATCAGCCGAGGATCGATGTCAGTGGCCAGCCGGTCATCTCAGCAGACCCGCTCCTGGGCGAGGAAACGCTTACGGCGCTCGCTGAGGTGATGCCGGTGGTGCAGGCGCGACGCCAGGTCTACCCCTATGCGTTTGCTTGCCCGGCAGGCGTACTGCGCGAGGCGGGCCTCAACAGCGGTTGCACCGAGATCATGTCGCCTTATGGTGACGCGGTCGCCGAGCCCGGGACACACTGACGGTGGCCGCGTCCGGCGCGCTCTTTTCCTGGTGGACGGTCGGCTTTCCGCTGGCCGGCGCCGCGGTGCTCGCTGCACCGGCCATGGGCCTGCAGGTGCCGATTGCAGCGGTTGGGGCGCTTCTCATCGGCTGCACGTTTGCGTCGGTGCATCACGCTGAAACCCTCGCGCACCGGCTGGGCGCGCTATTTGGCAGCCTGGTGCTTGCGATTGCTATTTCGGTGATCGAAGCGGGGCTCATCGTGTCGATGATGCTGGGCGGCGATCAGCCTGAACTCGCCCGCGATTCAATTTTCTCGGCGCTTCTCATTGCGCTCAACGGCATCCTGGGTGTGTGCCTGCTGCTGGGCGGGGGACGCCACTACGAGCAAAATTTCAGGGTCTCGGCATCCAACGCATTCCTTGCTGTTCTGGTGCCGCTTGCGATGCTCACCATGGTGTTGCCCTCCTATACGGTGAGCGCGCCCGGGCCGGTATTCACGCGGGCGCAGCTGATTTTTGTGGCGGCGGTGTCGTTCGTTCTTTATGTGCTCTTTCTTTATGTTCAACTGGTGAGGCATCGCAGCGATTTTGTTGCCGACCACGAGGTGATTCCCAACACCCCGCGCCCCAGCGGTCGCGCGTTCCTGCTGGCGCTCGCCCTGCTGCTGGTTGCCCTGGTGTCGGTGGTGCTGCTTGCGAAGCTGCTCTCGCCAGTGCTGGAAAGTTCAGTGGCGGCGGCCGGGTTACCGAAGGCGCTGGTAGGGCTGGCCATTGCCCTGCTGGTTCTCATGCCCGAGGGGCTCACCGCCATCAAGGCGGCGCGTCGGAACCGGCTCCAGACCGCGCTTAACCTCACGCTGGGCTCAGTGTTGGCCTGCGTGGGTCTCACCATTCCAGCGGTCGCCATCACCGCGCTCCTCACCAACCAGTCGCTGCATCTGGGCCTGAGCGAACCGATGGTGGTGCTGCTCTTTACCACCTTTCTCACGCTATCGTTTACGCTGAACACTGGGCGAAGCACCGTGCTGGAAGGTTTTGTTCATCTCGCGATCTTCGCCGCATTCGTTCTCTTCACCATGCTGCCGTAAATCGATGGTTCGCTCTGCTCACACTGCTCCGAAGCGCGTCTCGGGTCGCCGCGCGCGATTCGTCACCGGCTGCCTCGCGGCCGTGCTTGCCCTGACCGCAGGGCTCGTTTCGCCTGCGGCGGTTGCCCAGGAGTTCCCGCCCCGCCGCGGCATCACACTTCTGGTGGGCTTTGCGGCGGGCGGCGCGGCCGACACCGCTGCCCGCATCATTGCGCGCCGCCTTGCCGACAACCTCGGGCAGACTGTCTCGGTCGACAATCGCCCCGGTGCCGGTGGCAACATCGCGCATCAAATGACCGCGGCAGGCCCGACCGACGGCAGCCTCATTCTTCTTGGCACCATCGGTCCGCTCTCGATTGCGCCGCACCTCATGAAGACCGGCTACGACGCAGCCGCCGATTTTGCGCCGCTCACCATGGCGGTCAATTTTCCGAATGTGTTGGTGGTGCATGCGGGCGCCGGCATCCGATCGTTCACCGAGTTCATCGATGCAGCGCGGCGCCAACCCGGCCGGATTGACTTTGCCTCCACCGGCCCCGCCTCGGCGTCGCATCTGGCAGGTGAGTTGCTAAATGCCATGGCGGGCATCGAGACGGTTCATGTCCCCTACAAAGGCGGTGCGCCGGCGCTGGTCGATATTCTCGCGGGTCGGGTGACGTCCTGGTATGCCACCATGTCCACCGCGCAGCAGCACATCGAGTCGGGCAAGCTCATTGCGCTTGCCTCGACTGGTCTTACTCGCCATCCCTCGCTGCCCAACGTGCCCACCATTGCCGAGTCCGGTTTTCCTGGCTTCAATGCCACCAACTGGTATGCGTTCATCGCCAGTTCAAAAGTGCCGCGCGAGGTACTCGATCGCTGGCATGTCGAACTGGTGCGCGTGCTTGACAACCCTGAGGTGGTCGAGGCGCTGGGTCGTCACGGTTTCTGGCCCACGCCCACCAGCCGCGCCGAGTTGGGTGCTTTCATTGCACGCGAATATCAGACCTGGGGCAAGGTGATCCGTGAGCGCAATATCAGTGGTCGCTGAGCCGGTTCCTGCTGGGGCGGTGCGTAAAGTCGGTGCGCCGCGCCCGGTCGGTCGCTTTTTAGTTTCCCTTTCTTGAGGAATCACGTCATGAAGCTCCTGTTCTCGCCTTTTTCTCCCTACGTCCGCAAGTGCTTGATCACCGCCAATGAACTGGGTCTGGATGGCCGCATCAGTCTGCTCCCCTCGGCCGCCAACCCGGTGAATCGCGATCACACCATCATCCCGCACAACCCGCTCGGCAAGGTCCCCACATTCTTCACCGACGACGGCGAGGCGATCTATGACAGCCGGGTCATCTGCGAATATCTCAATGAGCTGGCAAAGGGCAGCATTTTCCCTGCTGCTGGTACGGCGCGCTGGCGGGCGCTCACCCTACAGTCGCTGGGCGATGGCATTCTCGATGCGGCCATCCTCGCCCGCTATGAAGTGTTCCTGCGCCCGGAGCCCCTTCGCTGGGAGGACTGGTCGGTTGGCCAGCGCGACAAGATCCGCACGTCGCTTTCACACCTGAATGCCCACCCGTCGCTGCTGTCGGCGGAGGTCACCATCGGCAACATCGCGGTGGGTTGCGCACTCTGGTATCTGGATCTTCGTTTCGCCGATTTCGGCTGGCGCGAGACCTATCCCGAGGTGGCGAAATGGTATGCCGCCTACAGTCAGCGGCCGTCAATGAAAATGACCTGGGCGCTCCCGTCTTAAGCTATCTACTGCGGGCCTCACCCGATCGGAATCAAACGTGGAAGTCTCGTTTCGCGAAGAAATCGATGCGCTCAGGCTGGGGGCGGGGCAGACCTTCCACGGCGAAGGCATCCTCGCCATCACCAAGGCGCTGCTGCAGTCGGGCGTGGCCTATGTGGGCGGCTATCAGGGGGCACCGGTCTCGCATCTGCTCGATGTCATGGTGCAGGCGCGGGATTATCTCGATGAGTTGGGCGTTCATGTCGAGGCCTGCTCGAACGAGGCCTCGGCGGCTGCCATGCTGGGCGCCTCGCTTCACTATCCGGTCCGTGGCGCAGTCACCTGGAAGTCCATCGTGGGCACCAACGTGGCGGCTGACGCGCTCTCCAATTTGGCCTCGCCCGGCGTCACGGGCGGCGTGCTGATTGTTGTTGGCGAAGACTATGGCGAGGGCGCAAGCGTGATCCAGGAACGCACGCACGCTTACGCGCTCAAGTCGGGCATGTGCCTGCTCGACCCGCGCCCCGAGCTTGGGCAGATGGTGGATTTGGTCGAGCGGGGTTTTCAGCTGAGCGAAGCGAGCAACATGCCTGTGATCATGGAATTGCGCATTCGCGCCTGCCATGTGAGAGGAAGCTTCGAGACCCGCGACAACATCGCACCCAAGTTTTCCACTCGGCACCTGATCGAAGACCCAGCGTCGTTTGACTACATGCGCCTCGCGCATCCACCGGTGACCTTCATTCATGAAAAGCTGAAAATCGCCGAGCGCATTCCAGCGGCCAGGCGCTTCATCATTGAACACAGCCTGAATGAACTCATGGCTGGCAATGAACACGCCGATCTCGGGCTCATCGTGCAGGGCGGCCTGCACAACGCACTCATCCGTTCGCTCCAACAATTCGGCCTCGCCGATGCGTTTGGCCGCTCATCGCTTTCGATGCTGGTGCTCAATGTCACCTGGCCGCTGGTGCCCGAGCAACTCACCGAGTTCTGTCGTGGCAAGTCCGCCGTGCTGCTGCTCGAAGAGGGGCAGCCGGAGTACATCGAGCAGGAGCTTGCGCTTGCCTTGCGGCGAGCAGGGGTCAGTACGCCGCTGCATGGTAAGGACATGCTGCCCGCGGGTGGGGAATACACGGCCGAAGTGATCTCGCGCGGGCTGCTCCAGTTTCTCGACCGCCACCGTCCCCAGGCGGTTGATTCGTCGGTTCGCAACTGGCTCGAGAGCATCGTCACACGCCGCCAGCAGGTGCAGGCGGCGCTCGATCAGCCGCTGCCGGCGCGGCCCCCCGGAATGTGCGTCGGTTGCCCGGAACGACCAGTATTCTCGGCGCTTAAGCTCGCCCAGCAGACCGTTGGCCCGGTGCATGTCTCGGGCGATATTGGCTGTCACGCCCTGGCCACGTTTGAGCCGTTTTCGGTCGGTCATTCCATCCTGGGTTACGGCATGAGTCTGGCGAGCCGGGCGGGTGTGTCGCCCCTCATGAAGCGGCGGGTGCTGTCGATCATGGGCGATGGCGGCTTCTGGCACAACGGGCTTCTCACCGGGGTGCAGAGCGCGCTGTTCAATGGCGATGATGCGGTGCTGCTCATCATGAAAAATGGCTACACCTCCGCAACCGGCACGCAAGACATCATTTCAACGCCGGGCGAGGCTGTACGCGACCGAGCGCAAGACAAGCGTCAGAGCCTCGCCCACGAGAACCGCACGATCGAATCCACGTTGGAGGGGCTGGGGGTTAAGTGGCTGCGCACGGTGCATACCTATGAGGTTGCCAAGGTGCAGGCCACGCTCACCGAAGCGTTCACCACACCGTTCCAGGGGCTCAAGGTCATTGTTGCCGAGGGCGAGTGTCAGCTTGAAAGGCAGCGGCGGGTCCGTCCCTGGGTTGCCGCACGACTGAAGCGCGGTGAGCGGGTCGAGCGCGTGAAGTATGGCGTGGATGACGATGTGTGTAACGGCGATCACGCCTGCATTCGTTTGTCGGGCTGCCCCACGCTCACGCTCAAGGACAACCCCGATCCGCTCAAGGTCGATCCGGTGGCAACGGTTCTGGAGGGGTGCGTGGGGTGTGGTCTGTGTGGCGAAAACGCGCACGCCGCCACGCTCTGTCCATCGTTTTACCGCGCCGAGGTGGTGCGTCATCCCGGCATGGGGGAGCGGCTGCGTGACCGCGTCCAGGGGGCGGCACGTCGGGTGCTGCAGGGTGTGTTCGGATGAGCGCCCCAATCTCTATTCTTTTGTGCGCGCTGGGCGGCGAGGGAGGCGGCGTTCTGGCCGGCTGGCTGGTGTCGGCCGCGCGCGCTGCCGGCCTGGCTGCACAGGCCACGTCCATCCCGGGCGTAGCCCAGCGCACCGGTGCCACCACCTACTACCTTGAGATTTACCCCGAGCCGTTGCCAGCCGGGGCGCCCAAGCCTGTGCTGGGCCTCAATCCGTTGCCTGGCCGACTCGATCTGCTGGTGTCCTCCGAACTGCTTGAAACCGCACGTCAGGTGGCTAACGGACTGCCGTCCAGCGACCGCACCACGGTCCTTAGCAACGCGGCGCGCGTACTCACCACCGCTGAAAAAATGGTGATGGGCGACGGCCGCCGCGATGCGGGGCGCCTGCGCGATCTGGTGGCGGCAAACAGCCACGACCACCGCTTGGTCGACATGACCAGCCTTACCACCCAGGCGGGCACGGTGATGAGCGCAGTGATGCTGGGGTGCATCGCCGGTGCTGGTCGTCTGCCGCTGCAAAGGGAGCACTTTGAAGCGGTGCTTGCGGGCGACTCGGCGTCGTCGCAGGCCAGCCGGCGCGGGTTTGAACTGGGTTTCAATGCGGTCACAGCGTCTGGCAATACCGAATGGCGTTCGGTATCGCGTCAGGGCTCGTCGTCGGAGTCGGTTCGTCTGCCGCAGGCCACGGGCGAGGGGGGCGGTTCGGCGCCTGCCAGCGAGGCTGCAGCCGCTGCGGCGATCGTGTCGCCCTGGGCGCGCGAGCAGGCGGCGCGCTTTCCGGCCGACGTTCACACGATCGCGGCGCTGGGCATTCAGCGGATGATGGACTACCAGGGCGCCGGCTATGCGGCGCTCTACATCGAGCGACTCCAGTCCATCTTGAGCGCAGAGCGTGCTGCGGCATCCCACACGCATCCTGTGACCGTGGAAGCCGCGCGCTGGCTTGCACTCTGGATGGCTTTCGATGATGTCATCCGGGTGGCGGCCCTCAAGAGTGCTGCCTCGCGTCTGGAGCGCGTGCGGCGCGAAGCCGGGGCTGGTCCCCAGGACCTGCTTAAGCTCTACGATCACTTCAAACCTGGTGTGCCTGAGCTCGCCGGTCTGCTTCCTGCGCCCCTGGCGCGTTGGCTGATCGAACGCGATCGTCGCCGGGTGGCCAGGGGGGTGCCGCCCTGGGCGCTTGCGCTTCGGATCGGTACCCATTCGGCCTTGGGGTTTCTTGCGCTACGGCTGCTCGCAAGCCTGCGGGTCGTACGTCCCTGGGGCAGTCGCTACCAGAGCGAACAGGCGGCAATCACGACCTGGGTCGAGGCGGTGATGCAGGGCTCGCGCGAGCACCCTGAGCTCGGCCTGGAGATTGCCCGCTGCGGGCGGCTGATCAAAGGCTATGGGGCCACCAACGAACGCGGCAAACGCAACCTCGCCCATGTGCTCGATCATCTGACCCAGCGGGACTCCCCTGCGCTCACTCGGGCGGCGGCCATCGCGAGTGTGCGCGACGCTGCGCTCAAGGACGAAGCGGGCCGCGCATTCGATCAGGCGCTGCGCGAGCACGGGGCGCCGCCTCGACCGGTCGAGGCCAAACCGGTGCTATGGCTGAAAAACCCCCGCACGGGTCGGGCCTGAGGGCTAGGCGGTTTGATTCGATTTCCGGAGTGCATCGCAATGAACAAGATGATTCGTACCCTTCTGTGTGCTGGACTCGCAGTGGCTGCGCTCGCGGGCGGCACGCCGGTTTTGGCGCAGTCGGGCGCCGCACCGCGCCCGCTCCGCATCGTTGCCAACTTTCCACCGGGGGGTGCGGCCGATCTCATCGCGCGCGCGGTGGCCATTCCGCTCTCAGAATCGCTTGGTCAACCGGTGGTGGTGGAAAACCGCGCGGGCGCCAACGGCAACCTGGGCGGTGAGGCGGTCGCGCGCTCCGCTCCAGACGGCAGCACGCTGCTCTTGAGTTCGGGCGGCATGGTGTCGGTCAATCCGCACATCTATCCCAAAATGAGCTTCGACCCGGCGCGCGAACTGGTGCCGGTCGCATCCGCCGCACGGGTGCTGGTGTTTCTGGTCGCCCGCGCCGATCTGCCGGTGGCCGACATCCGCGAATTTCTGTCCTATGTGAAGTCGCGGCCTGGCAAGCTCTCCTTCGGGTCGGCCGGCAACGGCAGTTCCCCGCATCTTGCCGCCGAGATGATGAAGAGCCAGGCCGAACTGTTTGCGGTCCATGTTCCCTACCGGGGCGCGGCGCCAGCGCTCCAGGATCTGCTCGCTGGTCAGATCGATTTTTATTTTGATCCCGGCATCGGGCTCAACCAGGTTCGTGCCGGGAAGCTCAAGTTGCTGGCGGTGGGAAGTCTGCGGCGCTCACCGATGTTCCCCGATACCCCCACGCTCGATGAGGCCGGCCTCAAGGGCTTCGACGCCGATACCGTGTTTGGGTTCTATGCGCCGGCTGGCCTGGCAGTCGAGGCGGTTGCGCGGCTGAATACCGAGATCAACCGTGCGCTCGCGACGCCCGCAGTCACCGAGCGGATTCGCGCCTTGGGAGGCGAACCGTTGCCGCTCACGCCGGCGCAGTTCGGTGCCCGGATCGCTGATGATTCGAAGCGCTTTGGCGCGATCATCCGCGAACGCAATATCCGAGGCGACTGACTTCCGTTCCTATGCGGCGACCCGCGTTTCAACGCTCTCTTCCGAAGGGCGATCCAAAACATGAAGCGGGGCGAGTTCAGGCTGGCTCGCGCCTGATATCCCATGCGGCGGCGGGTGCACGTCACGCGCTGGGCGGGGTGCGACAAGCAGCCCGCTGGGCGTGTCTGGGCGGAGCATTACTCGTGGCGATGCTTCAGGCGACTCAGGCGCAGCCTGGTTCGACACAGGCCCAATCCGGGCCCATGCAGTTCTCCGCCGCGCCGGCGCTGGCCCGCTCCACATCAGCGACCGATCCGCTTTCGTCCGCCGCCGCCCCGACTTCGCCGCCTTTGGCGCGACGACCCGTGGTGGCCGTGGTGCTGGGCGGTGGGGGCGCGCGCGGTGCGGCGCATGTGGGTGTGCTCCGCGTGCTCGAACGCGCGGGCGTGCCGATCGACATCGTGACTGGCACGAGCGCGGGCGCGATCGTGGGCGGCTTGTACGCGGCCGGCCAGTCGCCCGACCAGATCGAGGAGACGCTGCGCGGCATTGACTGGGACGCCACGCTATCAGATCAGCCCCCCCGTTCGCGTCGGGTGCAAAACAGCCGCGCCGATGAACGGGTGATGATCTCGCGCGAAGTGGCTGGTGTGAGCGAACTCGAGGTTCGAGCGCCCAGCGCGCTGGTTCAGGGCCAGCAGTTCGATTTCATTCTGCGCAACCTCACCCTGCCGGTTCAGCGCGTGACCGACTTCGACCGGTTGCGTGTCCGCTTCCGTGCGGTGGCAACCGATGCGGCCACCGGTGACCCGGTGGTCCTCGGTGGCGGCGATCTCGCGCGCGTGATTCGGGCAAGCATGGCAGTACCGGCGGTATTTGCCGGGGTTGACATCAATGGACGGTTGTTGATCGACGGAGCGGTATCGAACAACCTGCCGATTTCGGTGGCGATCGAGATGGGGGCCGATATTGTGATTGCTGTCGATATCAGCACACCGCTTCGCCCGCGAGAGCAGCTCGGTTCACTACTCGCCATGATGGACCAGATGACCGGCTTCCTCACGGCCCGCAACACTGCTGATCAGATCGCACGGCTGCGGGCGGTCGATTTGCTCCTGCGTCCGCAGCTTGATGGCCTTGCGACCTCGGATTTTTCGCAGGCGCACCAGGCTGTGCAATTGGGCGAGCGGGCGGCGGCGCAGGCCATCCATCGGATCGAAGAAATCGCCGCGCTCGCGCGCGTCGACACGGCCCGTCAGCCCGCGTCTGCTTCACCAACGGCAGGGACGGCGCCGGTGTTGCCAGTCATCCGTTTCGTGCGCTTCGAGAACCCGTCTTCGCTGCGCGACGACGTGCTGCGCGCCAAGCTTGGCGATCTGCTCGATCGCCCGCTCGATCTCGACAGACTCAAGCTCGGGCTTGACCGTATTTATGCAACCGAGGCCTTCGAAAGCGTGCGGTATCGCCTGGACGAAGATGGCGAACGCACCGGGCTGGTGGTGTCGGTGACGCCGCGTTCATGGGGGCGAGACGCCCTGAACTTTGGCCTGCGCATGGCGGCGGAACGCCGGCGCGGAGCCGAATTCGATTTTGGCGTGGCCTACGAGGCGCGGGCGATCAACGAACTCAACGGCAAATGGCGAACCGAACTTCAGCTTGGCCAGAGCACACTGCTTGCCACCGAAATCTACCAGCCGCTTGATCCTGCGGAATACTGGTTTGTGAATGCACGTCTTGGCGCTTCTGACACGCTGCGAAAGCGCTACGTCAACAATCAGGCGGTATCGGAATATGGTATTGCGCGAACGGGCGTCCTGGCAGCGTTCGGTGCAAACGTCGATCGCTACGGCGACGTGCGCACGGGCTTCCGGCGCTATGTCGGTCACACCCGGCTGGCGGTGGGCGAACGCGATCCCTATCCCCGCTATCAGTTTGATGAGGCGAGTATTTTTGTCTCCACCGAATTCGAGAACCTCGATTCCATCCGCTTCCCGCGGTCGGGCGGCCGCCTGCTGCTCATTCGCACGCACTCCTTGCCGCATCTTGGCGCGAGCGCCGACTATCGGCAGTTCGAGGCCCGCGCCACCGTGGCGCGCAGCTGGTCCGCGCACACGCTGATCGGTCAGGCGAATGTCGGACTCACCACCGGCGGCAGCGCACCGCTTGAAGCTCAGTTCTCCATGGGCGGTCTCTTCACGATGCCGGGCTACAACATTGATTCACTGCTCGGTCAGCAGCTTGTGCATTCATCGCTCACCTACATGTACTCATTCGGTCGCGTCGGTTTGCTACCGGTCTACCTTGGCGCCTCCTGGCACGCTGGCAATGTCCGCGAGGAGCGGTCGGCAGTCCAGGGTTCACGGTTACTCCAGGGCCGGGCCGTATTCGCGGGGACCGACACCCTGATCGGTCCAATCTACCTGGGGGTGGGCGCCTCCCCGGGTGTGGGCAGCGCTCTCTATCTGAACCTCGGTCAGTCCGCATTCTGATGACCACACACCCGTTCGCGAACGGGGCTCCCTTCGCACGCTCGATCTGATCGCTGAGCGGCGAATTCGTGAGGCGATCGAACGCGGCGAATTGAAAGACCTGCCCGGCTAGGGGCGGCCGCTAAGGTGCGCTGGCCCGCGCGCGCCGGGCCGGCGTGCGATGAGAAGGCTTGGCTACGCGCTCACGCTGGGCAGGCCCGCAAGCGCCATCGCCAGTTCTTTCTCGTCGTAACTTTCGTCACGCAGTTCGCCCGCGAAGTACTTCTGGTAGGCGCTCATGTCGAAGTGCCCATGTCCGCACAGGTTGAACAGGATGGTTTCCGAGCGTCCTTCGCGCTTACAGCGTAGCGCCTCTTCAATGGCGCCTTTGACTGCATGATTTGCCTCCGGCGCGGGTACGATGCCTTCGCTGCGCGCGAACTGAACGCCCGCTGCAAAGCATTCCGTTTGGGTGTAGGCGCTGGCCTCGATCAACCCAAGTTCCTTCAGATGCGAGACCAGCGGCGCCATGCCGTGATATCGCAGGCCGCCCGCGTGAAACGCCGGTGGCGTGAAGGTAGACCCCAAAGTGTGCATCTTGACGAGCGGGGTCATCTTGCCGGTGTCGCCGAAGTCGTAACCGTAGCGGCCTCGCGTGAGCGACGGGCAAGCTGCGGGCTCAACCGCAACGATGCGAGGCTTGACCCCGCCTCGCAGACCGTGCCCGATGAAGGGGAAGGTGATGCCGGCGAAATTCGAGCCGCCGCCTGTGCAGCCCACGATCACATCGGGCCAGGCGTTGGCCATCTGCATCTGTTCGATGGCTTCGAGACCGACGATAGTCTGGTGCATCAGGACATGGTTCAGCACTGAGCCCAGCGCGTACTTAGTGTCTTCTCGCTGCGCAGCGAGTTCGACCGCCTCGGAGATGGCGATACCGAGGCTGCCCGGATGGTCGGGCCGCTCTGCCAGCACACTTCGGCCGTATACAGTTTCTGTCGACGGTGAGGGCAGGCAACGCGCACCATAGGTTTCCATGACTGCGCGCCGGTAGGGCTTCTGGTCATAGGACACCCGAACCTGGAACACGAGGATTTCCAGCCCATAGATCTGGCCTGCAAAAGAGAGCGAGGTGCCCCACTGACCCGCGCCAGTTTCCGTGGTGAGGCGCTTCACGCCAGCCGCAGCATTGAAGAACGCCTGCGGCACCGCGGTGTTGGGCTTGTGGCTGCCCGCCGGGCTTACCCCCTCGTATTTGTAAAAAATCTTGGCCGGGGTGCCGAGTGCCTTTTCGAGGCGGTGTGCGCGATAAAGCGGCGAGGGGCGCCAAAGACGGTAGACCTCGCGCACTGGCTCCGGAATCTCGATCTCGCGCTCGGTGCTCACTTCCTGAAGGATCAGGTCCATGGGAAAGAGCGGGGCAAGATCTGCCGGGCCGATTGGCTGCAAGGTGCCCGGGTGCAGGACGGGAGGCAGCGCCACGGGAAGGTCGGCCTGAATGTTGTACCAGGCGCGCGGCATCTGTGCTTCGTCGAGCTGATACTTGGTCGGTGTCGTCATGCCGTGTCTCCGTCGTTGAGTGGGAATGATCTGTAACGCCTTGCCCTTGCGCCTGGAATCTGGTGGTCAGTCAGCGAATACGCCCGCTTTTTTGATGACCGGCCCCCACTTGGCGATTTCTGCCTGGAGATGAGTGCGCAGTCCCTCAGGGGAAATTTTGTCAGCGGGCGGAATGTCCGAACTCAGATCGGCCATCCGTTTGACGACCGCCGCGTCGGTGAGCGCTTCACGAAGCGAACGGGTGAGTTTTTCGGTGATGTCACGCGGCGTGCCCTTGGGGGCGTAGACGCCGTGCCAGACCTTCACTTCGAAGCCCTTGAGCCCCTGCTCGTCAAGGGTTGGCACGCTGGGTAGCGCTGCCAACCGGCTGGTGGAGGTGACGCCATAAATCTTCACCCGCCCGTCGCGGATCATTGGAACAGTCTGTGTGGTCTGGTCGCAAAGAAGGTCGACCTGACCGCCCAGCAGATCGGTCATGGCCGGGCCAGTTCCTTTATAGGGGACGGTAGTGAGGTCGGTGGCGATGGCGGACATGAACATCATGCCGCACAGATGCGAGACCGCGCCCAGGCCCGCGTTGGCAAGCGTTACCTTGTCCTTGTTGGCCTTCACATAAGCGATCAGCTGCTGCAGGTTTTCAGCGGGAAAATCTTTCCTGGCCAGCATGGTCATGGGTACATCAAGCGCCTGACCGATGTATTCAAAGCTGGCGAGCGGGTCGAAAGACAGCCGACGGTAGAGCGCCGGCGCAGTGGCCATCCCCATATGATGGATCAGCACGGTGTAGCCATCGGGGTTTGATTTGGCAACGCGCTGTGAAGCGATGGTGCCGCCTGCGCCCACGGTGTTTTCCACCACCACCGTTGTGCCCAGCGATTTGCCCATCGGGCCCGAGATCATGCGCGCGACCACATCGGTGGGGCCGCCGGCCGCGAATGGCACAACCAGAACGATGGGCTTGGTGGGGTAGGACTGGGCACTCGCCTGCGAACCCACCGCTGCCAGGGCAGCGGCGAGCAGGGGCAGGAAAATGCGGGCGCGTGGGTTCATGGCTTTCCTCGGTTGGCGCGCACTGTCGTGCGGAAAAACGGGATGTTAACCGGCGATTCGCTTAACCGCCGAGATGGCGCGCGACATCGGCGTGAAGTTGCAGCCAGCGGCCCACCGACTCGGCGGGCCGCCGCCCCAGCCCGCATTCGCAGGCAATGCCGAAGGCCGGCGCGAACGGCCGCGCGGCGTGAATTCGCTCGAGCGCACCCTCGACGCCATCGTCCAGATGCAGAAGCCCCAGAAACAGCTCGCTCCTGGGCGCAAGGCCCAGACCGCCGAGCGGGGCGAAATAATTTGAGTCAGTCCGGTTCTGGGGCACCGGTAGATGAAGAAAGTCCAGGCGTCGTGTTGTCCGCGCAATCAGCCCGTTGGCCACGGCCACCAGGTTTGCCGTGTCCACGGGCTCTTTCCAGTGCCGGTTGTTCATGCTGCCATAGCAGAGATGAAGCCCGAGTTCCACCCCGGCGGGAACCGCGTTCAGCAGTCTGGCGACGCTGTCGAGTACGCCGCTTTCAATGTCGTTGAAGGGGGCGGGATAGACCCGCTCCCACCAACTCATTTCGGTAGCAACGTCCCACTGAATGCACAGTGACTCGGATGGAATGACCTCGCAGAGCGCGGCCAGTTCGGCCAGTAGCGCGGCTTCGTAAATCGGGTGAATCTCACGCTGCCAGTGGTAGCTGATGAAGGAATAGACCGGTGCCCAGGCGGTTGGGAGCGCAACCTGCAGACGCGTGTCCGGAGCGAGGGTGCCGCGGGCCTTGAGCTCCTGAAAGACCCGCCAGGAGTCGATAGCTTCGGCCGCGAACCCGAGCGGGCCGAAGCGTACGTCGGAGGGTTGCGCGCCGGGGCGCAGCGTGAACGGCGGGAACAGTTGATAGTCGCGTTCGCGTGCGCTGGATTCGACCAGCGCAGCAACCGCTCCAAATACGGCGCGCTGCCAGGCGATCCAGTTACTGCGGCGACCGGTCTCGCCGTCTGGCAGGCGCCGCGCGCTGCGTCCCAGTGTTTGCGCGGCCGCCTGAAAAACGGTCGCCGAATCCCTGAGCGGCACGCTGCCCACCAGCAGCGTGGCTACGCCGGTGGACATCAGCGGCCGACGAACTGGTTGGTGAACAGTTCAGCGACCGGTGTTTCCTTGGGAACAATGCCCTGAGACACGTAAAACTTCTGAATGGCGGAGAGCTTCTCGGCGTTGATCGCGCCGAGCGGGCCCGCGCCCTGGTAGGTGTACTCGGTGTACTGGCTGAACACATCTTCAAGGAACGCTTCGCGGCCTTTGAAGGTGGGCGAGCCGGCAATGAAATCAGGCACCACCGCCTTCGGGTCTTTCATGATGTCGGCAAGCCCGGCGAGTGTGGCGCGAACCAGTTTCTGGATGAGCTCGGGCCGCTTGGCGATCATGTCGTCGGAGGCAAGGATGGCCTGCGTGGTGGTGGGGATGAACTGGTCGGAGGCCACCGTGGTGACCTTGGCGCCAGCGCCACGGGCGCTGATCGCAAAATCGACCGGGCCCGCAAACGCCTGAGCCTTGCCGGTGGCGGGCTGCTGCCAGACGCCCACCGGGCCAGCCGCCTGCACCTCGACATCATTCTTGGTGAGTCCCGCCGACGCCAGCACACCCAGGAGCACGTAGTAGGACGTGTCCTGATAAGACATGACGGTGATGGTGCGGCCCTTGAGATCGGCCACTTTCTTGATGCCCGCGGTATCGAGAACATGAAGGTGATGGAGCGCGCGGCCACCGATCAGGGCGACAGCTTTGACTGGCACGCCTTGGGCGCGAACGATGATGGGCGTGTCGCCGATTCCGCCGCCGATGGGCGCATTGCCCGCGCCGACCTGCTTGGCTACATCGACCCCGCCCTTGGCGACCAGGAAGTTCACCTTCAGGCCTTCGCGGGCGTAGTAGCCGCGCTGCTGCGCGAGCACCCAGGGCGCAAACGCCGGCAGGGTGGGCGGGGCAGGCAACAGGTAGGCCACCTCTTCCAACTTTTGCGGGGCTTGCGCCTGCGCTGCAGTACAGGGGATGAGGGTGGCGGCAGAAAGGGAAAGGGCCGCGAGGGTGCCGGCGATACGGTTCATGAGCTCCTCCTGACGGGGTGGACGCTTGCGCCGGGACCGGCGCCGCGCGTGTGTTTTAGTGAGTCACATAGTAGCATCGGCCTGTCATTTTTCAGCAGGGGACGGGGATGAATCCAAGCGGCGAAACCATCATGCTTACCGTGTTCCTTCGGCATGATCAGTCGCAGAACCTCGACCAGATTCAGCGCACACTTGCCGAGCGCAACTGGTGGGATCGGTTTCCGCCAGCAGGCGTCGACATCGTGTCGTGGAATGTGGTGATGGGGATTGGTCAGATCGTTACCCTGCGCCTGCCGCCCGACAAACTAGCGATGGTCAATGTCGAACTGGAGCGCTCGGCGTGGGGGGTGTTCACCACCGAATTTTTTCCCACCTACGATTTTGTGCCCGTGCGTGAGCGGATCCGCGCGCGCGCTCATGCTGGCGAATGGTCGGCGCCGTCGCCCCAGTCCGGAGAGCAGCCATGAATCCGTTCGGCGATCGCAGGTTTCCCGAGCCCTGGATGCAGCCGCACCAGGCCCGCCGGGCTCCGCCAACCGATGATGAGAACGCACTGGCCGCATCCATCGAGGCTGCGTTTGCGGCGGGGGTGTGGGATCTTGCAGGCTTGGTCGCGCGCTTGAACGCCGATGGTCTGCGCACGCCGGCCGGCGAGCCCTGGACCGAGGCGCGCTACCGCGATGTCATGGCCCGACTGGGTCGCTGAGGGACACATGCCCACCGATCCCACCGATCAAGAGATCGAGACCCTGCTTCGTATGGGGCTGCGTAACCGCTGGCATCCGCTTTGTCCGTCGCATTTTGTGACCGATCGACCCGTGTCGCTGTATCGGCTCGGGCTCAAGCTCGTGCTGTGGCGCGACGCTTCAGGAACAGTTTGCGTGCAGGATGATCACTGCCCGCATCGCGGCGCGCCGCTCTCCCTAGGGCGTCACCTGGGCGACCGGCTCGCGTGTGCCTATCATGGCGTGGAGGTGTCCACAACCGGCAAGGTGCTGTCGGTGCCGGGCAGTCCAGGCTGCAGGCTTGAAGGGCAGATGGCAGTTCGCACCTATCCTGCGCGCGAACTGAAAGGGGCAATCTTTGCCTACGTGGGCGATTCGCTTCATCCGGAACCGTGTGCGTTCGAGCCGCCGGAGCAGCTGGCCTCCGACGAATACGAAGCATTTCTCTGCTACGCCGAATGGCGAACCGCTTACCGCTATCTGATCGACAACAATCTCGATCCCATGCACGGCAGCTTTCTGCATCGGCAGTCACATTCCATGGCGGTGGGCGATGTCCGCGCAAATTTTCAGGTGCGCGATACCGCGAGCGGGTTTCGCTTCGAGAAGGTCACGCAGCGTGATGTGAATTTCGACTGGAGCGAGTGGTGTGACACCGGTGCCCTCTACGCGCGGCTGGAAATCCCCTATCCCAGATCGGGCGGACCCGGCGGCAACTTCGGCATCATCTTCATGTCCACGCCTATCTCCGACACGCTCTGCGCAAACTTCTTCTGGCGTAATCGCCGCGTGCAGGGTTGGGAGCGTGACACCTGGCGTTTTCTTTACCGGAACCGGCTCGAGGCCCGGCACTGGCAGGTGCTTGAGCAGGATCGTGCAATGCTCGAGGCCGTTGAACCCGATGCTAACCAGAACGAGTGCTTCTACGACCATGATGTGGGGGTTGCGCGCGTGCGCCGCTGGATGCGGGAACGCGCAATTGAACAGCTGCGGGCGCTGAACGCGGCTGGTGCGCGCAAGCCCTGGGAGCGACGCGCTGCCGCAGGAGTTTCAACATGACCCTTCGCAGAGTCACCTGTCCTGAGGTGCCCGAATCGGTAGCGCCTTTCTCGCAATGCCTGGTGGTCGACCGACAGGTGTTCCTGTCGGGGGTGACAGCGGCCGGGCCCGACGGGGAGATCCGCGGTGGCAGCGACATGGCGGCGCAAACGCGTGCCTGCCTGGAGAAAATCAGCCATTTATTGCGGGCGGCGGACTCGGATCTGAGTGATGTGGTGAAGCTCACGATTTACACCACAGACATCTCGCGCCGCGTCGAAATTTCCGCTGCGCGCCGCGAGCTTCTTCGCGAGCCTTTTCCGTGTTCTACGCTGGTGGAGGTGAAGGCGCTCGCTGCGCCCGGATTGCTGGTTGAAATCGATGCCACCGCGCTGATTGGCGCCTCGCGGGGAAGCTGACCGCCATGACCCACTTGCCGCCCGACCTGCTGCGCTTTAAGGACCGTATCCTGTTTCTCTCAGAGGACCCGGACAAAGTCGCATTACAACTCGCCGGCCAGGCGCTCGCCCGTGAAGCGGCGGGCACGCTTCGCGACAACGTCTCCACTGACGAGATCACACCCGTGCCGGCCATGACCATATGGGACGACCGGCTGGGCCGTATCCCTTACACCGGCTTTAAGGCCGGGCAGCGCCTGCCGATCGGGCGCGATGCGATTCGCGACGCCGGTATCGAGGTGGTGGTGGCTGGCGCACGCTATGGCAAGGGGTCTTCGCGCGAGCATAGTCCGGCGGCCGAGCGGGCGGCAGGTGTTCGCCTGGTGATTGCCGAAAGCTTCGAGCGCATTTACAGGCAGAACGCTGACAATATCGGTCTCCTCACCTCCACCGATTTCGGGCTGATTGAACGGATCCGTCGCGGTGAGCCGATCGCGCTTTCTGAACTGCTCGCTGACCGCGATCAGCTCGCAGCCGCCATTGTTCGCGCGGGCGGACTGATCGAGTTCGGTCAGCGCCATCTGCGCTCGGTGAGCCCGCAACCGATGGCGGCCTCGGGTGACGCTCCCCCTGCGCGGACGCTCTTCGAAAAAATCATCGAGCGCAATCTGCTTGCAACCCCGGTGAGCGCTCAGGCGGTGCATCCTGGCGCCGGGGTGTTTGTACACGCCGACTGGCGCTTCATCATTGAGTACTACGCGGGCATGGCCATTCATATGCTGGAGCGCCGCTTTGGCAGCGCGCTCTCGCTTGTGGACCCTGAACGTATCGTGATGTTCGAAGATCACACCTCCTATGCCGAGGAAAGCACGGTGCATGTTCGACTGGGGCTGCTCTCCCAGGTGCGCGAGATGTGCGAGGTGCAGCGCAATTTTGCCGAACGCCATCAGCTGAAGTTCTTTCGCACGCTGCCCGAAGACGAGGCGGCCGCCGATGAGGGTCGGCATGTGGCGGGTATTTCTCACGCTGTGATGTCTGAGCAGTTCGCGCTGCCCGGCCAGCTCATCGTGGGCACCGATTCGCATACGCCGCATAGCGGCGCGCTCGGGTGCGTGGCGATCGGTGTAGGCACGACCGATATGGCCAACGCCTTCGTCACCGGGGCGATCCGGCTCACCATTCCCGACACGATTCGGGTCGAATTCATGGGGCGTCTGCGACCCGGCGTCACGGCCAAGGACGCGGTGTTGCATCTGCTGTCGCAGCCGGCCATCCGGGCGGGTGGGGCGCTGGGCAAGGTGTTTGAATTCTGTGGTGAGGCGGTTCGGGCCATGGATACCGACGAACGGGCCACGCTCACCAACATGGTGGCCGAGCTCGGTGGACTCACTGGGCTGGTCGAGCCCGACGACGAAACCGTCCGCTACCTGAAGGAGCGCCGCGGTATCGACTTCCAAATCGAAAGCTGGATGCGCAGTGACCCCGACGCGCCCGTTGCGGAGCATCTGCGGATCGATTGCGCCGAGCTCGGGCCGATGCTGGCGCGGCCCGGCGATCCGGGTAACGGCCTCGCAATGGCTGAATTGGCTGCACGGGTGCCGATCACCATCGCCTACGGGGGCTCGTGCACCGGCGGCAAGCGCGCCGATTTCGATCATTATTTTGCGGTGCTGCGCTGGGCCTTCGATCGCGGGCTCAAAGTGGCGCCTGGGGTGCAGCTCTTCCTGCAGTTCGGCACCACGGCCGTCCGCGACTATTGCATCGCCCGCGGTTACATGCCGGTGTTTGAATGGTCGGGCGCGAGGCTGTTGCAGCCTTCCTGCGGCGCCTGTGCCAACTGCGGCCCGGGTTCCTCGGTGAGTGCCGAGCAGGTGACCGTGAGCGCAATCAACCGCAATTTCCCTGGCCGTAGCGGGCCGGGTCAGGTGTGGCTCGCGAGCCCGCCCACGGTCATTGCGAGTGCAATCGCGGGCGAACTGATGTCGTTCGAGGGACTGCAGGCTCGTCACTGACCCACGCCGGGCCCCGGCGCCTGATGTCCCCGGAAGGTGAGCGGTTGAAGCTTGTTATGATCGTCCCGACCTACCGGTTTGGGGCCGCTCGGCCGCCTTCCTTTCATCCACTGTGACCGGGTTAGCCATGTCTTGCTCAGCGCTTAAACGGATTGCCGCGGGCTCCCTGCTCGTGTTTGCGCTCGTGGCCGGGGCCCCGTCAGGGTGGACGCAAGACGCCGTTCCGGGCTACAGCATCGATCAGGTAACCCAGCGGGTGCTGGCCGGCAATCCCGATCTGCAGGTGACCGCGCTGGCGCGGGATGCTGCGCGTTCGGCGAGCACGGCTGCGCTCGCGCTCCCGAATCCGAAGCTAGACGTTTCGGGGGGGCGCGCTGCGCCGCGCGCGTCAATCGGTGGCTCGTCGTCGGTTCAGGCGTTTGGTGCCTCTCAGCTGATCGAAAGCACGGCAGTGCGGGGGGCCCGCGTTGATTCGGCGCGCGCGGCCGAACGCGGCGCTGGGCATGCCGTGCTGCAGGTTCGTAATCAATTGGTCGCGCAGACGCGCCTGGGGGCCTTCGAGGCGCTGCTACGACAGGAGGAGGCCGAGGCGGCGTCCGAGGCCTTGCGGCTACTCGACCAGGTTCGTGAGCGGGTCCGGGTGCGGGTCGACAGCGGCGAGGCGCCGCGCTACGAACTCATCAAGGCCGACGCGGAAATCATCAGCGCGCGTCAGCGTCGCGATGCCGCCCGTCTGATGGCCGAGAAAGCGCTGCTCGATCTCAACCGGCTGGCCGGTGGCGCGCTTCCCGATCGCTGGCGTCTTGCCGCCACGCTCGACGAAGCCGGACCGGCGCTGGAGCTCGACCCACTGATCCGGGAGGCCCTGGCTCGCAGCCCGGAGCTTGCACAATTGCAGGCGGAAGTGGATCGGGCGCGCGCTCAATTGCAGGCCGCGCAGGCGAGCCGCTGGCCCGGTGTCGAGGTCCGTGTCGACCATTCGCGCGAACCTGATGTGATTCAGAACAAGATCGGACTCAGCGTCGCAGTGCCGCTTCTTGACAATCGATCCAGCGCAATCGAACAGGCCAGCGTCGAACTGTCACGCGCGCAGCGTCTGCTCGAGGGGCGCCGTACCGAATTGCGCCAGCAGGTTCTTCTTGGCTGGAAGTCTCTTGAAATGGCGACCGGCGCGGTCGAAGCCCTCAGCCGAGGGGCAGTGCGCGAGGCTGAGGCTGCGCTTCGCGTTGCCGAGGCCGCTTATCGATTCGGCGAGCGAGGCATTCTCGAGGTGCTCGATGCGCAGCGCGTGTTGCGCTCGGTTCGCGCCGATCTTCTGCAGGCGCGTTTCCAGGCGCAGGCCGCGCGGGTTGTGCTCGAGCAGCTTGCGGCCCGTTATGTTGATCGCTGATTCTGTTCGAATGTTTCCGAGGTGTGTGATGGCCCGACCGATTAATCGCCTGATGTTTGCCACAGCCATCGCTGCGGCGTTCACGCTGGCCGGGTGTGGCGAGCGCAGCCCTCAGGCGCCGGTGGCCACGCCGTCGGGCGCTGCGAAAGCTGGCAGTGGCAGCGCCGGTACGGGTGCAGCTGCCGCGGGCGCGCGCCGGGCGGCTGACCCGATGGAGGTCGCCGTTCGCCCTGAGATGGCGGCCTACTTCAAGGTTGGCAAAGTTGATCAGGTCGAGATGGCGCAGACCCTGGATGCGGTGGGCCGAATCGAGGCAGATGCGCGCAGGGTGGCCCGCATCGGTGCGGCCGTCTCGGGCCGCGTCACCGAGATTCTTGCGGAGGTCGGTGACACGGTGCAGCGCGGCCAACCGCTTGCCGAAATCGCAAGTCCGGAGCTCACCACCGCGCAGCTCAATTATCTGCGGTCCTATTCGGCGAGTACCCAGGCCGAACGCGCAGTCGACCGGGCCCGCCAGCTGCTGCAGGCCGATGTTATTGGGTCGGCCGAGTTACAGCGGCGGGAGTCCGAGCTCACCATTGCGCGTGCCGAGCTCGGTGCGTCACGCGACCAGCTATCCCTCATCGGCATGACGAATCTCCAGATCGATACCTTGCGCGGTAGCGGCACGTTGAACGCCCGCATGCCGATTGCATCGTCGCTGTCCGGGGTAGTGATCGAGCGCAAGCTCAGCAAGGGCCAGGTAGCGCAGCCTGGCGATTCGCTCTTCACGGTGGCCGACCTGAGCAGTGTCTGGGTGGTGGGCTCGCTGCCCGAGCAGGTGGCCAGGCAGGTGAAGATCGGCCAGACCGTCGAGATGGAAGTGGCAGCGCAACGCGGCCGAAAAATTGTTGGGAAAATCATTCATGTCGGTGACATGCTTTCATCCGAAACCCGGTCGATCGAATTTCGCACCGAGGTTGCTAACCCGCAGCGCGAACTCAAACCCCTCATGATGGTCTCGATGCGCGTGCTCGGCGAACCGCAGCGACAGCTCGCGGTGCCGGCGGATGCTGTGGTGCGCGATAACGACCGAGACCATGTTTTCGTGCGCACCGGGCCTGACCGGTTCCGGCTGGTTCCAGTCGAACTCGGCTATGCGGTGGGGGGCTTGCGCCCGGTGCGGCGAGGGTTACAAGAAGGGGTCGAGATCGCGGTATCCGGCGCCTTTCACCTGAACAACGAACGCAGGCGCGCCGAACTGGAGTAAGCCCATGATCGCGAGCCTCATTCGGGCGGCGCTCGGCCAGCGCCTGATCGTCATCGTCCTGTCGCTGGTGCTGGTGGCCTTTGGCGTTCGCGAGGCGCTTCGCCTGTCGGTCGATGCGTTTCCTGACGTCACCAACGTGCAGGTACAGATTGCCACCGAGGCCGTGGGCCGCTCGCCCGAGGAAATCGAACGCTTCGTCACCGTGCCGCTTGAAATCGCCATGACGGGGCTACCGGGGCTGGTGGAGATGCGCTCCCTCAACAAGAGCGGGCTGTCGATCATCACGCTCGTCTTTACCGATCAGACCGATGTGTATTTCGCGCGTCAGATGGTGACCGAGCGCCTGATCGAAGTGACACCGCGAATGCAGGCGGGAATCGTGCCGGTGCTGGGCCCAGTGTCCACAGGCTTGGGCGAGGTGTACCAATACACCATCGATCATCCCGATGATGGGCAGCGTGCGCTCACCGAACAGGAACTCGCCGAGCGGCGCGCCGTACAGGACTGGGTGGTGCGACCCCTGCTTCGCTCGATCCCCGGCGTGGCGGAAATCAATTCTCAGGGCGGTTATGTGCGCCAGTATCAGGTGCAGGTCGATCCGGGCCGACTGTTCCACTTCCGTATGTCGGTCCAGCAGGTGGTGCAGGCCATTGCCGCCAACAACGCCAATTCCAGCGGCGGCATCCTGCCTCGTGCCTCTGAACAGTTTCTCATTCAGGGTGTGGGCCTCATTCGCACGGTAGACGACATTGCCAGCATCGTGATCCGTGAAGATGCTGGTGTGCCGGTGTTTGTTCGTGATGTGGCAAGCGTCAGCATCGGCTCCGAAGTCCGTCAGGGGGCCATCGTGAAGGGCGGCTACACCGAGTCGGTCGCGGGCATCGTCCTCATGATGCGCGGCGGCAACGCCAAGGAAATCGTGGGCCGCATCAAGGATCGCGTCGATGAGATCAATGCCAAGGGCATGCTGCCGGGCGGACTGAAGATCGTTCCCTTTTACGACCGGACCGACCTGGTTGACGCCGCGCTCTGGACGGTCGGCAAGGTGCTGATCGAGGGCATCTTGCTGGTGGTCGTGATCCTGTTCATTTTTCTGGGCGATGTGCGCTCTAGCCTCATCGTGGTGGCCACGATCATCATCGCGCCACTCACCACCTTCATCGTGATGAACCGCTACGGTATCTCGGCGAACCTCATGTCCCTGGGAGGGCTGGCCATTGCCATCGGTCTGATGGTCGATGCCACGGTGGTGGTGGTCGAAAACGTCTACCTGAAGCTTGGTGAGTACGTGCCCGGAGGGAAGTCCCGCCGACGCATTGTGTTCGAAGCCACCACGGAGGTGGCAACGCCCACCATCTTCGGCATCGCCATCATCATTCTCGTGTTTCTGCCCCTCATGACGCTGCAGGGCATTGAGGGCAAGATGTTTGCGCCGCTTGCGCTCACCATCGCCATCGCGCTGGCGGTTTCGCTGGTGGTGTCACTGCTTCTCTCTCCGGTGCTGTGCTCGTTTTTCCTCAAAGGAGGGGGCGACCACGAAACCTGGCTCATTGCTTTCCTCAAGCGCCGCTATACCCCGTTGCTTGATGCCGCGCTGGGTCTTCCCTGGGTCACCGTGGCCGCGGCGATGGCGCTCCTTGCGGCAGCCGTCGGGTTATTTCCGCTCCTCGGTAAATCCTTCATGCCGATCATGAAAGAGGGAGCGCTCACGCCGCAGATCAATCGGGTACCCAGCATTTCGCTGGAAGAGTCGCTACGCATCGAGATGGATGCGATGAAGCGAATTGCCGCAGTGCCGGGCGTGAAGATGGTGGTCTCCAAGCTTGGCCGTGGCGAATCGCCCGCCGACCCGGCAGGTCCCAACGAGTCTGATCCTATCGTGCTGCTCGACCCGAAATCCGGCCGCAGTCAGGATGAAATCGACGAAGACATCCGGCAACGCCTGTCCACCATCCCGGGGGTACAGATCGTGCTCTCGCAGCCGATTGCCGAGCGCGTTGACGAAATGGTCACGGGCGTACGCTCGCAGCTTGCCATCAAGGTGTTCGGCAACGAGTTGTCTGAGTTGCGACGCATCTCCGAAGCGGTGGCCCGGGTGCTGCGATCGGTGCCCGGTTCGCAGGACATCCGGATCGAGCGGTTGTCAGGGCAGCAGTCGCTACAGATTGAAATCGACCGATTCGCCATCGCACGCTATGGCCTCAACGTGGCCGACATTCATCAGATCATCGAGTCCGCTGTTGGTGGCAAGGAGGTGACCTCGGTCTATGAAGGCGAGCGCCGCTATGCGGTCACGGTCCGGTTTCCGCCCGATCGCCGCAACACCATCGAAGCCATCTCGGCGATCAAGGTGCGCAGCCACGATGGAAGCGAAGTGCCCCTGTCGGCGCTGGCTCGCATTCGGCTGGTCGATGGCCCGGCGCAGCTCTCGCGCGAAGGGGCCAAGCGCAGGGTGGTGGTGGGCGCCGATGTGAACGGCCGCGATCTGGGCGGTTTCGTTGCCGAGGTCCGCCAGCGACTGGATGCGGAGGTCCGGCTGCCCGAGGGCTACTACTTCGACTTCGGCGGGCAGTTCGAGAACATGGAGCGCGCGATGGCAACCCTGTCGGTCATCGTGCCCATCACGGTTGGCGCCATTTTCTTTCTGCTGTTTCTGCTCTTCAATTCGGTCAAGCTCGCCTCGCTCATCATTCTGGTGCTGCCGTTTGCATCAATTGGCGGCATCTTCGGATTGTTTGTCACGGGCGAATACCTGAGCGTTCCCGCCTCGGTGGGCTTCATTGCCTTGTGGGGCATCGCAGTGTTGAACGGCGTGGTGCTGGTGACCTGCATCCGACGCCTGCGCGACGACGGCAAGGATGTGGCGTTGGCGGTCCGCGAAGGCTGCCTGCTTCGCTTTCGCCCGGTGATGATGACCGCCACCGTTGCGCTGCTCGGGCTGGTCCCGTTTCTGTTCGCTACGGGGCCGGGCTCAGAGGTTCAGCGCCCACTCGCGGTGGTGGTGATCGGCGGTCTGATCACCTCCACCCTGCTCACCCTGGTTGTGCTGCCTGCGCTCTACCGCTGGTTCGACGATCGTCCGCAAGAGCTCTGAAATCAGCGATCCATGCCGTATTCGCGCTGAATGCGCTCGATATCGTCAAATCCGATCAGCTTCTTGAATTGATCCATGCTGGTCTGCGGCAGGGGCAGGTTGCGCGCGTGCCGGTCTGCGACGAGCTTTGCAAGATTAGCGCGTATGGCGCTCGTGACCGTCATGAGCGGCACCAGCGGGAACACCGCAAGCCCGGCGACTGATTCAATATCGGCCGGGCTCAGATCGCGTTCCAGCCAGCCCAGGATCTGCAAGGACAGACGCTTGCCGCAGGCGGCCTGGAGCCGGCGCAGGTCGTCGATCGATTTCATGGTTTTGGAGATTGGCTGAATCAGATCGGCACCGGCTTCGGCGTAGAGGCAGGCGCGTTCGATGGCTTCCTCCACGCTGTCGGCGTCGGTGCGCGCAATCACCAGAAAATCACGATCTCGGCGTGTATCGCAGGCGGCACGGATCTTTCGTGCGGCTTCTTCGGCGGGCAATACCTCCACCTTGCTCGCTGCGGCCGGGCAGCGCTTGGGGATCAGCTGGTCCTCAAACACAATGCCCGCTACGCCGGCATGCTCGAATTCGCGCACGGTGCGGATCACGTTGATCACGTTGCCATAGCCTGTGTCGCCGTCAGCGATCACTGGGCGCTTGACCGAATTGACCATGTGACGCACCACGCCCAGATTTTCGGTCATGGTGTAAAGCTCGACATCGGGCAGGCCGAGGTGCGAGGCCGAGATGCCAAAGCCGGTGGTGAAGACGGCGTCGAATCCGGCCTCGTCGACCAGGCGAGCCGACAGCGCGTCGTAGGCGCCAGCCGACCATATGGTGCGACCGGCTTCAATGATGTTGCGTAGTGCGCGGGCATGGGTGGTCATTGCGGTCTCCGGAAGAAAAGGCGTGGGGGGCGGGGCTAGGGGGTGGCGGTTACCCGGTGCTTCAGATAGCCGGTGAGACCGCCATGCTCGAGCATGCTGAGATCGGCGCTTGCGAGGGGCAGAAATGGCAGCGTGGCGCCGCTGCCGAGCACTACCTGCTGGCGGGCCCAGTCGATGGTGAGGGTATCCCAGCGGGTTACCGCCTGGAGGATGCCCGGGCAGGCAACCATCGGAAACCCCATGCTAATTTCACCGCGCCAGAAACCTGGCGAGAACGATTCGGCGATCAGTGCACGAATGCCCAGATGTCGCATGGCGCGAAGCGGCGGGTAGTGGGGATGGCCATAACCGAAGTTCACTCCCCCCACCAGCACGTCGCCGGGGCGCACCTGCTGGGCGAATGTGGGGTCGAACTCTTTCATGGCCTGAGCGGCGAGCTCTTCGATATCGGTGATCTTGATGTTTTTGACACCAACGATCTGGTCGACGTCAAAGTCTTCCTGGGGAAAGATCCAGGCGATCCGGCCGGTGATGTTTTCAAGTGCCATGGTGGGATGGGTGAGGGCGGTTGATCAGACGGCGCTCGCGGCGAGCAGGGGGCGGGGGTCGGCAATGCTGCCGGCCACGGCCGAGGCCGCGACCACGGCGGCATTGCAGATGTAGATTTCCGAGTCGGGGCTGCCCATGCGGCCCGGCACATTGAGGGTGCCGGTCGACACAGCACGCTGGCCCGCGGTCATGGTGCCGATCCGGCCAAAGCAATAGTCGCAGGAGGGCGAGCTGACAAAAGCCCCGGCGTCGGAAAACACCTGAATGAGGCCCTCGGCTGCCGCCTGCGACATGATGGCCTGAGAGGTGGGCACGATATGAAGCGATACCCCTGCAGCCACCTGACGTCCGCGAAGCACCTGCGCCGCGGCGCGGAGGTCTTCCATGCGGCCGCTCGCGCACGAGCCGAGGTAGCCTGCGTGGATGGGCAGTCCGATGAAGTCGGTCAGGTCGCGGGTTCGCGCCGGGCTGGGCGGAATCACCACGATCGGTTCAAGCGCCGAGATGTCGATCTCGACCACCCGCTCGTAAACCGCGTCAGGGTCGCTGGTGACCGGGTCGAGCGCGATGCGCGCGCGATCGCGTGCGTAGTCGATCGCTTTCTGGTCGGGGTTGACGATGGCGGTGGTGGCGCCCACGAACATAGCCTGGCCGCAAATCGTCTGCCGGCCCTCGATGCTCATGGCATCAATCACCGGGCCGCCCAGTTCCAGCACCTTGAAGGCGCACGACGCCGGCCCCATGACCCGGACGATGTGATGGAATATGTCGCGCGCCATCACGCCATCGCGCAGCTTGCCGTGGAGATTGACCCGGACCGTTGCGGGGACGCGCAGACTCACCGTCTCTTTGACGAACGCTTCGAGGAGGTTACGGCGGAGCCCGATGGCAAGCGTGCCGAGCGCCCCGAGTTGGCTGATGTGGCCGTCGAAATGAACTGCGAACGCGCCCGGCGTGGCATAGCCCAGCTCCGCGCTCACCTGATGCCCGATTCCTTTGCGCTCATAGACCGGAACGCCCTGCTGAGCCCCCCACTGCCGGGTCTGGATGTGAAGCTCCTCTTCCTTGGGCGTAGCGACCGGCACCATGTGGTCGATGAAAAGCGCGAACCGCTTCGGATCGGTCACCCGGTCAATGCCGAAGTCATCTTTCATCTGCTTGAAGATGACATCGGTGTAGCCGGGGAAATCATAGGCGATGACAAAGTCGGGGCGCGCCAGCACTTCATCGCCGGCGTGCACAGCAGGGCGCTGCGCAACGCGCGCGAGGATTTTTTCGGTGATCGTGAAGCCCATTGTTCCTCCGCGGTTCGCCCGCCCGGCCGCTGGCCGCTGAACGGGCGGAGCGGAGTGGTCTCATCATGGCCAACGCCTTGGCGGACGTTGCTTGTCCGGATAGTCTAGCGATAACCCGGGCGCGCGGGGTGTTCGCGGTTCACGCCCGGAGCGCCCCTCATCAAAACCGGTGGTTGATTCGGGGCGATGTCCTTTATCATCCGCGGGCTTGGCAGCTTTTCCCATCAAGGAGACACACATGTTGAAACGAATTCTGGTCGCGGCCGTCGCCGCAGCCTGCGCAACGGGCGGTGCCTTTGCGCAGTCCCTCCCCGCTGGCCCCAAGGTCACGGTCACCGCGGTGACCCAGGCCGCCCCCTCCATTCCGCAATACACCAAGGTCGACGTGCCGGTGCTGCGCGAGAATATGCCCAAGGCGAGCAACGGCCGCATTGAATTCAATCTGAAGAGCTGGCCCGAGGCTAACGTCCAAGGTCCCGAGGTCATCCGTCTGGTCCGTTCGGGGCAGGTTGACATCGGTGGCGCGCCGTTCACCACGGTGTCGGGTGACGTGCCTATCCTCGACGGGGTGGACCTCGCTGGCCTCAATCCTGAAATCGATCAGGCGTTCAAAGTCGCCGAAGCCATGCTGCCGCTTGCCAACCGCGAGCTCGAGCGGCTGGGCGTCAAGATCATTGCTACCTACCCGTATCCCGCGCAGGTCTTTTTCTGCCGCAAGCCCATCAGTGGTCTGGCCGATTTCAAGGGTCTGAAAGTTCGCGTGAACGGCCCGTCGCCTGGCGATCTGATGAACGCACTCGGGGCTCAGCCGACCGCGCTTGCCTTCGGCGAGGTCTACACCGCGCTCGAGCGCGGCACGGTGGATTGCGGCGTGACCGGGTCGGGCAGCGGTAACGGCACCAAATGGTATGAGGTGTCCACGCACCTCTACACGCTGTCGATTTCATGGTCGACTTCGGCGTATTTTGTGAACCTCGCCTGGTGGAACAAGCTCGATCCGGCAGTGCGCAGCTTCCTTGAAGCGCAGTTCCGTGATGTGCAGGCCCAGCAATGGAAACTTGGCGCCGACGCATCGCAGGACGGCATCGATTGCAATATCGGTAACGCTGCTGCCTGCACGATCGGTACGGTCGTCAAGAACCGTCCCATGGTCTGGGTGAAGGCCTCGGATGCTGACAAGGTACGGGTTCGCGAGGCGCTTCAGAACGTGGTGCTGCCCAACTGGGTCAAGCGCTGTGGACCGAAGTGTGGCGATATCTACAACGAGGTGATCGCGCCGATCTCTGGCGTGCGCTACTCGGCGCGTTGATCGGAGCCGCGCGATGCTGCTCGTCGCGGTGCGCGCAGCCAATCGCGCGGTCGACGCGCTGGCCCGGGTGATGGGGGCGTGCGCAGGCTGGCTAATCATTGCCTGCGCACTCTTCATTACCTTTGATGTGATGGCACGGCGTTTTCTTGGGTTCTCCACGCAGGCAAGTGTCGAGCTGTCCGGGTACATGCTGGGAATCGGCATCGCCTGGGGGCTCGCCGCGGCGATGGAGGCCCGATCGCATGTGCGGATCGATGTGCTGATCATGCGCTTTCCGCCCGGTGTGCGGCGTTGGCTGCATTGGGTGGCGCTGCTGGCGCTGGCCATCTTCGCGGGTTTCCTGGTGTATGGCGCCTTCTA
>CAIPNM010000372.1 GCA_903866395.1 uncultured bacterium
CCGCGTGTGCGAGATTCACACCGGCCCCTATGCGCATGCGTTTCATCAACAGGGGCGGGATGCAGAAAGCGCAGCGGTTCGGCATGAACTCGCGCGGATCCGTCGCGCTGGTGATCTCATTCGCTCGCTTGGCATGCGCTTTAACGCGGGGCATGCGCTCAATTATGTGAATGTGCAGCCGGTGGCGGCACTTCAGGGCGTGCGCGAACTCCATATCGGCCATGCGATTGTGTCGCGATCGGTGTTTGTTGGAATTCGCGAGGCCGTTCGTGAAATGAAGCGTCTCATGCGCGAGGCGGCGACGGGAGCCGCGGTGTGATCTATGGCATTGGCAGCGACATCGTCGCCATGCATCGCATTGAGAATCTGCTTGAGCGTTGGGGTGACAAGTTCGCTCGACGGGTGCTAGGCCCCGACGAACTGACTGAGTTCTTACGGCGGCGTTCGCGTGGCGCGCACGGCGCGGGGTATGCGGCGCGCTATCTTGCCAAGCGCTTCGCCGCCAAGGAAGCCTTCAGCAAGGCCTTGGGCCTGGGGCTCAGGGGACCCATGACCCTTTTATCGCTTGAAATTCTGAACGATCGCCGTGGCAAGCCCTTTGCCCGGGCACGCAAAGACCTCGCCCCCTATCTCGACGAGCGAAAGCTCATCGCGCATGTATCGCTCTCCGATGAATCCGACCATGTCATGGCCTTCGTTGTCCTCGAACAGATATCTGCCCATGCCGCTCTCGAATAGCCCGATAGACCGCTCCCCGGGCCCGGTGATTGTTGACGTCGCAGGCACCTCGCTGACCGCCCCCGAGCGAGAGCGGCTTGTGCACCCGATGGTGGGTGGGGTGATTCTGTTCACGCGCAATTTCACTGATCGGGATCAGGTCCAGGCGCTATGCGCAGAGATTCGGTCGCTCAGAAATCCAGCGCTACTCATTTGTGTGGACCACGAAGGCGGACGGGTGCAGCGGTTTCGGAAGGAGTTCACGGCGGTGCCGCCGATGCGGGAGCTAGGGGAGCTCTGGGATAGCGACCCTCTCGCGGCCTGTCAGGAGGCGACCCGGCTGGGGCGGGTGATTGGAAGCGAGCTGCGTGAAGTGGGCGTCGACCTCAGCTTCACGCCGGTCCTTGATCTCGACCACCGTCGCTCTGCTGTGATTGGTAACCGGGCGTTTCATTCTGATCCGCGCGTGGTGGCGATGCTTGCTCGCGCGCTCAACCACGGACTGCTTCTCGCTGGCATGGCCAACTGCGGCAAGCACTTTCCCGGGCATGGTTGGGCAAGCGCCGACTCGCATGTGGCGCTACCGGTTGACGAACGCACGCGATCCACCCTCATCGAGCATGATGCGGCGCCCTATCGCTGGCTGGGGGAAACCCTGTCGTCGGTCATGCCTGCTCATGTGGTGTATCCGGCAGTTGATTCAAGGCCTGCAGGCTTTTCCAGCAAGTGGCTGAAGACAATCTTGCGTGGGAAGCTTGGCTTCGACGGCGTGATCTTCAGCGACGACCTCACGATGGAGGGTGCTGCGGTGGCCGGGGATATTCACGCCCGTGCTCGTGCGGCACTGAGCGCTGGCTGTGACATGCTGCTGGTCTGTAACCGCCCCGATCTGGCGGATGCATTGATCGCAGCCCTTCGCTGGCGCCCCAATCGAGACTGGCTGCGTCGCTGGCGCGCGATGCGCCCGGGTGGCCATGTCTGAGTCGGACGAGCCCGAAGAAAAAGGGTTTGATTCGCGATCGCTGATTGCCTCGCTTCCTCATCGGCCGGGCGTCTACCGGATGATCGGTGAGAGTGAAACCCTGCTCTATGTCGGCAAGGCGCGAGACCTGCGAAAGCGGGTCTCCTCATACTTTCAAAAGAATCATCCTAGCCC
>CAIPNM010000373.1 GCA_903866395.1 uncultured bacterium
GAGAAAACGGTGCGCAGAGTGCGCCGCGAGGCGCGATGGCGCATTTTTCTCGACCGCAATTTCGAGGCCGTGATGGACGCCTGCGCAGCCCCGCGTGAACGCCTGGGCGACGGCACCTGGATCACGCCTCAGATCAAGGCCGCTTACTGCGACCTGCACCGCCAGGGCTTTGCGCATTCAGTGGAGATCTGCGATGAGGACAACAGCCTGCTTGGCGGTCTTTATGGCGTGTCGATCGGGCGGATGTTTTATGGTGAGTCGATGTTTGCGCGCGCGCCCGACGTCTCCAAGATAGCGCTATACGCCCTCGTTGAACTGCTCCGTGCTCACGGATTTCGCGTGATAGACTGCCAGCAGAACACCCGCCATCTGGCGTCTCTTGGTGCGACGGAGGTTCCCCGCGTGACATTCCTGTCAGACGTTTCCGAGCTTACAGCGTTGCCCCCACCCGACTGGTCGTCGGTCGGCATCGCCTTCCCAGACGCATGACGCAACTCAAGGAACTGCCCTTCTCGGCGCTGCAGTTTTATGCCACAGCGCCCTACCCCTGCAGCTATCTTGAAGGCCGCCAGGCCCGCTCGCAGGTGGCCACGCCCAACCACCTGATCAACGCCGACATCTACAGCGAACTGGTGCGTGCGGGCTTCCGGCGAAGCGGCGTGTTCACCTACCGCCCCTATTGCGATGGTTGCCGCGCCTGCGTGCCGGTGCGCGTCCCCATCGCGGAATACCTCCCCGATCGCAGTCAGCGCCGCGCGCGCCGCGCTCACGGCACGCTGCGCACGCTGGTCGCACGCCTGGGCTTCTCACCCGAGCACTATCAGCTGTATCTGCGCTATCAGGCGAGCCGTCATTCGGGTGGCGGCATGGACCACGACAGCCGCGAGCAGTACGCGCAATTTCTGCTTCAAAGCAAGGTGAACACACGGCTGGTGGAGTTTCGCGAACCTGACGGCCTGCTTCGGATGGTCTCTATCATCGACATCCTCAATGACGGCCTGTCATCGGTTTACACCTTCTTCGACCCCGACGTGCCACACGCAAGCTTCGGCACCTACAACATCGTCTGGCAGATCGATCAGTGCCGCCAGCTCAACCTGCCCTACCTCTATCTCGGCTACTGGATCGCCAATAGCCGGAAGATGTCGTACAAGGCCAATTTCCGGCCGGTCGAGCGGCTCAGCGAAGGACGCTGGGAGCGCATGGGCGAACCCTCCGGCGTTGAATGAACCCCTACGACATCGTCCGCCCGCTGCTGTTTCGACTCGACGCCGAACGCGCACACCATCTCACCTTCGCACTCCTAGACCAGCCGCTATTGCGGCCGCTGGTTCAGTGGGCCGCCGGTGAACCGGTCAACGACCCGGTCGATTTCCTGGGCATGCGGCTGCGTAATCGTGTTGGCCTCGCCGCCGGGCTGGACAAAAACGGCGAGCATCTCCAGGCATTGTCGGCGCTCGGTTTCGGCTTTATCGAGATTGGCACCGTCACCCCGAAGCCGCAACCCGGCAACGCCCGGCCGCGCATTTTTCGCATCCCGCGGCGCAACGCGCTCATCAACCGATTGGGCTTCAACAACCATGGGCTCGATGCGCTGGTTCATAACGTCCAGCAGTCGGGCTTTGACGGGGTGCTCGGCATCAACATCGGCAAAAACGGCAGCACGCCCAACGAACGCGCCATCGACGACTACCGCGAGTGCCTGATCCGGGTCCATGGCATTGCCAGCTACGTCACGGTCAACGTATCGTCGCCCAACACCAAAGACCTGCGCCGACTGCAAGGCGGCGACGAACTCTCGGGGCTGCTCGCCGGTTTGTCCGAAACCCGCGCCATGCTGGCCGACCGCGATGGCAAGCGCGTGCCGATGGTGCTGAAAATTGCGCCCGATCTCGACGACGAACAGATCGCGCTTATTGCCGACCTGCTGCCCGCGCAGGGCATTGATGCGGTCATTGCCACCAACACCACGGTATCGCGCGATTCCGTGGCCGGCGAAGAAAACGCCGGCCAGACGGGCGGGCTCTCGGGTGCTCCCGTCTTTGATATGTCGAACCGCGTGATCCGGGCGTTGCGCGAACGGCTCCCCGTGGGCTATCCGATCATCGGGGTGGGCGGCATTCTGTCGGCCGCCGACGCCTGCGCCAAGATCGAGGCCGGCGCAAGTGTGGTCCAGATGTACACCGGCATCATTTATCGCGGGCCCTCACTCATCTCCGACTGCGCCCGAGCGCTCGCTCATCAGGCAGCAACCGGGCAGGCCCCCTCGCGCTGACCCGGGGCGGTTGGCCGATATATGGCTGAGATCGTTCTCGCCACGCTCAATGCACGCTACTCGCACGCCTCGCTGGGGCTGCGTTATCTGCACGCCAACCTGGGCGAGTTGCGTGACCGCGCCGAGATCATTGAATTCGTCATCGGCGCGCGCACCGAGTCCATGGCAGAAACCATCTTGTCGCGTGAACCCCGGCTCCTGGGTCTGGGGGTCTATATCTGGAACGTTGAAGAGACCACGCGCCTGGTCGCGCTGCTCAAGCGACTCGCCCCTGAGCTACGCATCGTCTTGGGCGGCCCAGAGGTCAGTCATGAGGTCAATGAGCAGCCGATCTGTCGTATGGCCGACCATGTCATCACCGGCATGGCCGAGCATGAGTTCGCCGAACTGTGTCGCCAGACACTCGCATGGAAGGCCGGGCGGGCCCCGCGCCCGCTCACTCATGTCATCAGCGGCGGCCGACTCGAACCGGCCGACATCACGATGCCCTACGCGCTCTACGACGATCGCGACATCGCACACCGCCACCTCTACGTGGAAGCCTCGCGCGGCTGCCCCTACCGCTGCGAATTCTGTCTGTCCGCACTTGACCGCACCGCCGTTCCGTTTCCGCTTGAGCGTTTGCTCGACGAACTCGCCACCCTCCATCAGCGCGGCGCCCGGCGCTTCCGCTTTGTTGATCGAACCTTCAATCTGAGAATAGACACGAGCCTCGCCATCCTGGCGTTTTTTCTCCAGCGAATCGAGGCCCGCCCCGACGACCCCTGCTTTGCTCACTTTGAACTGGTCCCCGACCATCTGCCCGAGCGGCTGCGCGACATCCTGCCCAGGTTTCCCGCCGGTACCCTGCAGTTTGAAATCGGCATCCAGAGCTGGAATACCGAGGTACAGGCGCTCATCAGCCGACGACAGAACAATGTGAAGGCCGAGGAAAACCTGCGCTGGCTGCGCGAGCACACCAGCGCCAACCTGCACGTCGATCTGATCGCGGGCCTGCCCGGCGAAACAATAGAAAGCTTCGGAGCCGGATTCGACCGACTGGTCGCACTCAACCCGCAGGAGATTCAGGTGGGTATCCTGAAGCGGTTGCGGGGCGCGCCAATCAGCCGGCATACCGAAGCGTTTGACCTCCGGTTCAACCCCTCGCCCCCTTACAACGTGCTCGCCACCCGCGACATCCCCTTCTCCGACATGCAGCGGCTTGCGCGCTTTGCCCGCTACTGGGAACTCATCGGCAACTCGGGCCGATTTTCAGAGCGCCTGCCGCTGCTCCTCGGGGCGCAGCCGTTCGATCGATTTCTGGCGTTTTCCGACTGGATCTACGCACGCACCGACAGCACCTGGCGGTTTTCACCCGACCGCTTGGCCCAGCTGATCGATGCATGGCTCATTTCATCAAGTGAGATAGAATTTCACCATGGGACGCCCCAGGAACCCCTCCACCGACGACGGCAAGACCGCGATTCAGGTCATCCAGCGCCTGGTGTCGTTACTTGACGCACTGGCTGAGCGCACCGAACCGGCCAGCCTGAAAGACCTGTCGCTCGCCACCGGGCTCCATCCCTCCACCGCTCACCGAATCCTCAATGATCTGGTCAGCGCCCGCCTGATTGACCGCAGCGACCCTGGCACCTACCAGCTCGGCATCCGTCTGCTCGAGCTCGGCAATCTGGTCAAGGCGCGGCTCAATGTGCGCGACGCGGCGATGGGCCCCATGCGCGAACTGCACCGCGCCACCGGACAGCCGGTCAATCTGTCGATCCGACAGGCCGATGAAATTGTCTATATCGAGCGGGCGGTGTCCGAGCGCTCAGGCATGCAGGTGGTGCGCGCCGTGGGGGGCCGGGCACCGCTACACCTCACCTCGGTGGGCAAACTCTTTCTGTCGGTGGACGACCCGCGTAATGTGCGCGCCTACGCTACCCGTACAGGGCTCGCGGGCCACACCAAAAACAGCATCACCGAGTTGGTCCGCCTTGAGCGCGAGCTCGCGCTAGTGAGGGCCCGCGGCTACGCCCGCGACAACGAAGAGCTCGAACTCGGTGTGCGCTGCATCGCAGCGGGCATTCGCGACGACTCGGGCAAGCTCGTGGCCGGGCTCTCGGTGTCAGCGCCTGCCGATTTCGTGCAAGACGACTGGATTGACCTGGTGTGCAAGACCGCAGCCGATATTTCCTCATCCCTCGGCTTCGAGCCCGCGGAAGCGGCCAAGTAGTCAGCCGGGCCTAATCAGCGCCGAGCGACACTCTGAGCGGTGCAGGCACATCGCCCTGCCCGCTGTCGGCGTGAATGCGCTGCGCGGGCGGCGCCGCTTTCTCTACCCAGCTGCGGATGCGCTGGGCATCGCCAAAGCGAGCCAGTTTGCCCGCAGCGTCCAGCAGCACCACGATGAGCGGTCGCCCCTCGATGTTGGCGATCATCACCAGGCAGTTACCCGCCTCCGAGATGAAACCGGTTTTCTGCAGGCCGATCGACCAACCCGCAGTCGAAATCAGCCGGTTGGTGTTGTAGAAGCCCAGCGGCTCGCGGGCAGGCTGCACGGTTAACGACCGCGCCACCGAATACTGACGAATCAGCGGATACGAAGACGCCGCCCGCACCAGCTGGGCAAGATCGCCGCCGCTGGACACGTTGGCGCTCGATAGACCAGTGGGCTCCACAAAACGCGTGTCGCGCAGACCCAGCGATCGCGCCTTCGCATTCATGGCTGCGACGAACGCGGGCATTCCGCCCGGATAGTGGCGACCCAATGCATTGGCCGCCCGATTCTCAGACGCCATGAGCGAAAGTTGCAGCATCTCGGAACGCGTGAGCCACGCCCCCGGATGCAGGCGCGAACTGGTGCCACGCAGACGGTCGATATCGTCGCGGGTGATTTGCAGACGCTCGGAAAGCGGCAGCCCCGCATCGAGCACCACCATCGCGGTCATCAGTTTGGTGATTGACGCAATGGGGAGCACGGCGCTCGGATTTTTTCGAACCAGTACATCGCCGCTTCGCGCATCCATCACCAGCGCCACCGACGAATGCAGGGACAGCGGATCGGCCACCCGTTTCAGGCCAATCGACTCACCCACCGATGGCCGGGCGGGCGGTTGCGCGGGGGTTTGCGCAGCAACGGCCGCCGTGCCGACCGCCGCAGCGCCCGCAGCGCCCGCAGCAGCCGCGGCTACCGCGGTGGTCCGCCCCGCCTGAGCGGGTTTGGGGGACTCCTCAAAGGCGAGGGGCTTGTTTTGCTTTGCGCGTTTGGCGTTTTTATCTTTTTTCGCTGCGGCACTTTTGGACGGCGCGCCTGCAGTCGACGCAGCCTTGGCCCCCGAGGCACGACTGCCACCCTGAGGAGCGACAGCCTTTCCGTCCGAACGGGAAGCGGGCTGCGCGGAGGACTGGGCGACTGGCGCGCGCGACGCCTCCGCCGGGCGAGCGGACGGCGACTGGGCCATCGATGGCGCTGACGAGAGCGCCAAAACCAGGGCGACGGCAGAGCCGACCCCTGAAAAATGTTGAAAATTAGACACTTGCAAAGCAACCCTCAGACGCGATCTAAGGATATGTTCGCTGTTTTTGACAGTGCCTGTCAACCGCAAAACGGTGCCAGGCGAACCATCACCGTTTCAGGACCGCGCGCGGTCAATTTTTGGGAAGGCGCGTTGCAACTTTCCGCCATTTGTCGAGGTCGGCCGCGATCCGCTCGGACAAGGCCGAGGGCGCCGACGGCGTGGGGTCCATGCCTGCCTTGAGGAGTCGCTCCGCCACAGCAGGCGAGCGCAGCAGCTTCTGGATGTCGGCATTCAGCCGCTCGACCTGAACCGGCGACATGCCCGCTGGCCCCAGTAACGCAAACCAGGACGAAACATTGAAGCGCTCGAGCCCCGCCACGGCAAAAGTTGGCACATCGGGGATGGCGATGTTCGGCGTGGGCGACGGTACGCCGACCCCGACGATCCGGCCGTCGCGAATGTAGGGTGCAGCCACCGCGATGGAGATGAGCGCAGCCGGCACGCTGCCGCCAATCAGGTCGTTCACGAATTTGCCGCTGCCGGAAGCGCCATAGGGCACGTGAAGCCAGTCGAGGCCCGCCTCTAGACGAAGTTGCTCCCCCGCCAGGTGCGCGGTGCTGCCAGGCCCCGGCGACGCGAAGGACAGCTTCCCGGGGTTGGCCTTCGACCACTCGATCAGCTGCCGCATGTCGCGGGCAGGAATGGACGGATGGACCGCAACCACCAGTCCGACATCAGCCAGCCGCGCAATCGACGAAAAATCCTTAAGGGGATCAAAACCCACGTTGGCCTGAATGACGGGCGCAATCGCGATCGTCCCATCAAACCCCAGTAGCAAAGTGTGACCATCAGGCTTGGCGCGCGCCACCTCGGCAGCGCCAATGGCACCGGTTGCACCTGGCTTGTTCTCGGGCGTGACGGTCACCCCCAGCGACTTGGAGAGACCCTCTGCCACCAGTCGGCCCAACATGTCGGCAGACCCGCCCGCTGCAAACGGAATCACCAACCGCACGGGTCGTCCCGAGGCAGCCTCCTGCGCGGCCGCTGGCGGGGTAGCCACCACCGCGGCGATCCCAGCGAACGCAGCCAGCGCAACCCGCATGACCGCATGCACACCAGCGGGCGCCGTCGCGCCAGCGCCTCGAACCATGACCGCGCGCGCGGCGCGCATCAGCAAACCCCGGGAGTGCCTCATTGCGAATCTCCTTGCCTTACCAACCCACGAACTGTGCGAACTGTCCGACCGGCTCGCGCTCGGTGATCAGCGTGTTCTCGGGCGCCGACATGTCGGCATAGCCCAGCGCCATGCCGCACACCACGGCCTCATGTTCGCCAAGTGACAGTTCTTCTGCAATCACGCGGTGAAACTGCGTGAACGCGGCCTGCGGGCAGGTGTCGAGCCCGCGGGCACGCGCCGCCACCATCACGTTTTGCAGAAACATTCCGTAGTCGAGCCAACTGCCGACTTCCAGTCGCCGATCAATGGTGAAGATCAGGCCTACCGGGGCATCGAAGAAGCGGTAGTTGCGCGCATGCTGTGCATGCATCTTGTCCTTCTCCCCCTTGCCAATGCCAAGCAAGCGATAGAGCGCAAAGCCCACCGTGCGTCGCCGATCGATATAGGGCGAGAACCACTGCTTGGGGTAGTACGGATATTCCTCGGTGTGTTCGGCGCTTTGCGCAGGGTCGTCGAACACGGCCACCACGCGCTCCGACAACCGCTGTTTCGCCTCGCCCGCCAGCACCCGTACCGACCAGGGCTGCATGTTGGTCCCGGACGGGGCGCGGCTCGCCACCTCAAGAATGTCTTCAACGATCGCACGATCAACCGGCCGATCGAGAAACGCCCGGATGGAGTGACGGCTGATGATGGCGTCATCAACAAATCGATAGCTGTGCGGGTAATCCATTCTGGCTCCAGAGTCAGCGCTCATCCGCATCGCGAACAAGCAAGGGTTCGAGCGCTGCCCGCAGCGTAGCGGGCAATGCCGCTGGCCGCCGAGTTTCGCGATCGACATAAACATGAGTGAAATGCCCCTGCGCCGCGGGCTCGCTTTCTTCGTTGCGAAACAGGCCCACCTGGTAGCGAACGCTGCTGTTGCCGATATATGTGACGCGCAGTCCCGCCACCACGGTGTCGGGAAACGAAAGGGGTGCGAAATACCGGCAGCCGGTTTCAACGACCAGCCCGATCACCGCCCCGGCATGGATATCCAGCGCCCCCTGCCGAATGAGATAGGTGTTCACGACCGTGTCAAAGTATGAGTAGTACACGACGTTGTTCACGTGGCCATAAACGTCGTTGTCCATCCAGCGGGTCACGATCGCCATCTGGTGCGGATAGCCGCCGCGCGACACCCGGTCGGATGCCGAAGCCGACGCGCTGGCCTCGCGACGGTTGGCTTCGCCCGATTGGCTCATCGTCAATGTCCCTCTCTATTTCTCTCTGCTCGAAGGGTGCCCGCTACACTCGCTAAAGGGCGAGCCCCAAACGCCGCATTGTCTCACCGAGCGCCCGGTGTCACCGGCGCGGGTCTCGCCTGCTGAACCAGCGCCACACCCGCCGCGGCAAACGCCATTCCCGCCGCGGCCCACCATCCGTAGGCTTCGTCGAACAGCAGCCACGCCATCAGGGCAGTCGAGGGCGGCACGAGATACATCAGCGAGGTCACGCTGGTGGCCGAGCCCCGCTCAATGAGTCGAAACAGCAGGAACACCGCCCCGATCGAAATCGCGAGCACTGCCCAGGCCAGAGCCAGCATCAACTCGGCATTCCACATCACTGGCCGAGACTCGAGCGCCAGCGCAAAGGGACCGACCAGCGCAAGCGATGCGGCGAGTTGCACAAACGTGCCGGTGCGAAGATCAAACGTAGGCACCTTGCGCTTCTGGTAAAGCGTGCCAGCGGTGATGCCTGCGAGCGAGGCCACACAGCAGAGCAGGTTGGTCACGCTCACGCCTTCCGCGGTCCACTTGCTCGCCACGGCGAGCACCACGCCCACGAGCCCCAGCGAGAGGCCCAGCCACTGCCGTCGGGTCACCTGCTCCCCGGCCCAGGCAACCCACACGGCCGTGAGAATCGGCTGCATGTTGACGATCAGCGCGGACATGGCCGAAGGCATGCCGTGCTCGATGGCAATCCAGACCCCCGACAGGTAAATGCCATGGATCAGCAGGCCTGCAACGGCCAGATGCGCGGCCTCACGCAAGGAGGGCCAGCGCGCCTGCTGCACCATGATGAGCGGGGCGAGCACAAGCAGGGTGAGCGCGAACCGCAGGGCCAGAAAGGTGAGTGCCGGGGCGTGAGGCACGCCATAGCGGGCCACGATGAAACCTGTTGACCAGACCAGCACAAACCCGAGCGACACGCCTATTGCAGCGCCGCGACCTCGACTGAGAACCCCACCATTGCCACTCATGCGCGGTCGCAATAATTCAAATGGATCCCGGTCGAATCAACGAAATTGATAGAAGGATTTATATTTTTCAATTCAATCACTTAAATGAGAACAAACGACCAATCCACCCGAATTGTTGCACCACAGCAAAACCGCTTGACAGCACCCACCCGGATTGCCATAATCCGCTTTGTTGCGTTGCACCAAACAGCGCTGGCCGATTTCAAAAAAGTTCAAGTTCTCTGTCCTGCCCCGACATCCCAACCGGAGATTCAAAATGATCCAGACCCCCGAACAGTTCGCGTCACTGAACAAAGCCTCCTTCGAAATGATGCACACCGCTGCCCGTGTTTCCATGGCGGGTTTCGAGCGTCTCGCTTCGCTCAACCTTCAGGCCGCACGCAGCTCGTTCGAAGAGTCGGCTGACATGATGAAGTCGCTTTTCGAAGTCAAGGACGTGAAGTCGCTCTCCGAGCTCACCAGCACCTCCATGCAGCCCGCCGCCGACAAAGCCTCGTCGTATGCCAAGCACTGCTATGACATCGCCTCGGAAACCAGCGCCGAGCTGGCCCGTCTGGTTGAAAAGCAAATGGCCGATGGCAACAAGCAGCTGTTCGCAGCGATTGACTCCATGGCTCGCAACGCCCCCGCCGGTAGCGAAGGCGTCATGACGCTGGTGAAATCGGCTGTGTCCGCCGCCAACACCGCGTTTGATCAGGTCAACCGCGCGACCAAGCAGGTTGTGGAAATGGCCGAGGCCAACGTTGCGGCCGCCAGCAAATCGGCCACCGCCCGCACGGCCAAGAAAGCCGCCTAAGTTCACGATCTCCTCCTCATTGCTCCGGCCGCAAGGCCAGAGAGCGCGGAAACGGCCCGGTTACGGGCCGTTTCCATTTGGGGTAGCCGCAGCACCCGAGCGCGCTCGCGGCCACACCGTGAGCGCTCAGGCTTCTTGAAGCGCTGCCGGGTTGACGCGGGAAATAGCGCCCGTTGAGCGCCAGCGCTGCAAGGCCTCATCGCGAGCGCCAAGCGCTGCCTGCACGTTGCGCTCTTTCACATGGCCGAAGCCCCGGATCTGCTCGGGAAACGACACCAGGGACAGCGCGAGCTCGCGGCGCGCGGTATCGAGCTCCGGCAGAAGCGAATTCACCAGCGACTCATAGTCATCAATCAACCGACGCTCCATCCGGCGCTCTTCGGTATAGCCGAAGACATCAAACGCCGTGCCGCGCAACCCGCGCAGGCGCGCGAGCAGCCGGAATGCCGTGAAGATCCAGGGCCCCCAGGTTTTCTTGATCAGTTCGCCGCGTTCATTGCGCCGCGAGAGCAGAGGCGGAGCGAGGTGAAACCGCACCCGAATGTCACCATCAAACTGCTCGCGCACGGTGCGTTCGAATTCACCGCTGGTGTAGAGACGGGCCACCTCGTACTCGTCTTTATAGGACATGAGGCGATAAAAGTTACGCGCCACCGCAGCAGTGAGCGGCATGGCCTCGGCCGTGTCACTGGCAGGTGGGGCCATTTTGCTCTCCGCCTCACGCACCCGAGCCACCAGCGCGCGATAGCGCGCAGCCCAGGCGTCGTTCTGATAGTCCGCCAGAAAATCGACTCGGCGCGCGATCAGTTCATCAAGCGTTTTTGACACCATCCGCGACGGCGGCAAGGCCTTCGGGGGAGCCGCAAGCTGTTCCACCTGAGCAGAATCAACGGCTGCACGTCGGCCCCACAGGAAAGCAGCCAGGTTAGTCGCGACCGACACTTCGTTCAGCTCGATGGCGCGTTCGATCGCCCGAGCGGAGAGCGGAATCATGCCGAGCTGCCAGGCATAGCCCAGCATGAACAGGTTGGCAGTGATGGCATCGCCCAGCAAGCCGGTGGCGAGTCGTGTGGCGTCTACAAATGAGGACTGTGCCTCCCCCACTGCATCAACAATGGTCTGCTCCATCCGGCTGAGCGGAAAGCTCCAATCGGCATTGCGGGTGAAGTCGGCCGTGGGCGTGCGCGCGACATTCACCGCCACCCGGGTGCGGCCCGCCAGCATTCGCTGCATGGCCTCGCGACCCGCGGTGACCACCACATCGCAGCCGATGACAGCATCGGCCGAGGCAAGCCCGATGCGTGGCGCATGCAGCATGTCCTGCCCGGCGCCGATGCGCACGAAGCTCATGACGGCACCGTTTTTCTGCGCGAGCCCCGCCATGTCGAGGACGGTCACGCCCTTACCTTCCAGATGCGCAGCCATGCCCAGGATCTGGCCGATGGTGACCACGCCTGTGCCACCAATACCGGTCACGAGCACCGACCAGGCGCCCTGGATCTCGGGCAGCGTCACCTCGGGCAATGCAACTTGCGCGGCATCAGCGGCCACCTGGCCTGCCCGACCGCGCCGGGGCTTGGCGCCCTCCAGCGTGACAAAGCTCGGACAGAACCCGTTCACGCACGAAAAATCTTTATTGCACGACGATTGATTGATCGCGCGCTTACGACCGAGTTCGGTTTCTACCGGCTCGATCGACACGCAATTGGATTTAACGCCGCAATCGCCGCAGCCTTCGCACACCGCTTCATTGATGAAGGCGCGCCGATCGGGGTCGGGAAATGCACCGCGCTTGCGGCGACGGCGCTTTTCAGCGGCGCAGGTCTGGTCGTAGAGCAGCACCGATACGCCCCGGAACTCGCGGAGCTCGCGCTGCACGCGGTCGAGATCATCGCGATGATGAACCGGCACCGACGAAGGAAAGTAGCCCGCCGGGTACTTGTCAGGCTCATCGGTGACCACCACCACCCGGGTGACGCCCTCGGCCATGACCTGCGCCACGATCCGGTCGGGGGTGAGCGATCCGTCGTGACGCTGGCCGCCCGTCATGGCCACTGCGTCATTGAACAGGATCTTGTAGGTGATGGGCGTGCTCGTGGCCACCGCATGGCGAATCGCAAGCGACCCCGAATGAAAATACGTGCCGTCGCCAATGTTCTGGAAGACGTGTTCCGTCGATGAAAACGGCGCCTGCCCCACCCAGGTCATACCCTCGCCGCCCATCTGCGTGAAGCTCGCCGTGGAACGGTCCATCCACTGCGCCATGTAGTGGCAACCGATGCCCGCATTGGCGCGCGAGCCTTCGGGCACGCGGGTGGAGCTGTTGTGCGGGCAGCCCGAGCAGAAATAGGGAATCCGTTCGATCGGCACGGTGAGCTTGGTGAGACCGCGCTCGCGCGACTCGAACTGTGACAAGCGCGCGGCAATCCGCGAATCGAGGGAAGTGTCTGGCGCCCCCCGCGCGTCCGCGGGCATGGTAGCCCAACGCTGCAGACGCGCGGCAATGATTCGCGCGAGCATTGCGGGCGAGAGTTCACCGGCCTCGGGCACTAACGGCGCGTCGCGTTCGTCGCGCTTTCCAGTGACCCGCGGGCGGGTATCGAGCGGGAACAGAATTTCCTTCAACTGCAATTCGATCAGCGCACGCTTTTCCTCGATGACCAGCACCTCATCGCAGCCCGCGCAGAACTCACGCGCGCTTTCGGGCTCAAGCGGCCAGGGCATGACCACCCGGTAGACGCGCAGGCCAATGCGGCGCGCAGTCGCGTCGTCGATGCCCAACTCCACCAGCGCCTGCATGGTGTCGAGATAGGCCTTGCCGCTCGACACTATGCCAAGCCGTGCGGGCTCACCATCGGCCCGCCCGAGGGCATTGCGGTCAAGGCGATTGGCTCGCGCATAGGCGCGCACCGCGGGAAGTTTCCATCGCACCAGCCGCTCTTCGAGCTTGAGGAAGGGTTCCTCGGGCCAGCGCGAATTGAGCCCGCCAGGGGGCATGGGGACATCCTGCGGCAGCACAATGTTCAGGCGCTCGGCCGACACATCCACAATGCCTGCAGTCTCGAGCGTATCGGTCACTGCCTTCAAGCCCACCCAGCAGCCTGAGAACCGTGACATTGCGAAGCCATGCAGGCCCAGATCGAGGTAGTCCTGCACTGTGGCCGGCGCAAGCACCGGCATGGAGACCGCAATGAAGATATGGTCGGTCTGAGCGGCTACGGTCGAGGACTTTGCGCCATGATCATCACCGCCGATCGCCAGCACCCCGCCATGCGGCGCGCTCCCTGCCTGGTTGGCATGACGAAACGCGTCGCCCGTTCGGTCAACACCCGGCCCCTTGCCATACCAGATCGAGAACACGCCGTCGTACTGCGCGCCCGGAAAAAAATGCAACTGCTGCGTGCCCCAGATGGCGGTGGCCGCCAGGTCTTCATTGAGGCCCGGTACAAACCGCACATGATGATCATCCAGGTGCTTGCGTGCGCGCCACAGGGCCTGATCGTAGGCACCGATCGGCGAGCCGCGATAGCCGCTGATATAGCCGCCCGTGTTCAGCCCGGCGGCGAGGTCGCGCCGGCGCTGCATGAGGGGTAGTCTCACCAGCGCCTGGGTACCGGTCAGGTAGACCAGCCCGCTGTCGGCGGTGTATTTGTCATCGAGCTGCACATCTCGCAGCATCGGCTCGGCCGGCATGTTCATCGGCGTCCTCCGTTGGTCGCAGGCAATTATGAGGCTGTTATCTGAAGCCCGCTTGGCGCATGTCGAACCCAGGCGCGCCGGCCTGCAGGTCCGTCAGCTGGCGATCTGGCCACCGAGCGCAAGCGCCCCGCTGCGCAACCTTTCGATCGCATCATCAACCCGTGCCGTATCGCCCTTTGCACCGAGTTCAATGTGCCGGCGGCTGCCGTCTTCGCCCACTGACGGCAGGCTGAAGGTGCGGATGCCAGGCAGTTCGCGCTCAACCGCCTCCATGAGCGGTGTGATGGTGGACTCTGCGAGTTCATAGACCAGGAACGAGCGTTCTGCGCGTTCGGCTTCGGGCCGTTGGGTAGCCAGTTCACCATCGAGCAATGCCTCAATCATCGGCCACGCCATCACCGGAAAACCCGGCACAAAATAATGACTGCGAATGGCAAAGCCCGGAATGCGGTTGTAGGGGTTGGGGATGATGCGCGCCCCGGCAGGAAACTCGCCCATCTTGAGCCGTTGGCGATTTTCAGGCGCCTGGGGATCGGTCGGCGCCTTGCCCTCGCGCGCCATCTCCGCCGCCCGCTGCCGGATCAGTTCGGCTGCCTCCGGGTGCAGGACCAGTTCGACACCAAGCGCCTCAGCGGCAGCCTGCCGGGTGTGATCATCGGGTGTCGCGCCAATGCCGCCGCACGACAGCACCGTATCGCCACTTGCAAAGGTGTCGCGAAGCGCGTGCACGAGACGGGCCCGGTCATCGCCCAGATACCGCACCCAGGAAAGCTCCATGCCGCGCGCGGTCACCAGTTCAAGCACCTTCGAGAAATGCTTGTCCTGACGCCTGCCCGACAGGATTTCGTCACCCACAATGATCAGACCCAGTGCCATGTCTAGCCTCTGCGCTTATGCGCCTGTGAGCCGCGGTGGACGCCCCCCGCCCGCGGGCCGCGAACACCCGGGGACGTCAAGCCCGTCCGAACATTCGACCGATCGCCAGCCAGTGCTGGCGGAAAAATCCCTGCCCGTAATCGCGACCCTCTACCTGATCGCGAATGCCGGTGGGAACAAAACCAGGGCGATCGTCAACGGTGCGGAACAGGTGGTCCCAGACCGGAAACAGCACCGCGAAATTGCAACCGCGAGCCGGGCCGTCGTGCCCGTAGTCAACCGCGTGATGCAGGCGATGAAAGCTCGGGCTCACGAGCAGCCGCTCGCCCACCGAGCCATAGCGCCAGCGCAGATTGGCGTGTTGCAGGCTCTGAAGCAGACGCGACACCACCACAATGCCGATGAACTGCCCCGGCGCCACGCCAATCGCCACAGCAAGGAGCGCCATGACGCCATCTCGCAGCAAGTCATCGATGAGATGATTGCGGTCTTCGGTCCAGAAAGTCATCTGACGTTGGCTATGGTGCACGGCATGAAGCGCCCACCACCAAGACCAGCGATGCTGCGCGCGGTGCAGCCAGTAATCCACGAAATCGAACACCAGCAGGTAGATGAGAAAACTCACCCAGGCAGCGTCGGTGACCCCAGGCCACACGCCATCGAGTGACAGTCGGGAGATGCCGGCAAATCGGAGTTGCGATTCAATCGCGTCGACCAGCGGGGTGAAGAGCGCAAACGCCACCAACGGCAACACACCCAGCCTGCGAAGAAGTGAATAGACCACATCCACCCGCCATTCGCCGCGACCAGCGGCCGGCTCCGCAGGGGCCCAGCGCTCAAGAAGCCCCAGTACCACCGCCATCGCAATCACTTCGATCACGCCGATCAGCACCCACTCAAGCGCATCAAAAGCCATTTCGCTCAGATGCATGAGCCCCATGGCAAACATGGCTGGCTGCAACAGCGTCTCGTGAATCCAGGTCTGGGCGGTAACGAAAGCGTGAATCAGAAGATCAATCATGGTGCGTCAGCGGCGGTAATCGGGGTGATGGTCGAGGGTGGCAAAGCAAAGGCCTTTTTTCCTCAGCCCTGCGATCAGCGGGTCGAGCATAGGCGCAAACGGGTCCTTACGCGACCAGATCCCCAGGTGCGCCATGAGAATGTCGCCGCTTCGAATGCGTGAGAGCGCCTGCGCGAGCAGTCTGTCGTTGGGAAATTTATCGGAAGGCAGTTCATCGCCCAGGAAGCCAGCGTCGGCCCAGTGAACATGCCTGAAACCGCATCCCGCTGCCGCCTCCATGGCCACCACCGGTGCCTTGCCGCCGGGCGCACGCCAGATGGGATCGAGCCCCTGGCCCGTCATTTCACGAAACCGCTGATCGACCCGACGCAATTCACGGCAAAGTTCGCCGGCATTCCAGACCTGATCTTTTCCGGCAGCCTCGCCAAACTGCGGGCGGGCCATGAAACCACCGACCGGGATCTGGCCCGCACGGCCTTCCCGCAGGTAGACATGATCGAAGGTGTGGCTGCCGAAGCGATGGCCTTCGGCCGCGCGCGAGCGCCAGTAGGGCGCCCAGGACAGATCGAGCGAGTGATCACCGTGGATGGTTTTTTCGCTTGCCAGGAAAAACGTGGCACGCACCTTATGCCGGTTCAGGATGTCAGCAATGAGGGGCGCATCGCGCATGCTGCCGGTATCGAGCGTGAGGTAGACCCAGCCTTTACACGCGTAGGTCGCCCCGGGGTCAGTTGCCCCTTGAGCGGCATACGCACCGTGCACCGCGACAAGCGCGGCTACTGCCGCGGCCACGCGCCCCCGTAAACCGCGCATCAGTCCGACAGCCCGCGCGAGGCGCATCAGATGAGCGGCGCGCGGTCCGCGAAGAAAATGCCGTGGGGCGAGCGACCGACACCGATGGTGTGAAAGATCTTGCCGTCGGCCAGATTGACCAGCGAAACCTGCCGGGCGAATCGGTTGGTGATCCACATGGTCTTCCGGTCTGAGGTGATTTCCATGCAGTCGGGGCCTCCGGGCACCGCGAAGCTGCTCACCACCTGGAAGCTTCGCATGTCGATGCAGCTCACGGAATTGTCGACCCGGTTGGTGACAAACACATGACGCTGATCACCCAAGCCGCGAAGGTTGTGCGCACCGCGGCCGGTCACGATGCGCTTCACCGACTTCTGGGCGCGCCAATCGATGACATCGACAAAATTCTCGCCCATCACGCCAACCATCAGGTGACGATCATCGGGCGTGATGAGAATGCCGGCGGGTTGTTTGCCAGTGCGCAGTTTCCAGATCGGCTCCAGCTTCTGGAGGCTGATAGCAACGATTTCGTTGCTGTCTTGGAGCGTGGCAAACACGGTGCTGCTGTCGGCGGAAAACCAAATGTGGCTGGGCGCCTTGGGAACGGACAGGCGTTTGGCGAGCTTCAGGTCGCCGCCCTCATAGCGATAGATGTCTACGCGATCGAGCCTGAGCGCTGCAGTGACAAACCAGCGGGTGTCGGGCGAAAACCCAAGCTGGTAGGGGTCGTCGATAGAGGCAATCCGCCGCTGAACCTCTGCGGTGCCGGGGTCGAAGAACACCAGGTCATCGCTCATGGCGTTACCCACGATCACCGACTTGCCATCGGGTGTGGGGTACAGGTGGTGGGGTTCCTTGCCCACGGTGATGCGCCGCGATTCGGTGCGCGCGGCCTTGTCGATGAGCGACACCGACGCATCACGTGAATTGAGCACATAGACCCACTCGCTTGCCCGCTGCGGCGAGGACGCAGGCGAGGTCAAGGGGGACAAGACCGAGACCGCGGCGGACGCACCCACCGCGCTTTGAACGAAACGACGCCGGACGGGGTTGGTGCAGGACGACATTGCTGCTTTGGCGAGAGAGTGACGAAGATGAGATTGTGCCGCAAACCGCTACACTCGGCAGCGTCATGCTCGATGTTCTCAATGTCACCGCTCCGGTTTTCGCCCTGGTGTTGTGCGGCTACGTCGCCGCCGCACGGTCCATACTGCCTGCCGGGGCGATCGACGGCATCAACGCGTTCGTTTACTGGTTCGCGCTACCGGCCATGTTGTTCCGGGTGGCGGGCTTGCGTCCGATCGGCGAGCTGTTCGAGCCCCGGCTCGCCGCCGGCATCGCGGTCGCGGGCCTAGCCTCTTTCGCGCTCGCCTACAGTCTGGCCCGCCGCAGCCGCTTTCTTGGCGCGCGCCCGGTCTCGGAGGCCGCCTCGTTTGCGCTCGGCGCCGCCCATGGCAACGTCGGCTACCTGGGCATTGCGCTACTCGGGCAGTTGGGCGAGCACCTGCTCCCCACTGTCACCGTGGCCATCATTACCGACAACATCGTCCTGATCGCCCTCACCATCGCCATCCTGGAGATGCAGCGCAACCAGCGCGGCGGCATGCTCGGGTCAATCGGCACCGCGTCGCGGAGCGTCCTGGTTTCGCCGCTCCTCGGATCAATTTTGCTGGGGTTGGCGTTCTCCGCAGCCGGATTCAAGCTTCCTCAGTCGGTCGATACCTTCACACGAATGCTGTCCGGAGCGGCCGGTCCGTGTGCGCTGTTTGCCATTGGCGCAGCGCTCGGTAACAAGCCACTGCGGTTCAATCGCGAGATTGGGGTCCTGGTCGCGGTCAAGCTGATTGTCACGCCGATGGTGGCAGCGATCATGATGGTGGCGGTGCTGCCGCTCGAGCCCACCATCGCTGCGGCGGGGGTGGTGTGCGCTGCACTGCCCGCAGCGAGCAACACCTTCATCATTGCCCAGCGATACGGACTGCCCACTGCGTCGGTGAGCGCAGCCATTCTGGGCGGAACCCTGATCGCCGTGGTCACGGTCAGTTCCATCATCTGGGTAACGGGCCTGCGCTAGCAGCCGGGAGAGCTGGGTCGCCCGCCGTGGCCGCAGTGGCCTGTCCGACCGGGTCCGCCGGCTGCGATCGGCGGCCTGCCAATCCGTTGGTCAGTCGGCGCCGCCCGCTCGCCGTAGCGCGTTGTGCATACTTTGCTGCAGGAGCAGCGCCTCGAAAACGGGCGCGAGCACAGGCGATTGCCGCTCAAGAATGCGGCGCAGGCTGTCCGCCTCAATGTAGAGGCACACCACCTCGTTCTGCGCCACCGCGCTCGCCGAGCGGATTCCGCCCGGGAGCAACGCCTGCTCGCCGAAAGATTCGCCCGCCGACACCGTGGCAAACACGGTGCTGGTCTTCGCATCGAGCATCTGAACCGTGCCCTTCTGGACCACGTAGAGTTTATCGGCCAGGTCCCCTGCGCTAAACAGCCGATCACCCGGCTGAAACTGGGCGAGTTCAAAGTCATTCATTCGAGGGACTCCGGCGCTTTGTCGAGACCGAGCGTGCGAACCACCGCGCTACGCAGGATTCCCCTTAACGCAAGCGGCATTCTGGGCACCAAACGATCGACCTGGGACAGGGGAATGAGCCGTGCCTCCACATCGGTGACACACACCACGGACATGCTGTAGGGCAAGTGCGCAAGACCCTCGGCGAGTCCGATGATGCTGCCCGGACCGAGCCGGTAGATCTTTTCGCCTTCAACGCCCAGCAGCCGGCCGCGCACGATGAAATAGGCGGCTGTGACCTCGGTGCCGCGCGTGGCAAGCGGCTGCCTCGCGTTGAAATTGGCTGCAGTGAGATGTTGACAACCCCAAAGCGTGAAGTAGAGCCGTTCGTCGCTGGTGAGTTTGCCTGAGGCGTAGATCTGCAGGCTCGCTACCGAATAGGGATCGCTCACGCCGAGCGAGGCTAGTTTTTCGATCGACACTTCGTATTGTGCCGAGACGACTTTTTCGCTGCTCATCGAGGGAAGTCCGGTCAGGGCAGGCGGGCCCTTGGCGGGCTCACGGATTGGGTGTTGGGAATTGCGGGCCGACTGAGTGTAATGCGAATCCCGACCTTAGGCGACGCGCTTGCCGCTAGGCGCCCTGCTCCCGAATGGCGTCCCAGGCCTTCTGTAACCGCTTGACCGATACGGGCATGGGTGTACGCAGGGTCTGCGCAAAGAGCGACACGCGCAGCTCTTCAAGCATCCAGCGAAATTCCTCCAGGCGCGCGTCAACTGCGCCTTTTCGCTGCGAGAGCGTCCGGCGAAAATTGGTGATGAGTGGCGAGATTTCAGCCATGAGTTTTGCGTCGCGAGCGGGGTCTTCTCGAAGTTTATCGAGGCGCATGGCCACACCGCGCAGATAACGCGGCAGGTGACGGAGCTGTTCCCAGGGGGTATGCACGATGAAGCGTTTGGGTAGCAGGGCTGCGAGTTGGGCCTGGACATCGTCCGCCGCAGCGGGCCAGGCGCGGGCCTGGGCGAGCTTTCGCGCGAGCGCGACATACTCGGTCAGCACCTCGGCGCTCACCCGGGCAAGCTCCTGACCGATCAGGGTGAGGCGCGGCCGAGACGCCTCCAATCGGTTCCGAAATGCCGCCTCGTCGGCGGGCAGCGGATCGGCCAGGCAGGCCCGTGCAATCAGCGCCGCCAACAGATCATTTTTCAGATCCTCGGCACTGCCGAAGCTTGCGAACTGCAGCGACATTTTTTGAAAGTCACCGATGTTGCGCTCGAAAAATCGCAGGGGCTCACGAAGCGCGATCCGAAAGAGCCGGATCAAACCGCGACGATGTTCGCGCGCGGCCTCGTCAGCATCATCGAAGACAGCCAGCTCAACGGAATCGGCTCGGTCGATCAGGGCCGGATAACCGATCAGCGTTTGCCGACGACCGTCGATCCGTTGCTCGAGTTCCAGAATCTCGGGGAGCGCGCCGAAGCGCCAGTCCGTGTGGCGCTCGCCAGCGAGGGGCAGGGATGGCGTGGCCCCGCCGCCTGCGTTGGTCCCGCCGCTCGTATTGGTCCCGCCGCTTGCGTTGGTCCCGCCGCCTGTCGTGAACCTACCGCTCGCTGAGCCCCCCGCGCCTGCCGAGCCCCCCGTGCCTGCCGAGTCCCCCGCACCCGACCTTCCCGCGTCCGAACCCTTCAACGCCCCCCCAGCACCAGAGCGCTCGCCCTCCCCCGACCGCCCCGCCAGCTCGCCCGCGCCCCGCAACCCCAGCGCCGACAGCGCCTGTCGAAACGCCCCCTGCGCACGATCACCAAATTCGCTCTTCAGCTGCGCCAGACTGCGCCCTGCACCCAGCCGCGCACCATGCGGATCGGTGACCACAAAACGCATGAAAAGGTGCACAGGCACGCTTTCATTACGGAAATCAGTGAGCTGCGCCCGCACGCTGAAAGTCTCGGCCAGATCGGCGACGATGGCCTGCGCAAGCGGGGCCTCGCCCACCCGTTCTGCCCAGCGCTTAATAAACGCCTCGGTGTAGTCCGGAATCGGCACCGCCACCCTTCGAATCTTGGGCGGAAGCGATTTCACCAGCGCCTGCACCTTGTCTCGCAGCATGCCGGCCACCAGCCATTCGCAGCGCACCGGATCGACCTGATTCAGGAGCACCACCGGCACCCGCACGGTGACACCATCATCATCGGCCCCGGGGTCAAACCGGTAATCGAGCTCGAAGCTGGCACCACGCATCGCGAGCTGGCGCGGGAAAGCATCGCTCGCAACCCCCGTATCCTCCCGGCGCATCAACTGCTCGCGAGACAGCATCAACGCTTTAGCTTCCTCGGCCGGTGCGCGGGCGAGCCACTGTTCAAGCCGCTGCAGCGAGGTGATGCGTTCGGGCAGCCTCGCCTCATACCAGTCAAACAGAAACTGATCATCC
>CAIPNM010000374.1 GCA_903866395.1 uncultured bacterium
CAGGCCGAGTTGGATGCCAGGCGCATGTTTTCCAAAGTGGGAAATCCCACTGATTACGGAGCCTTCGGCGCGATGCGATCGGTCTTCTCCGAAGTCCCTGCACTGATCGCGGCTGACCCCGGAGTAACGGTTTTGCTCTCGCTTGTGCACTCCATGAACGATTACCAGCGCCGCCCTTACATCGAAGCGCTTGCTAATGCCAAGTCAGCAGGTAAGCCGATTCTGGTGCTGACGCCCGGTGGCCTCGAACCCGATGAGCGCGCGGCGTATGAAGCCGAAGGTTTTATTTGCCTAGCTGACACGGATGCTGCAATGCAGGCGGTTAATGCCCTGACCCACCCTGCGTCGCCAGGCGACGCGCAGGAGCACGCGCCTCGACAGTTCCTGAACCCGTCAGCTCCAGGCGCAGGGGCCGGAGACGCCTCCGCGCTGCGTGCCATGCTCTGTCGCGATCGGCCACTCAGCGAACCGGAAAGCCTCGAGTTGTTGTCCCGCTTTGCCCTCCCCACAGTGAAGACCGTACGTTGCGCCAGCCGCGACGAAGCTGCCCGGGCTCTGCATGCCCTCGGCGCGCCTGTTGTCCTGAAGGGGGTTCGGCTCGGCGTCACTCACAAGACCGAGCATGGGCTGGTGAGGGTCGGAATTCGCCAAACGACTGAGCTTGATCGCGCCATATCCGACTTCGGGGCGGTCGATGAGTGGATCGTCCAACCGATGATTGAGGCAGATCTTGAGGTAATTCTGGGACTGAAGCGTACTGACGATCTCGGTCTGCTCCTGATCGTTGGCTTGGGCGGCATCTATACCGAGGCGCTATCCGAGGTGGTGGTGTTTAGCGTGCCGGCCTCGAGTGCGCATATTGAAGCTGAACTCTCGCGATCACCGGTCGGGAGAATCATGAACAGTGCTCGCTGGTCGCGTCCTGCCGACTTTCAGGCGCTACTTGAAGTCATTGACCGCTTGCAAAGTTTTGCAATGTGGGCTGCCGATGATGTCGAGGCGGTTGATATCAACCCGTTGAGAATCGGATCAAACGGCATTGTTGCGGTAGACGCGCTCGTCGTGCCGCGTACAGACCGCTTGGCGGCTGCGGCCGAGGACCGAGGGTCTTTTCACGCTTAAACCTCGAAAATAAGCTTAAACAGGGAGACGTCATGAAGATAACCACCTTCTCTTTCCTCGCTGCATTTGCCGTAGCGCTTTGCGCGCCTCCGGCCGCCGCTCAGTCGGCGGACGCGGGGAAAGTAGTTCGCCTGATAGTGCCGTTTCCTCCGGGAAACGCCGCTGACCTACAGGCTCGTGCGCTTGGCGAGAGTCTGCGAAAGACAGGACTGCGCGCCGTGGTGGAAAACCGGCCGGGCGCCTCGGGTGTTATCGCGCTGGAGCATGTGCTCCGGTCGCCGGCCGACGGTAGCACGCTACTGGTGGCGTCGCTTTCGCCGATCGTCATCGCGCCAGCGCTCAATAAGTCGCTTCCATATGACGTCGTGCGCGATTTCACAGGCGTAGCTCTACTTGGCTTCAACGATGTTGTGATGCTTGCAAGCCCAAAATTTGATGGAAAGACGATTTCCGAGTTGATCAGCATTGCACGCGCAAAACCTGGCTCGGTCCGCTATGCATCCATCGGACAAGGAACCCTCGCGCACATGGTGATGGCAAGTCTTGCAATGGAACTCGGTATCGATCTTCAGCACGTCGCTTACAAGGGGAGCGCGCAAGCGCTCCCCGACCTGATTTCCGGAGATGTGCAACTCATGCTTGACGGGATGCCACAGTCGCTGCCTCAGGTGGAAGCAGGTCGACTCAATGCAATCGCCATTCTGAGCAAGACGAGATCGGCTTTCGCACCGACCATACCCACCCTCGCCGAATCGGGACATGCCGCGCTTGCAGACGTGAATGTCGTAGGCTGGACGGGTGTGCTGGTGAGTGCCGCAACGCCGCCCGCCTTGGTTAAGGAGCTAAACGCCGAAATCATCCAGATCATGGCGCAGCCTGATATGGTCGAGTTCATGCGGAAACAAAGACTGCAGGTCTATCCACCGCACTCGGCCGAGCAGTTTGCCCGGCAGATTCAAAGCGAGCTTGAGGGGTGGAGGCGAGTAGCCAAAGCGGCTCGAGTCGAGGCTCAGTAAAGCCACCCTCAGCTTAGCCCGTCCTTTCCTGATACATCTTGAACCGATAGCCGACCCAACCGCGCATGCAGCCGAACGCGCGTAGCCGCGCAGAAAATCACCGCGATCTCTCGCGGCATCGGTGCGTCATGAAGCGTGATCGACAGGGTGTCATAGTGCGAACGAACATACAGCGCGTCTTTATGAGCGAGTGGAACGTCAATGGTGGTGCCCGGCCCGCCGCGTTTGCCGGTAGAGGAAATCCAGGCTTTACCCCCCCCACCGCATCACGGACCGGGTCGGCAAAGGCGCTCGTCAGAAGCGCATTGCCATGCTCATACTCGCCCTCAACCCCCACCACACAAGCCTTGCCATAGCTCGTGATGGCATCGACGCCCGCCAACAGCGACAGCC
>CAIPNM010000375.1 GCA_903866395.1 uncultured bacterium
TAGTCTAGCAACGCGCGCGGCTTGTACGCCACGCGCCCGGAAGATCAGACTTTTTCTTCGATGCGGGCAGCCTTGCCCGACAAGCCGCGCAGGTAGTAGAGCTTGGCGCGACGGACATTGCCGCGACGCTTCACCGACACATCAGCGATGCTCGGGCTGTGCGACTGGAAAGTACGCTCGACGCCCTCACCGTGCGACATTTTGCGCACCGTGAAAGACGAGTTGAAACCGCGATTGCTCTTGGCGATCACGACGCCCTCGTAAGCCTGCACGCGCTCACGGTCGCCTTCGACCACCTTCACGTTCACCACGACCGTGTCGCCCGGCTTGAAATCCGGCAGCTGACGGGTGATGCGACGTTGTTCCATTTCCGCGATGACATTAGCCATTTTCATCCACCTCTCGCTCGGCGAGATACTCGTTCAACAGGGCGCTCTCCTCTTCGGTGAGCGCTCGACCTCGGCCATTATCGGCCTTTAGCAGATCGGGGCGCCGCAACCAGGTGCGACCCACGGCCTGCTTCATTCTCCAGCGCGCAATTGCGGCATGGTTTCCACCCTGCAGCACCTGCGGCACCGATCGTCCTTCCCACTCGACCGGGCGCGTATAGTGCGGCCAATCGAGCCTTCCAGCGGAGTGCGACTCCTGCTCACTAGAGCGCTCGTCACCGAGAACCCCGGGGAGCAATCGCACCACGGCATCGATGACCGTGAGCGCCGCGAACTCGCCACCGGAGAGCACATAGTCTCCGAGCGACACTTCGCGATCGATGCGCGCGTCGATCACCCGCTGATCCAAGCCCTCATAGCGGCTCGCCACCAGCACCAAGGCGGGCAAGGCTGCGAAATCTCGCGCCATCGCCTGCTCGAACCTCTCGCCCTGGGCCGACAGGTGCACCCGAGGGGTACCCGCAGCCGCGAGGCTACTCGCCAGATCGATGGCCGCCGCCCAAGGCGCCGGTGTTCCGACCATGCCCGGCCCGCCGCCGTAAGGGCGATCGTCCACGGTCTTGTGCACATCCGTGGCGTACTGCCGCGGGTCCACACACTCGATCTGCACCAGACCGCGCGACATCGCGCGACCCAGGACGCCGTGTTCCAGTGCCCCCCGAACGAGCTCGGGAAACAACGTCACGACGACGATTTTCATAAATCGGCCGGCCAATCCACCAGGATGGTCTTGGCGGCATCGTCGATTTCGCGAAGGTGCTCCCGACTAACCGGAAGCCATCGCTCACGCTCGCCTTTGACCACCATGACGGCATTCGCCGGCAGGTCCTCGAACCCCTCGACGGTGCCGAACTCGACACCCTCCAGGTTGCGCACCTGGTAACCAATCAGGTCGTGCCGGTAATGCTCCCCAGGTTCCAAGGGGGGCAACTCCGTCCGGGGAACCTCAATGATGCAGCCAACCCAAGGTTCGGCTGTCTCTCGTTGGGAGACCCCCTCCAGACGCACCAACAAGCCTTTTGGGCTGCCGTCTGCCTCTGCCACCAAAGCCTTTTGCCGCTGCCCGGAGGCGCTGCGCAAATGCCAGGTGGGATAGTCCAGTATGGCCTCAGGGGGGTCCGTCCAGGACTGCAGGTGCAACCACCCCTTCAAGCCTTTGGGGCGACCGAGTCGCCCCAACTCAACCCAGTCGCTGTTCAGGCCGCGGCCTGAGCGACCTTGCGATAATCGCTGACCAGCGATTTCACGCGGTCGGACTGCTTGGCACCCTGGCTCACCCAGTATTCGATACGGGCGAGATCGAGCTTCAGCTTCGGCTCGCTCTTGCGCGCCACAGGATTGAAAAAGCCCACGTTTTCAAGGCTCGCGCCGCCCTGTCGCTTGCGGCTATCGGTCACAACGACGTGATAAAAGGGCGAATTCTTCGCACCACGCCGCGTCAGACGAATCGTCACCATAGGTCGTTACGCTCTCGGTCGTAGCCCCGGGGGGCTGAAAAAGAGCGCGGAGTCTACAGAAATCAGGGACTTGATGGAAGCGGTCTTAAGGCTTTGGAAAGCCCGGTGGAAGGCCGCCCCCCTTGAGAGCGCCGAGCATGCGGCGAAACTTGCCGCCCTTCATGCTCTTCATCATCCGCTGCATCTCGGTGAACTGCTTCAGCAAGCGGTTCACATCCTGTACTTGGGTACCCGAACCCGTAGCGATCCGCCGGCGGCGCGACCCATCGATGATGTCCGGTTTGCGACGCTCGCGATGGGTCATGGAGTTGATGATGGCGATCTGACGGCGAATCTGGGCGTCACCCTCGCCCGCCGGCATCGCACCTTTGGCCAAATTGCCGGGGAGCTTATCCATCAGCGACTCGAGACCACCCAAACTCTGAACCTGTTCGAGTTGGCCTTTCAGGTCGTAGAAGTCAAAGCGGCCACCGCCCATGACTTTCTTGGCGAGGCGCTCAGCCTCGGCCGCATCGACCTTGCCCTGCACCTGTTCAACGAGCGCGACGACATCGCCCATGCCAAGAATGCGCCCAGCCATACGTTCGGGGTCGAACGGCTGCAACGCATCGGTTTTTTCACCGACACCCAAAAAGAGGATCGGCTTACCGGTGACATGTCGTACCGACAACGCAGCACCGCCACGGGCATCGCCGTCGATCTTGGTGAGGATGACCCCGGTCAATTCGAGTGCAGAACTGAAGGCCTTAGCCGAATTCAGAGCGTCCTGTCCGGCCATCGCATCAACGACGAACAGCCGCTCGTGAGACCCCACGGCAGCATCGATCGCTCGCGCCTCGGCCATCAACTCCGAGTCGATGTGCAAGCGGCCAGCGGTATCGACGATGAGGACATCGAACACCCCCTGCTTGGCAGCCTCGAGCGCCGCACGCGCGATATGCACCGGATCGTCACTGGGGTCGCAGGCATGGAACGAGGCACCCACCTGCTCGGCCAAGCGCTGCAACTGGGTGATCGCCGCCGGACGGCGTACGTCGGTGCTGACCAGTAAAACCCGTTTCTTGCGCGACTCGATGAGCCAGCGTGCAAGCTTGGCCGCAGTGGTCGTTTTACCGGCGCCCTGTAAACCCGCGAGCAGCACCACATAGGGTGGCTGGGCCCGTAACTCGAAACCGGCCCTAGCGCCCCCCATGAGCTCGACGAGCTCGTGATGGATGATGGAGACGAAAACCTGGCCCGGGGTAAGGCTGGTGGCCACCTCTTGGCCCTGGGCTTTTTCCTTGACGGTGTCGAGGAAGGTCTTGATGACCGGGAGGGCCACGTCGGCCTCCAGCAACGCCATGCGCACCTCGCGCAGGGTCTCGGCGATGTTGTCCTCGCTGATA
>CAIPNM010000376.1 GCA_903866395.1 uncultured bacterium
CGAACTCGCCCGGGTCTGGAAGATTGCTCACAACACCATGTTTGGCGTGGTCATCCAGAGCCTCTGCGAGATCACCGTGCTGGCCGAGAAGGCGGGCATTCCCCGCCATGTGTTCCTCGAGAGCATCAATGACTCGGTACTAGGGTCGATGTACACCCGCTACAAGTCGCCCGTGCTCACCAACCTCACTTTCGAACAGGTCACCTTCACGCCGAAGTTGCTGCTGAAGGACATGGATCTGGGGATGGGCGCGGCCAAGGCCAACGGCGTTGCGATGCCGGCCGCCGCAGCAACGCGTGAATCCGTCGCAAGGTTGGTGGGCCGCGGCTACGATGACGTTGACTTCGCGATTCTGCTGAAGGAAATCGCGAGCGACGCAGGTCTCGAGATCAAGCCCGAGAATGTCGCGGTGAGCGACGGACTTCAGAAGTAATCCAAGGAGATAGTCATGCATCGCTCGCTCTCACAATTGCTTGCAGCGCTCGCCGGCGCGTTCATGGTGGCCGGCGCATCGGCGCAGGCGCAGTTCCCCTCCAAACCCATCCGCTTCATGGTGCCCTTTACTGCGGGGAGCGGCACCGACATCATCGCGCGCACCGTGGGCGAGTCGATGAGCAAGAGCCTGGGTCAGCCGGTGGTGGTCGAAAATCGACCCGGTGCTGGCGGCACGATCGCAGCCGCCCAGGTGGCCAAGGGCGAGGCCGATGGCCATCTGCTTCTGATCCACTCCTCGGGTCATGCCCTGAACCCGGCCATCTACCCCAATCTGTCCTACGACACGCTGAAGGACCTCACCGGCATCACCGCGCTTGCGTCGCTTCCAAACGTGATGATCGTCTCCCCCGCACGCGGCTGGAAGACCGTCAGCGACGCGATTGCAGCAGCCAAGGCCAAGCCGGGCGCCCTCAACTATGCATCGGCGGGCACCGGCAGCGCCACGCATCTCAACGCCGAGAAGTTCAAGCTTCGCGCCGGGATCGACGCGGTTCATGTGCCTTTCAAGGGCACGCCCGAGGCGCTCACCGAGATCATCGGCGGCCGCATCGATTGGTTCTTCGCGCCGCTGGCTTCCTCGATCGCCATGATTCGCGAGGGCAAGATCCAGGCGCTTGCCGTGAGCACGCCGAGCCGCGCACCCGCGCTGCCTGATGTGCCCACCACGGTCGAGGCAGGGCTCGCCGATTCATCGTACGTGTTCTGGGTGGGCATGATTGCGCCCGCGGGGGTGCCGGCGGCCGTGCAACAGAAACTGAATGAAGAAGCACGCAAGGCGCTCGCGAGCCCCGAGGTCCGCGAGCGCATGGCACGCGCCGGCGCCGATCCGCTGCCCATGTCGATCGCCGACTTCAACGCCTTCATCCGCGCTGAGATGGAATCGGCCGCGCAGATCGCCAAGGCTGCCAACCTCAAGGGCCAGTGAGCCGGAGCACACCATGACTGACACATTGCATGACGAACTGCTGATCCGGCGCATGGTCGAGCGTTGGGCCGTCTGGCGCGACGCAGGTGACTGGGAGCGCTTTGCCACCGTCTGGCATCCCGACGGAATGATGATGGCCACCTGGTTTCAGGGGCCCTACAAAGACTTCATCCGGGTGACGCAGGAAGGCTGGGCAAAGGGCGTGAGCATCCTGCATTTCCTGGGCGGCTCGGCGATTCAGGTCGAGGGCGATCGGGCCATCGCACAAACCAAGATGACGATCTCGCAGCGCGGCATGGTCGAAGGCCACAACGGCCCAGTGCTGTGCGATGTGGTGTGCACCGGCCGCTTTCATGATTTCGTTGAAAAGCACGACGGGCAATGGAAACTCCTGCACCGCCAGCCGATCTACGAAAAGGATCGCATCGACCCGCTCGATCCCACCGCCGTGCTGCAACTTGATCAGGCGCTGCTCGCCACGTTCCCCGAGGGCTATCGCCATCTCGCCTACATCCAGACCCGGATCGGCTACAAGGTCAAGATGGACATGCCGATGCTGAAGGGCGAGGCTGTTCAGGCGCTCTACGCGCGCGCGGGTCGGTGGCTGGCGGGCGGGCCGCTCGAGCGTTAACGGCTCGCCGGC
>CAIPNM010000377.1 GCA_903866395.1 uncultured bacterium
CAGCCCGACACCACGCCGCGCCACTCGCTCTACTTTGACTACCAGGTTTTCCCGGCAGCGCCGCTGCCGGCGGAATCTGCCGCAGCGGCGCCGGTGGTCGTGGTGGGCGCCGGGCCCATCGGCCTGGCGCTGGCGCTGGATCTCGCCCGGCACGGGGTACGCGTGGTGCTCCTAACCGCCGGGCAGCAGGTGAGCGAAGGCAGCAGGGCGATTGTGTTTACCCGACGTTCGCTCGAAATCCTCCAGCAGGTGGGGGCGGATAGCGCGCTGGTCGAACAGGGCTTGCCTTGGCGTTTCGGCTCCAGCTTTTATCGTGGTCAAGCCGTCTTCCGGCTGGAAGCGCCGCACGACCCACACGACCGCTACGCGCCCATGAACAACCTGCAGCAGCAGGTGCTGGAAGCCTCGATGCTGGCGCTCATCGCGCGCCAGCCGCTGATCGAAATGCGCTGGGGACACTTGGTGACCGGTATTGCAGGTGATGAGAACGAAGCCATGCTCACCGTCGACACCCCTTATGGCGCCTACACGCAGCGCGCGAGCTGGGTGGTGGCCTGTGATGGCGCACGTTCCAGTTTGCGGCAGTTGCAGGGTCTGGCGCTGGAAGGTGAATCCTGGCAGGGGCGCTTCGTCATCGCCGACATCAAGATCGACCTGCCGCTGCCCACCGAGCGTCTTGCCTTTTTCGACCCCGCGTGGAATCCGGGCAATACCGTGCTGATGCATCGCGAACCCTTCGGGATATGGCGGATCGATTATCAGCTTCCGCCCGACGAAACGCCGGAAGAAGCGCTGCAGCCGGCCTCGCTCGCAGCGCGTATCAATGCCCAGCTCCAAAGCATTGGCTTTGGCGAGACGCCGTGGACGATGGACTGGAGCTCCGTGTATTCCGCCCGCGCGCTGAGCTTGGCGGACTATGTGCACGAGCGCGTGATTTACTGCGGCGATGCCGCGCATCTGCTCCCTATTTTTGGCGTGCGCGGTGCCAACACCGGCCTGCAGGACGCCCAGAATCTCGGCTGGAAGCTGGCCGCCCACGTGCAGGGAAAGGCGCCTGTGGCCTTGGTGCAAAGCTATAGCACCGAACGTGTGGCGGCCGCGCGCGAAATCGTGGCGGAGGCCGGTAAAAGCACGCGCTTCATGACGCCGCCCACGCCGGGCTTCAGGCTGCTGCGCGATGCCACGCTGTCGCTCGCGTTGACGGAGACATTCGTGCGGCCTCTGATGCACTGGCGCACTTCGCGTCCCCACGAATACCTGCACTCGCCGCTGAATAGTGATGACGATGACTCCCCGCAGTTTTCGCATGGGCCGGCGCCCGGCGCTGTGATGCGGAGCGTCCGGCTGGCCGCAGATCACTACCTACTGGATGAGTCGCAGCCCGGTTTTACCCTGCTCATCTTCTCTGACCACCCGGTGTCGCCCGAGGTGCGGGGCGCCGCTGAGCAATGGCGCGCGCAGGGCGGATTGCTCGTCATCCTCACACTGCCGCGTTCTGCGGCCGACGGCGAGGCCTGGGCGCGCTATGGGGTGGACGCCGATGGCGCCGCCTATCTCCTGCGGCCAGACCAGCATGTGTGCGCCCGCTGGTTGCGACTCGCGCCCGACCGGCTCCTGCGCGCCCTCGCCCGCGCGATGGCCCTCACCACACCGGAGAAAGAAGCATGACCGCAGGCTTGGCCGTTGCCGAACTCGAAGCTGTCTACGACCTGATTGCCACCGCCGTCGACGCTGCCGGTGAGAAGCGAGATCTGTTCCTCGCCAAGCTCGCCCTGGTGCTCGCTGATCAGCTTGCCGATGTGGCGCGGGTGGAATCCTGCATCGAGGTGGCTTTGCGCGACCTCGACTAACACCCGGTTTGTCCCCGGAAACCCGAAATGGACCGGCGGCAGTCGCGCCGCATCTCCCTCGAAATGCCGCCGATGGTGGCGATCCAGTTGTCAGCGCCGTTTAGGCTTTTTGAGCTGAAGCCCAAGCTGGATCATGAGAGCCGTCATCTTCCAACTCGCGTTGCTTGTGGTGCCCGCTTGGCGAGCCCGTAATCGCTCCAGGTCCGTTTCCGTTGCGAGGGCACGCGCCCGGCTGCGTTGAACGCGACCGTCGCTATTCAATCAAGCACCTGAGGAGATCACCAATCAGTCATCCAATCACTTCAATTGTTAAGCGCACAGCGGGCGCCGTGGGCTTGCTGCTTTGTCTGTCTACTGCCGCCTACGCCGAAGGACCCGACGTCGTCGGCGGCAAGATCTCGGACTTCTCCTTCAAGGTCACCTCCGTGACCTATCTCGATGACCGAACCACCTTGAATACGTAGAGCACCACGGATGTCGGGATTTTCGGGACCGTTGGTGCCACTGGCACTTTCATGAGCCCCATGGAAGCCAAGGGCACCACCGGCCCATATATGGCAAAAGCCAGAGCCTTCCGTCCCGATAGCTCGCTGATGGAGGCCAAAATTCAGGGGGCGCGGAAAGCGCTGGGCAAGCATCGCTGGGAAGTGAAGACCATTGGGGTGAACACCGAAGGCAAGAGCACCTTCTCGGTGGGCGTGGTTGAACTGGCCACGATGTCGTTCACGGGCAGCGTCTACAACCTGGATTAGGGCTTCGCCCCAACGTTGAGCCGCCGGCTGCCGGGTAGGTCAGCAACCCGGCGGCCTTGTTTGCCGACGCCCTTCGATCTCCGCCACCCTGCCGCTTGCCACACTCAAATCGGCGCCTGCATAATTCGCTGACCAATCGGTCAACAATACGCGGCCCTTTCCATGAGCACCCTCACCCCCCAACAAACCGCCGAGCGCGCCCGCGACGCCATGTGGGCCCAAGATGCCACTGGTCAGGCTTTGGGCATTGCGATCACCGCCATCGCGCCGGGACGGGCCACTGCCACCATGACGGTGCGGCCGGACATGCTGAACGGTTTTGCGATCTGCCACGGCGGCTTCATCACCACGCTGGCGGATACGGCGATGGCGTTTGCGTCGAACAGCTATAACGAAGTGACCGTGGCTTCGGGGCTGGAAATCAATTTTCTCGACTCGG
>CAIPNM010000378.1 GCA_903866395.1 uncultured bacterium
CGCCAGGATGTCCGGCGCCGGCCCGATTCAAGCGCTCATGAAAATCACCATTCCACTCATCAAGCCTTCGCTCATTGCCGTATTTTTCTTTGTCATGCTGATGAGTATCAAGGAGCTCTCGGCATCTATCCTCCTTTACTCTGATCGCAGCCAGGTGCTGTCCGTATTGACCTGGCACTACATGGATGCAGGCAACTATCAATTCGCCGCCGCGATCGGCGTGGTTCAGACCACGCTGATGCTGCTGCTGGTGATTGGCACCCGGTTGGTCTTCAATGTTGGCCTTGAACGGGCGCTCGGCAAGGGAGGCGCCTGATCGTGCTTGCGGCGCAGCCCATCAAAGGGGTTCTTCCCTCTTTCGAGCAATTCACATTCATTGAAATCGCCGAGGGCGTCGCCGGACCGTTTTGCGGGCTTCACCTTGCCGACCTTGGCTCGCGCGTGATCAAAATCGAGCCGCCCGAGGGTGATCGGGCACGCGAGTGGGGCCCACCCATGATCGGTGACACGGCCGCAGTGTTCTGCGGCCTGAACCGAGGCAAGCAAAGTGTGTGTGCAGACCTTCGCGACCCCGCCTCGCATGCTGAACTCGATCGGCTGCTCGCGAGAGCCGATGGCGTGATCTATCACGCTGACCCCGTTGACCGCGCCGAGCACGCACTTAACTGGGAGGCCCTGGCGACGCGCCACCCCCAGCTCGTGATTGTTGATCTGAACGACATGGGTGACAGCGGCCCCTTTCAGCACCATGCGGGGTCAGAGCTGGTGGTGCAGGCCATGTCTGGCTTCACGCGTTATGTCGGGCAACCTGGTGGTAACCCCTGCCGGGTCGGCTATGAAGTCGCTGGCGTCGGTGCTGGCATTCATGCTCACCAGGCCATGCTGGCTGGTCTCTGGCATCGGCATCAGCGAGGCGAAGGCCAGCTCATACGCGTGTCCATCCTCAAGGCGCTGATGTCGCTCAAGACCATCCTGCTGGCTGCGCAGGTAGAACCCGATGCCTGGCAGGGCTTCCATCTTCACGGTCCGCGTTGGCCGCCCGACATCGGTTGGAAGACTGCGGACGGACAGGTGACTTACGATTTTCGAGGCGGTGACCGCGAAGGCTGGGTCCGCTTCATTGAATCCATTGGCTTGGGCCATCTCGCAACCGACCCTGACTACGCTGACTGGCGGTCCACGATCTACATCGGTGACCGTCGTCACACCGCTGGCAAGGTCTACGAGCCCTGGTTTGCCAGCGTCACCGCTGAAGAGGCGTCTGCGCGCATCAACGGGTTCGGCGGCATTTCCATGAAGTTCAACGACTATGCCGAAGTGCTTGAGCACGAGCAACTCCAACTCCTGGAAGTGGTCGCGAAGCGTGACGAGTCCGATTCGCAAAACCCCCCGCAGATGAATCGTGCCCAAAAGTTCTCCACCGCAACAGCTCGGCCCTTGGGCCCCGTTCCCCGCCTGGGCGAACACAGCGACGCCGTGCGAGACGAGTTCTCGGGTCGACAGCCATGACCGTGCCCGCCTCTCAAGTCGGTCCGCTACATGGGCTAAGGGTGATTGACGCCAGCCAGGGCGCTGTGGGCCCTTGGGCAGGTGCGCTCCTCGGGCAACTGGGCGCTGATGTTTTAAAGCTTGAATCGCCCGAGGGTGATTTCATCCGGGCCGTCAAGCCTGAAAAGCGCGGTCTGTCATCGACCTACATCTCGGTCAATTCATGCAAGCGCGCCATCACGCTCAACTTGAAAGACCCCCAACAACTGGCTCAGGCCCACCAACTGGTCCAACAAGCTGATGTGCTGATCGAGAATTTTCGGCCTGGCGTTGCAGACCGGATCGGCATTGGCTACGGCACGCTCTCGGCGCTTAACCCGCGACTGATTTATGCATCGGCGTCTGGCTTCGGCCCCCGAGGTCCGATGGCCACCCTCGGTGCAACCGACCCCCACATCCAGGCATTTTCGGGTAGCTGCTCAGTCAACGGCGAACCTGGCGGGCTGCGCCAGCGTTGGCGCTGGTATGGGCACTTTGACGTTAACACCGCCGTGCATATCGTTCAATCGGTCATGGCCGCCCTCTTCGAACGTGAGCGCACCGGCAAGGGGCAGCTCCTTGAAATCACCATGATCGAAGCCGGCCTGGACCTGCAGCGGATTCGGGTGACCGAGCACCTCGCGGGTCAGCCCCCTGTCCCAATGGGTAGCGCCACCACCTACCTTGTCCCTGATCAGAGCTTCGCCACGCAGGACCGGCCGATTGCCGTATCAGCGACATCGCCCCGACAGTGGCGGGCCTTATGCGAGGTACTGGGCCTCGCCGAACTGATCACCGATCCGCGCTTTGCCCGAAATCCGGACCGCGTGCGTCACCGCAGCGAGCTGATCGACCGACTCCAGGCAGTGTTCAAAACCCGCCCCATGCAACATTGGCTTGAGCGACTTCGCGGCGCGCACGTGCCCTGCGCAGCCTTCGCCACCTTTGATGACAACCGCTGGCACCAGCATTACCTCGACAACGGCATGATCCGCAACCACGATTCCGCGTGGGGCACGCTCTGCCTGTGCGATCCGCCCTGGACCTTCAGCCTCACGCCCGCACACCTCCGCCCGGCAAGCCAGCCTGGCGAGTTCACCCGCGAGATTCTGGACGGTCGCTGGCCGTCTCTCACCGAACCGTCTGGAAGGCAAGCCCGATGACCCGTGTTGTGATCGATCGCCTGGTGAAGCAGTTTGGCTCGTTCCGCGCCATCGATGATGTATCGCTCACCATCGAGCCGGGAGAGCTGGTGGTGTTGCTCGGCCCAAGCGGCTGCGGCAAGACCACCACATTGCGCTGCGTGGCCGGACTGGAGGATGTCGGCAGCGGCGAGATCAGGCTGGGAGATGAAGTCGTTTCATCGACCAGCGGGTCGTTACCTCCCGAGAAGCGCGCAATCGGCATGGTGTTTCAGAGCTATGCCGTGTGGCCGCACATGACGGTTTTCGAAAATGTTGCCTTCGGGCTGCGCCTCAAGAAGACCCATCGAAGTGAAATCCAGGACCGCGTTCATCGGGTGCTTGAACTGGTCGGTCTGAAGGGCTTCGGCGAGCGCGACATTTCCAAGCTCTCGGGCGGCCAACAGCAGCGGGTCGCGCTTGCGCGAGCCATCGTCCTGGAGCCTAAAGTCCTCCTCTTTGATGAACCGCTCTCCAACCTCGACGCCAAGCTTCGCGAGCACATGCGTTTTGAGATCCGCGAGCTCCAGCAACGGCTGGGCATTACTTCGCTCTACGTGACGCATGACCAACAGGAAGCGATGGTGATCGCCGATCGAATCGTGCTGATGGACAGTGGCAAGATCGATCAAATTGGAGGACCACAAGACATTTACCGTACCCCGGCCTCGCGGTTCGGGGCGGAATTTGTCGGGTTAGCCAATGTCGTCGCCGCCACCGTGAAGGCGCCAGGAACGGTCCAAACCAACGATGGCCTTTTACTCGAATGCGCCACCACGCACTTTGAGGTTGGCAGTGCCGTTGACCTCCTGTTTCGACCTGAAGAGGTGGGCGTCTTCGCAGAGCAGCCATCGGGTCAGAACGTCATCGAGGCACAGGTCGAGCGTGTCTATTTTTTGGGCAACCTCGCCGATCTGTATGTCCGCGTGGGCCAGGCTGATTGGCGGCTTCAGCTCTCACCGCCTCATCTCTGGCCGCGTGGTGAAAAGGTATGGCTGCGCCTTGCTCCCGGGGACATCCGGCTGTTTCCCCGGAAGGCTTCCTGATCAGGATTCCGTGGCGACATGCCCTACCTCCCCGCCGGCTTCGAGGTTCCGCCCTTCCTTCCCCATGAGCTCGGCTTTGCCGAAGGCTGCCATCTCCGGGAGCTGCGGCTGCAGTGCTGCACCGACTGTGGACGCTTCCGCCAGCCGCCGGCGCCGCGCTGCGCGCACTGTCGTTCGAACCGCTCCGACTGGACCGCCGTCTCAGGGCGGGGCGAAATTTACACCTACACCATTGTTCGTCACGCAGCCAATCCGGTTCTGCGCGAAGCTTTGCCCTACAACGTGGTTGTCGTGTTGCTCGATGGTACCGAGGGAGTCAGGCTGGTGAGCAATCTCATCGACACAGCGCCTGAACACATTCGAATTGGACAGCGGGTTGTGCTCCACTGGGATATCCGCGACGCCATGCCACTCCCCTGTTTTCGACTCGATCCCGACGTGGAGAGCACTCATGGCTGAGGCAGACCCACCTTTTCAACCGCCGGTATCGGGCAATTGGGGACGCTGGGGGAAAGACGATGAACGGGGCGCAGCCAACCACATCGGGGACGATCACGTTCGCCAAGCTGCGGGCCTGATTCGCGAAGGTAAGGTCTACAGCCTGTCCATACCGGTGCAGCAAACTGATGTTCCGGTGGCCCCGCGTCGCTCACCCTGTCTGCATTTCATGACCCTGGACGGCGGCGACTATGCCGCCGGGCTACGGCGCAAGGCAGGCTACCAGGCGGCCGATGACTACATCAGCCTGCCCACCCATGGCACCACGCACATCGATGCCCTGTCGCACGTCTGGTATGGCGACCAACTCTACAACGGTTATCTAGGGTCGCTGGTGCGCTCGAGTGGCGCCAAAAAGCTCGGCATCGAGAAACTCGGCTCCCTGGTCGGGCGCGGAATTTTGCTCGATCTGGCGGGCTCAAGCGGCCAGCCTCACCTTGAGGGCGGCGCCGTGATCACCGCAGCCGATCTTCAGCAGTGCGCCGCTCGGCAGGGCACCGAGATCCGACGCGGGGATATCGTTTTGTTTCGAACCGGCTGGCAGCAGATCTTTCGCGACCACGGCTCGAGCGCATTCTTTCAGTCTGAGCCTGGAATCGGGCTGAACGCCGCGCACTTCCTCGCCGACGTAGGCGTGGCCGCTGTCGGCTCCGACAACTACGGTGTAGAGGTGGTGCCAACCGAGAACGCTGAACCATCACCCGTACACCGACTGCTCATTCGTGACTATGGCGTCTATCTGATGGAACTCCTCGATCTCGATCAGCTCGCCGCCGACCGGTGCTTTGAATTCATGTTTGTCGCTGCGCCACTCAAGATCACGGGTGGAACGGGAAGCCCCATCAATCCGCTGGCCATCACCTGATGTGCTGCCAGTCGATTCGCCTTGCTTCCTGACCCCGCGCCCTGCCAGACCCCCATGCCTAACACCGGCCGATCCTTTCCCGATCAGATTGCCATCGTTGGCATTGGCGAAACCGCTTACACGCGCCATGGCGGCGCAACCGACAGCGAGTTCGAGCTGTGTTGCCAGGCGGTTCTCGCCGCTGCCGCCGATGCCGGGATCGATCCCAACGAGATTGATGGTTTCTGCTCCTTTGCCAACGAAAGACAGGAGCCCGTGGTGCTCCAGCAGACGCTGGGAATTCCTGCGCTCCGTTTCTCCAATATCGTCTGGGGCGCGGGTGGCGGCGGCGCCTGCGGCTCGGTGCTGAACGCAGCTCTCGCGCTGCATGCGGGCATTTGCCGCTATGTCGTGGTTTACCGATCCATCTGTCAGGGACAGTTCGAGCGCTTCGGCCACTACCGTATCCGCCCTTGGGGAAGTCAGTGGATGGCACCTTATGGGCTCATGTCACCTGCGCAAATGGTGGCGCTCACCTTCAATCGCTACCTGCATGAAAACGGCGTCACCGCTGATCACCTGGCCGAGGTGGCGCTCGCCTTTCGCGCACACGCGCAGCACAACCCACGCGCGGTGACCTTCGGCAACCCGCTTTCGCCTGAGCAGTATCACCGCTCGCGATTCATCGCAGACCCTTTCCGGGCGCTCGATTGCTGCCTGGAAACCGATGGCGCTTGCGCCATCATTCTGACGACCGCTGATCGCGCACGCGATTCACGCGCGCGCCCGGTTCGCCTGCTCGCTGCCGCGCAGGCCAGCGGGCCCGGCTGGGGACAGGGGCCTATGGGCTCGCACAATATGCCGCTTGAAGATTACGCCTCAACCAACTCCCGCCTACTCGGACGGGACCTCTTCGGCATGGCGGGCATCCGTCCCACTGACATTGATGTCGCCCAGATCTACGATGCGTTTACCGGGGTCGTCACCATGGCGCTCGAAGATTTTGGTTTGTGCGAAAAGGGTCAGGCGCCCAATTTCATTGCTCAAGGCAATCTGCGTTGGCCGAACGGTCGGTTACCCACCAACACCTCGGGTGGGATGCTGTCCGAGAGTTATCTTCAAGGGCTGAACCTGGTCATCGAAGGCGTTCGTCAAATGCGAAACGAATCCACCTGCCAGGTGCCCGAGGCAAACACCTGTCTGATCACCAGTGGTGGCGCGAATGCACACAAAAGCGCCCTGATTCTCGCTCGTCAGGCAGCGTAGGAGGCCCTCATGAACGGCGATCTGCAACGCCTGAAAAAGCTCAGCGACCAGACCGCGATCGTTGGTGTTGGCGCGTCCAAGCAGGGGCATTTCCCCGACTCCGATCCGTACACCCTCGCCATCCAGGCCCTCCATGCCGCGCTAGATGACGCAGGGCTCACGAAATCCGATATCGACGGCCTGATCGTACAGGGCCCCGGAAATGTGAGTTTCGTGAGGATGGGCGAAATGCTTGGCATCAACCCGGTGGCCGGCGCGACTTTCGACGTCGGCGGTTTAGCCACGGGCCCGCTCATCCAGCAGGCGGCGATGATGCTCCACGCCGGCCTCTGCCGCACCGTTGCCCTCGTCTATGGCAACGCATCACACGCTGAAGGAAGAAAATTCGGCGGCGATACGGTGGTGACCCCTGGCCGCGAATATTCCAGCGCGTTTTACTACTACGGTCTCACCTCACCCGGTGCGGCCAGCGCCTTTCAGACACGACTGCACTTCAACACCTACGGCACACGGCCTGAGCAGCTCGCCGAGGTTGCCATCTCACAGCGCCGCCATGCGGCTCTGAACCCCAATGCGCTTAAGCGGGAACCGCTCAGCCTCGAGCAATACATGAACGCGCGCTTTGTATGCGAGCCGTTGCGCCTCTACGACTATTGCATGATCAACGATGGCGGCGTGGCACTCATCATGACCACCACCGACCGCGCACGCGACCTGGCGAAGCCGCCTGTCCTCATTGCGGGGATTGGAAGGCAGGATAGCTATCGGCAATCGTCCATGCCCAGTTACTCACTCTGGCGCGACACTATGCCCAGAGCCGCTGAGCAGGTCTACGCCATGGCCGGGATCACTCAACAAGACGTCGACGCGCTGATGATCTACGACAGCTTCTCCATCAACATCTGGCTGTCACTGGAAAATTTCGGTTTCTGTCAGCCTGGTGAAGCGGGCGACTTTGCCACCACTGATCGAATGAGTCTAAACGGCGATCTGCCTGTCAACACCCATGGCGGGCACCTTTCAGACAGTTACATGCAGGGCTGGCTTCACCAGGTCGAGGCGGTCAGGCAGCTGCGCGGCGAAGTGGGCGTGCGTCAGGTGCCCAGCGCAAAACATATCCAGTACATCTGTCGCGGCAACCTCTGCAGCACTATCGTTTATCGGAGCGCATGATGAAGCCTCTGCCTAAGGTGCTGCCGCTTGAACGTCCCTACTGGGAGCATGCCAAGGCGCACCGGCTTGCCTTGCAACGCTGCGCCCGCTGTAGCCAATATCGCTTCCCGGCTTCGCCGGTCTGCCCGGAGTGCAATAGCGAGCAAAGTGAATGGACACCCACCAGTGGTCGCGGTGAACTGGTGTCATGGGTCATTTTCCATAAGAGTTATTTCCGGTCGTTTGATTCAGACCTTCCCTACAACGTCGCCTTGATTCGGCTCGATGAAGGGCCGGTGATGTGCGCGAACGTGGTGGGCATCGACAACCAGGCGCTTGCCATGGGGATGCGCCTGAAGGCCTGCTTTGACGACATCAACGACGAATTTTCAATCCTAAGATTTCAACCCGAATGAACCTCCAGGACATTTACCGCCTGCCGCTCGAGCAGCGCGCCATCGGCCCGATACTGCGCTTGCGTGCCGAAATTGACGGCGCGCGCAACTACCTCACCACGCCTCACGCCACTTTCACGTTCGCGCAAGCCAACCAGCTATCGCGTGCCGTTGCGAGGGGGCTCGCTGCGCGCGGCATCGGCCGAGGCGATCGCGTAGCGATGATGCTGCCCAACTGCGCAGAGTTTGTCTGGGTTTGGTATGGCTGCTCGCTGCTCGGCGCAACCATGGTGCCAGTGAACAACACCTATGTTGGCGAAATGTTCGATTATGTCCTGCGTGACTCTGGCGCGAGAGGCTTGGTGGTGCATGTCGACCACCAAGAGGCCATTGCAACCCTGAGCGCCCAGACCCGTGAGCAACTCGAGTGGATCGTCGTGGTTGGCGATGCGCCCCGATCAGCGCCGAGCGTAGCCGATGGTCTCCAGCCATTTGATCAGCTGCTTCTGCACCAGGGCAGCGATCCCGAAGTGCGCTGCGACCATCGTGACATTCAATGCATCATGTACACCTCCGGCACCACCGGGCCATCCAAGGGCGTGATCATGCCCAATGGGCATTTCTTTGCCTCGGCGATGGTGTTTCTGCGCGCGCTTGGCCTCACCGCTGAAGACATTCTGTTCACCCCACTGCCTCTTTTTCATGGGTTGGCGAGCCGGCTGGGCGTGCTGCCTTGCCTGATGGTGGGCGCCCAGGTCAGCATCGCGCCGCGCTTTTCGGCGTCTCAGTTTTGGGAGCAGGTGTGTCAGGCCAACGCAACGGTCGCGCACACGATCTTCTCGCTTCCCCCCATGCTCAAGGCTCAGCCGGTCAGTCCCTGGGAGACGAAGCACCGGCTGCGTGCCATGTACAACTCCAACTACGACCCGGAGTTCGAGGAGCGATTCAAAGTTCGCGTGGTTGAGGCCTATGGACTCACCGAAACAGGTCTCACCATTTACAGCGACTGGCCGCTTCGAAAGCCGGGTTCATGCGGGCAGGTAGACCAGGATTGGGAGGCGAGGATTGTGGGCGAGGATGGCCAGGAGCTGCCACCGGGCGAGTCTGGAGAGCTCACGATGCGCCCGCGTCTGCCCTGGATCATGATGCGCGGTTACCTCAACAAGCCGGCAGCCACACTTGAGTCGATTCACGATCTTTGGTTCCACACCGGCGATTACGCCTCGCGTGATGCCGATGGCTTCATCTACTTCTCCGGCAGGAAGAAGGAACGGATCCGTCGCCGGGGCGAGAACATCTCCGCCTGGGACATCGAAAAAATCGTTGGAAACCATCCGGACATCGCCGAATGCGCAGCCCTGGGTCACCCCTCCCCGGTTGGCGAAGATGACGTCCGCCTCGTGGTGGTTCCGGCACCTGGCGCACACATTGACCCACGCACACTGATGCAATGGCTGGAATCGGCCCTGCCGCAGATGATGGTTCCCCGATACATCGAGCTGCTCGACCAACTGCCTCGAACACCCAGTAACAAGGTGGAGAAGTATCTGCTCATTTCCAAGGGGCTCTCCGCCACTGCATGGGATCGGGAAAAGGAAGGCTATCGGCTGAAAGGCGAGCGTTCCCGCAAGGCGCCCTCTGCAACATCGTTGCCTGCAAAACCGTGATGTCTGGAATTCAATCGCACTCAAGGAGATCCGCACATGCCTGAGCGGTCACTTCGAAACAAGGTTGCCGTGGTCGGCGTTGGCAACACCGATTTCGGTCGGTTACCCGGGTATTCGCCCTATGACCTCGGCCTCTGGGCGTTCAAGAACGCGCTGAGCGACGCGGGACTGCAGAAATCGCAGATCGATGGTGTGATCGTCAACCGCATCCCCGACTACCAACGCTTCTGCGAAATCGCCGGCATCAACCCACGCTTTGCGCTGGTCACACCGGGACAAGGGCGGATGTCCGGCAACTCGATTCAGATCGCTGTGGCAGCACTGGCCGCGGGACTCTGCAAGACCATCGCCCTCGTGTATGGCAATAATGGCCGAAGTGCCGGGGCCCGCTACGGCGGGGACAGCGACACCTACGGCTCCGGCGGCGCAGGCATGTGGTTCCCCTATGGCATGACCTCACCAGGCGCCGTCCACGCCCTGATGATGCAGCGGCATATGGCGCAGTTCGGAACCACGCCCCGCCAGCTGGCTGAAATCGCAGTGACGTTTCGCAGTCACGCTGCGCTCACGCCCTGGGCTGTGATGCGTGACCGGATCACCGTCGAGGAGCACATGCACTCGCGCTATATCTGCGAGCCTCTCCACCTGTTCGACTACTGTCTCATCAACGACGGTGGCGTAGCCCTAATCCTGACAACCGCCGACCATGCGCGTGATTGCAAACAACCGCCGGTCTATGTTCGCGGCTTCTCGTCTGCAACGCGGTTGGCAGACTCCTCGTTCCCCGATAGCGACTACTGGTACGAACCGATGTCCCAGGTTGCGCGCGACGTCTACGACATGGCCGGCGTGAGCCATAACGATCTCGACGGGCTCATGATCTACGACAATTTTTCGCCCACAGTGCTTTTTTCGCTTGAGGGCTTCGGCTTCTGTCCTAGGGGTGAAAGCGGCCGGTTCGTCGAGGGCGGACGTCTCGCGCTGGGCGGCGAGTTTCCATCCAACACCAGCGGCGGCCACATGAGTGAGAGCTACATGCAGGGATGGGCACTGAACGCAGAAGCTGTCAGACAACTGCGTGGACAGTGCGGAGAGCGGCAGATCGCCGGTGCAAAGCTCATTCAGTACATGTGCGCCGCACCGCTTGTGACATCGATCATTTATGGAGCCGAGCCATGAGCACCACTGCCAAGCCTCTTCCCGCGCTCGACGGCGACAACGCCCCTCATTGGGCCGGCGCGCGCGAGCGGCAGGTGCGCGTGCAGCGGTGCACCGACTGTGGGGCACTCCGCTTTCCGGCAGCGCGCCACTGCCCCACATGCTTGTCCGACGCCAATGACTGGATCACGCTGTCCGGTGAGGGCGAGGTGTGGTCGCATTGCCGCTTCCACCGTCTTTATTTCAAGGGGTTCGAAGACGACCTTCCCTACACCGTGGTGCTCATCAAACTACGCGAAGGCCCCTTCCTCTATTCCAACCTGGTCGGTATCGACGACACCCAGATCAAGATCGGCATGCCAGTGAGCGCGGTGTTCGATGATGTCACCCCCGAAGTCACCCTGATTCGATTTCGCCCCAACCCTGCACAGAACTCACGCACCTAGGAGCCCATGATGCGAGCGATGGTTGTACGTGACCCCGGTGCTCCGGACCACCTGCGGCTGGAGGAGGTTCCGATGCCACCGCTTCGATCCAACGATGTCCGGATACGGGTCGAAGCCTGCGGCGTCTGCTTTCACGATGTCGTCACCCGCAATGGCGTCATGAGACGCGGGGTGCGCATGCCGCTGATACCGGGCCATGAGGTATCTGGCATCGTGGAATCAGTCGGCCCAGCGGTTCGCCACTTCAAGCCCGGGGATCGAGTTTGTACCGCGCAGCGTCGTCACATCTGTGGGGCCTGCCGCTTCTGCCGAAGCGGTCGGGAAACGTCCTGTGACGAACGAGAGTTTCTCGGCGATGCCGACCTGAACGGCGGCTATGCGGAGTACGTCTGCGTGGGCGACGACAACGTCGTTCATGTTCCGGAAGGCGTCGCGCTCGATGAAGCTGCAATCGTTTCTTGCGCAATTGGCACCGAACTCAACGCCATCCGGGATGTGGCACAGGTCCGCCCCGGCGACCGCGTGCTGATCTCGGGAGCGGGCGGTGGTCTTGGCGTGCACGGGCTTCAGCTCGCGCGCGGATCGGGAGCCTATGTCTACGCCGTCACCACATCTCCCGACAAAGCGGAGCGCCTGCGCGCACTCGGCGCCCACGAGGTGATCATTTGCGCCCGAGGCGAAGACTTCTCTCCGATGATTCGCGAATCGACCCGAGGCGAGGGGGTAGACGTGGTGATCGACAACGTGGGAAGCGTGCTCTTTGAACCGACTCGAAAAAGCCTGGGTATGGGCGGCCGATGGATCTTCGTTGGACAACTGACGGGCGATTTCGTGCGTCTCAATCCTGCGCAGCTTTTCATGCGTGATATTTCAATCAAGAGCGTCAAGAGCACCTCACGCAATCAGCTTCAGGACTCACTCGAGCTGGTCAAGCAAGGTCTGGTCAAGCCTGTGATCTCGGATGTGCTGCCGCTCGAGCATGCCGCGATCGCCCATGCAGCGGTGGAGTCGGGGCAGTCCTTCGGTCGGATGCTTTTGAAGCCGGGGCTGTCGGTATGAGCTCGGGGGTCGCCTCTCCAGTGCCATCGGAGCGGCCGGCGTCCCGGCTGATTGGTGGGGTGTTTGAGTTTTGGGCTCGTACCCAGCCCCGGCATCCGGCCGTGCTCTACGACGGCACCACCTTATCTTACGGCGAGCTACATGAACGCTCCGTCGCCATTTCGCGAAGCCTTCTTGCGCTAGGAATTCGGCGAGGCGACCGCGTAGGCGTGCTGCTATCGAATCAACCCGAATGGGTATCCATGGCGATCGGCGCAGTGAGCATAGGCGCGATCCTGGTTCCGCTCAACACTTGGTACAAGCGAACCGAGCTCGCCTGGACAGCACGCCACTGTGGCCTCACCACGCTCGTCTGCATGGATCAGTTTCTTAAGCAAGATTTCGTGCAGATGCTGCTTGAAGCATTTCCGGGGCTCGCGCAAGGATCGCCTGGCGAGCTTCGCCTGCCAGAGTTCCCGAAGCTCAGGTCAATCACCGTGCTGGGTCGCGCAGCGCCTGGCGCATTCAGCTGGGAGCAGTTCCTCGAGCTCGGTGAGGCCACATCAAGGGAGGCGCTCAACGCTGCAACCGAAAGCGTCCAGCCTGATGATCTTGCGTTCATTCTCTACACCTCGGGCAGCACATCAGAGCCTAAGGGCGTCACCCTGTCACACGCAGGCCTGACCGGCAACGGGTGGGATATCGGCACGCGGCGCCACATCGGGCCTCAAGATCGTGTCTGGGTCGGCACCCCGCTTTTCTATGCGCTCGGATCAGCCAATGCGTGGCCGGCAACCTTTATGCACGGTGCAACCCTGGTGATTCAGGGTGCCTTCGAGCCCGGTCTCACGATCGACGTTGTTGAGCAGACGCAGGCAACGGTCTACTACGGCACCGGCAATATGACCATGGCGATCGTTGGCCATCCCGACTATCGGCAGGCGCGGATCGGAAGCCTCAAAAAAGGCAACGCCGGCATGACCGCCGAATACAAGCGCCTGACCCTGGTGGATATGCGCATGACCGAGGCCTGCGGTGCGTATGGCCTCACGGAAACCTATGGTCATGCCACCGTACACGACACCGACACACCGCTCGAAATCAAGCTACACACACACGGCCGGGCTTTACCCGGCATGGAAATGCGAATCGTTCATCCGGAAACCGGTGAGCCACTCCAGGCGGGCGAGACCGGACTGGTTCTGGTGGGTGGGTTCGTCACACCGGGCTATTACCTCAACCCGACAGAGAATGCCAAAGCGCTTCGGGCTGACGGACTGTTCGACACCGGTGATCTGGGATCAATCGATGCTGATGGACAGTTCCATTTTCATTCGAGGGTTAAGGAAATCATCAAAACGGGCGGTATCAATGTGTCGCCCGTTGAGGTGGAGAATCTTCTGACCGAGCATCCAGCCATCCTCGACGCTCACGTCGTGCCACTTCCCGACAGTCGCCGCGGCCAGATCATCATCGCGTTCGTCGTCGCCGATGACGCGGTCTCGGTGGCAGCGCTTCAGACGTTTGTTCGCGAACGCGCCGCATCATTCAAGGTGCCGCATCACATTTTCTTTCGAACTGCCGAACAACTGCCCCGGCTCGCAAGCGGTAAGGTGGCGAAGGCGCGCCTGATCGAGGCGGCTCAGCTCGAACTCGCGCCCCTCAAGACCTGAGCCAGGCGCGGGGCATCGCCTGTTTTCGCACGCCATTGCAATCTCCCGTCGCACCGTGCAAACTCCAGCCACAACAAACGAGTCTGCACACACGCAGCTCCCACAATTCAGACCTTTCAGTGGAGGATCATCATGAGCGTTTCCCTTACCCGACGCCTGGTCGGCCTGACGGTCGTTGCGGCCGCAGTCTGCACTCAGCTTCCGGCGCTTGCTCAGGGTCTGGCACCCGGCGAGTACAAAATCGGCTTCATCACCGAAAACACCGGGCCGATCGCCTCGGCGGGCGTATCGTTCTGGAACGGCGCACAGCTGGCTGCCGATGAGGTGAAGGCGCGCGCCTACATGGGCGCTGGCACCTCAATTTCTCTGCAGCCCAAGGAAAGTGGCAGCGATGCTGCCCGCTCGATTCAGAACATGAATCAGTTCGTCGCCGACCGTTCAATTCTGGCGGTGTCCTGCTGCATCCTGTCTCCGGTGGTGGGCTCGGTCAAGCCGGTCGTGCTCGACGCGAAAATCCCCTTGGTGATCTATGGCGCCACCGCTGTTGGTCTGCCCTCGCCACCCTGGGTCTACAGCATGACTATCCTGCCCGGCCCCAAAGACGTTGCTACCGGCGTTACCGTGGCGGGCGAAATCAAGGCCAAGACTGCGGCCTACATCCTCGCCAACGACAACGAAGCGTTTAAGAACCGGATGGCCGACACCCGCAAGGCACTCGAGGCCGCCGGGGTGAGCACAGCCGGCGTAGTGAACGTCCTCACCAAAGACACTGACTTCACCGCGGCAGCCACTCAAGCCATGGGTCTCAAGCCCGACATGATCCTGATTTACGCAACCCAGAGCGCGGCGGTGGGTGCGGTCACGTCGCTTCGAGACCGCGGCTTCACCAAAACCATTGTCGGGAATGATGTGCTGTCGCCTGCCACCGTGTTCAAACGCATGGGTGCCACGGCGGTTGGCGTTCCTTTTCCTGTGAGCTTCTCGGATTCGCTCGCTGACTCGCCGGAGGCCAAAGCCTTTATCGCGGCTTATCAGGCGCGATTCAAGAACTCCCCGGACATCTACTCGGCGCAGGGCTATCAGGCGGTCTGGTTCCTTGCGCAGGGTCTGAAGTCAATCTCGGGCACCCCGACCCGCGAATCGCTTTCGCAGGCGCTGTCCAAGATCACTTCAATCGAGCATCAAGTCTATGGAGGCCAGCGCATCAACAACGGCCAGGCTGAAACCACGGGCACGATCATCGTCAATTGGTCAGCCGACGGTCAACTCGTCCGCTGGACCGCCCCCAAGAACTAATCACTCACGAATCCCATGAATCTGTTTCTCGAGCAGTTCATCAATGGCGTGTCGCTGGGCTCGCTTTATGCGCTGTTCGGGCTGGGATTCGGTCTGGTGTTCGCAACTTTGGGCATCCTCAACGCCGCGCATGGCTGCTACGCCAGTTGGGCAGCGATCGCGGCGTACTACGTGGTCGAGTGGTTCCAGCTGCCCTTCATCGCAGCGGTCGCGGTGGGCATCGCGGTGGGTGGGCTCCTCGCGCTCATCGTTGACCGCATCGCGTTTCAACCGCTTCGCGATCGCGGCCACGAGATGCTGGGTGCGCTGATTACCAGCATCGCTTTCTGGATCATCCTGGACAATCTGGCTGGCGTTGCCACCGGCCAGCAAAGTCTCACCTTTCCCCGCGGCTCCTTCCCCAACCAGCTCTACCGGATTGGTGACATTCCAATTCCCGCCATGCAGTTGATCACCATCGGTTCCATGCTGGTGGTCACGGTGGGCCTGCATCTGCTCATTGCACGAAGCCGCTTCGGTTCGGCGATGCGCGCAGTGGGCTGGAATCCCAATGCTGCGGCGCTGAGCGGTGTCGATCCTCGGAGAACCATGGTGGTCGCGGCGTTTCTCGCCGGCGCGGCCTCCGGATTTGCGGGTGTGCTTGGCGGCATCACCACCGCCAACGTCTCCTACTCCCTAGGCGAAAGCCTCATGCTGAAGGGCTTCGCAGCGGTGGTGGTCGGTGGCTACAACGATGTACGCGGCACCGCGTTAGCGGGCGTGGCGCTAGGCGTGCTCGAAGTCATGACCGCACAGTATCTGTCCTCGGGGCTACGTGACGGCATCACCTACGCGCTGCTCCTGGGCTTTCTTCTTCTGCGTCCGCGGGGGCTCTTCGGCAGCGCGGGTTTTTCTCGCGCCTGAGGTCAGCATGGAGCTATTGCTCGATTTCTGGGCGGCCTACCGAAGCACTGTCGCGTTTTCAATCGTCAATGCCTTCTTTGCGCTCAGCACTTACGCGGTGCTCGCCGCTGGCATTCTCAGTTTCGCCACCGTCGCGTTTGCTGCCTTCGGTGGATTCCTGGGTGCTCAGCTAGCGCTCAGCCTCGGGCTTGGAATTGGCTGGCTGGTGCCGGTGACCGCAATTGCAGGTTTGCTCTGCGCTTACCTCGTGGCCGCAGTTTTTCTGCGACTCGACAGCCACTGGATGGCGCTCGCAAGCCTTGCTCTCATCCTGATCACGCGGGTGATCGTGATCAACATTCCGAGCGTGACCGGCGGTGTGAACGGCATGAGTGTGCCGCTTCCGATCACGCTGGGTACGCTTGCCGTGCTGCTGGTCATTGTCATGATCATCTTTCACCGGCTCACCCACTCGTGGTATGGGATCGCCGCGACTGCCGTACGGGAAGACGCAGCCGTGGCCTCTAGCCTTGGCATCGCGCCCCGCCGGATCCAGATGATCGCGTTCTGCATTTCCGGTGCCGTCGGAGCGGTAGGCGGAATGATGCTCGCGCTGGTGCTCAAATTTGTGTCGCCCGACACCTACTTCATCCATCTTGCCTTCACCATGATCGCAGCTGTGGTGCTCGGCGGCTCCTACCACTGGGCAGGTGCGATTATCGGCGCCGGCGTCTTCACCGCCTTGCCGGTTGCCACGCAGGCAATCATTCCTGAGTTTCAAGAGGTGGCCAATGGTGTGGTGCTGCTTCTGATCATGATCTTCATGCCACGCGGACTGGTCGACCCGAGAGCGATCCGTTTGCGCCGTCAGGCGCGTCAGTCGCAACAGGCTTCGCCATGACCGGGGCGCAGAGCGCAAGCACACCGGACGGTCTCCTGGTCGTTGAGTCTGCAGAAAAGCACTTCGGCGGCGTGGCGGCGGTGTCCGATTTCTCAATGAGCGTGCCCGCAGGTAGCGTGGCCGGTTTAATGGGTCCCAACGGCGCAGGCAAGACCACGCTGGTTAACCTCATCAGCGGTCTGCTGCATGCCGATGCAGGCGTCATTCGCTTTGCCGGACACGACATCCAGAGGCTCCCCGCTCATGAAATCGCGGCGCTCGGCATCGCGCGCACTTATCAGAATGTGAGGCTGTTTGCGGGCATGACCGTGCTTGAGCAAGTCATGGCGGGTTCTTTTCTGCGCCGCGGTACCACGCTCTGGGCGTCTTTTCTGGGCCTACCCAAGGCGCGCGCAGCGCGCAAGGCACTGGAAGCCGAGGCCATTGCCCTACTCGATCGGGTCAACCTCACGCACCGCGCGCATGTGCTCGCCGAAACACTTTCGTACGGCGAGCAGCGGCGGGTTGAGATTGCGCGTGCATTGGGCAGCGCCCCAAGGCTCCTGCTGCTCGACGAACCCACTGCCGGCATGAACGCGCAGGAATCCTCCGAGATTGGCGAACTCACGCACCGGCTCCGGGATGGCGGACTCACGGTGCTGATGGTCGAGCACAATGTGCGCCTGGTGCGCGAGTTTTGCGACGCAGTCACGGTCATGAATTTCGGCCGCTTGCTGGCCAAAGGTCGCCCTGCGGAGTGCATCGAGCATCCCGATGTCCAGGCGGCGTATTTTGGGAAACGGGCTGATGCTGAGCGTATCCGGTCTTTGCGCTAGTTACGGCGCAATCAGGGCAGTCAACGGGCTCGATATCGAGGTCGGTGAGGGGCGAATGATTGCGGTGCTTGGCGCCAATGGCGCAGGCAAGTCCACGACTCTTCGCAGCATCGCAGGGCTTCACCGCCCGGTCACCGGTTCGATCCGCCTCGATGGCGAGGAAATCTCTACCCTGCCACTTTTCAAGGTCGTCCGCCGAGGGCTGGCATTGGTGCCAGAAGGACGCATGGTGGTGGCACCGCTGTCGGTCGAAGAGAATCTGATGCTAAGCAGCTACGCCGGGCGCGGGGCCTCAAGCGATCTGGTCGAACGCGTTTTTCAATTGTTTCCCAGGTTGAAAGAGCGCCGTACGCAAACCGCGGGACTCTTGAGTGGCGGCGAGCAACAGATGCTTGCGATTGGTCGCGCGCTAATGACCCAGCCCCGCGTACTGTTGCTTGATGAGCCCTCGATGGGACTCGCGCCCGCGATCGTCGACCTGGTGTTCGAGGCCATTGTGACGCTTCATCGAGCGGGGCAGTCAATTTTACTGGTTGAGCAAAACGCCGAGATTGCGTTGTCGGTCTGCGACTACGCCTATCTCATGAAGCGCGGGGCAATCGTCTCGCACGGAACGGTCGCAGAGATGCGCGCCAGTTCTGGCGTTCAGGATGCCTACCTGGGAGCATGACTCGATGGAGCGCTGGCACACCCGAATTGGCAATGTCGACGTGATGCGCGTGGAGGAAATGCTTACGCCAGGCTTTGACCCAGCCTTCCTGTTCCCCGACTACGACCCCGAGGTACTCAAAGAGCACCCGCAGCTTGCCCAGGCCAATTTCTTCGACCAAGCGTCTGGAAAGCTGATGTCCAGCATGCACTCCTGGATGCTTCGAGTCGGCCGTCATGTGATTCTGATCGATACCGCCTGCGGTAACGACAAGGTGCGCACCCACCCGGCATTCCAGCGCTTTCATCTGCTGCACAAGCCCTATCTCGATTGCCTGGCCGAGTACGGCGTCCAGCCTGAAGACGTGACGCTCGTCATCAACACCCATCTGCATGTCGACCATGTTGGCTGGAACACCCGGCTGCGGAACGGAGTGTGGGTGCCGACCTTTCCGAATGCACGCTACATCATGGGACGTGCCGAGCTCGCGCATTGGCGAGATCCCGAGGGCGGCCTGAAGGTCCACCCCATGGGTGCTGAGGTACTCGTCGATAGCGTCAACCCTGTGATCAATGCGGGGCTCGTCGATCTGATCGACGTCAACGATGATGTGCTCCCCGGCATCTCCGTGCGCGCCATGAGCGGGCACACGGCTGGCCAGCTTGCGGTGCATGTCGAGTCGGGCGGACAGCGCGCGCTCTTTACGGGCGATGCCTTTCACCAGCCCATGCAGGTCTATCGGCCCGACTGGAGCAGCCGATTCTGCGAGCAGCGCGCCCAGGCCAACGCCACCCGCCGCGCCCTCTTCGAGCAGGCAGCGGAAACCGACGCAATTCTGTTTCCGGCCCATGCAGGCAAGCCCCACGCGGGAAGAATCCGCCGCCGCGCAAGCGGTTACGTGTTCGATCCGCTAGACCCCCACCTCTGATTCGGGAGGCTTTGATGTCTGCTGTTCCTTCTGCGCTATTTGCCACCGATCTCTGTCAGCGGCTTCGCGAGGCGCTCCCCTCGGGTACCGTGCTCGACGATGCAGCCAGCCGTCGCTTCTACGCCAACGATGTGTTCTGGCAGCCAGGTGTCGAGCCGATTGCGATCGTCTGCCCAAGCGACGCAGCCAGCCTCGCGGCGGCCATCGGCCTGGCCACCTCGAATGGCGTGGCGGTCGTGCCCCGAGGCGGCGGGATGTCCTACACCAAGGGCTATCTGCCAAAGCACGCCGGTTCAATCGTCATTGACTGCCGGAAAATGAATCGCATCATCGAGGTCAATACCGACGACCTCTACATCACGGCCGAAGCGGGTTGCACCTGGGCACAGGTCAACGAGGCACTCGCAGGCACCGGCTTACGCACGCCCTACTGGGGACCCCTTTCGGGCATCAACGCCACCGTGGGGGGTGCCCTCTCTCAAAACAGTGCGTTCTTTGGTTCCTCGCTCAATGGCACCGTTGCCGAGAGCGTTCTCGGTATCACGGTCGTGCTGGCCGATGGAAGCATCACCACCACGGGCTCAGCGGGACGCGAAGGCACCAAACCCTTCACGCGCGAGGGGGGCCCCGATCTCACCGGACTGTTCCTCGGGGACAACGGCGCAATGGGCGTAAAGGCGAGCGCCACCCTCAAGCTCATTCCTGCGCCCGCCGCAGTGGGTTTTCTCTCTTTTGGTTTTTCTTCGATTCAGGACATGGCTTCAGCGCAGGCCGCAATGGCCCGCACCCGTCTGATTGCCGAAGGCTTTGGCATCGACCGGAACAAGGTTGAACACTCAGCCAGCGTCAACCGGATCAGCGAAGGGCTGGGGATTCTGGGCAAGGTGGCGGGAAGCGGCAAATCCGCGCTTTCGGGCATCAAGGACGCGATCGGCGTGGCAGTGGGCGGCACCCAATACCTGAAGGAGCATGCCTACACGCTTCATATCGTGGTTGAGCGTGCCGACGATGCCGAACTCGTAAGTGCAACATTGCGTCTGCGCGACATCGCAAAACAGGCCGCCGGCGTTGATCTCCCCGATTCGGTGCCGCGCGTAATGCGCAGCCGCCCGTTCGGCCCGGTACGCGGAATGCTGGGACGCGATGGGGAACGCTGGGTGCCGATTCATGCGGTCTTTCCGCTGGGTGACACGCAGCGCGTGGTGGAGGCCAATGAGGCGTTCTTCGAGCGCCAGAAGGCGATGATGGCCGATCACGGCATTCTCTATTCGGTGATGACGATGACCACCGGCCACGAGTTTTTCCTCGAGCCCGCGTTCTACTGGATGGATGAGATCACCCCGCTACACGCCGCGAGTCTGGGCGAGGATGTTGTGCGCCCCTGGCGAGATCGTCCCGCTAACTTGGCGGCACGCGAAGCGGTGGTCCGACTGCGGCAAGCGACACAAGCGCTCTACACCAGCCTGGGCGGGGTCAGCTGGCAAGTGGCGAGAGACTATCCCTTCCTCGACATTCTTAAGCCGGAAACCCGCGCCCTTCTTGAGTCGGTAAAGAAGGCGGTCGACCCGCGCGGCCTGATGAATCCGGGATCGCTGGGGTTGGGCGAGTAACCCCCACAGTGGTCAACTAAACTGTGTCCCCTGTGCTGATCGAACCAGTCCCGCCACCAGGTTCAGCAAAGTGAACATGCCATGACTGGAAGGACCCACGACGGTACCGAAACTCCCCTATGCCACTCTGGAGATCTACCGCCTACAAGGCGGGCATCTCGCGCCCTTCAAAGAAAAATGATTTCTCGGCAGCGCAGGCTTCAATCATGCCCAAGTTTATCTTGCTGAGACGGAGCGCCGGTCAAGGAAGGCCGGCGGTAGAACACGACTCGCACAGGCTGGCTGGAAAGGCCCCAGGCTGAGTGCCAACACTGCTTTACATGAGGAAAGTCGCTCGACACCCCGCTCACCGTCGTTCTGGAAAGGCGCGGCCGTCTGACGATATTCGGTCAACGAACATATGCCAGCGGCCCCACTCCCCCATGAAAAAGTTCCATTGGATTCTGGGTCCGTCGGTGTAGGTGAACGTATACCCTTCTTGATCCGA